>NZ_JBDQQR010000002.1:460035-820070 GCF_039888675.1 Mesorhizobium sp. CAU 1732
CGCTGCGGTGAACAGCATCGCGATGATCAGGACGATCAGCAGCACGACCGGCAGGAAAGCAAATCCAAGCACGCTCGTGAGAATGAGAAAGGTGGCCAGCGCGATGAACGAGCTGATCATGAAGATGTCGCCATGGGCGAAGTTGATCATCCCGATGATCCCATAGACCATCGTGTAACCGATCGCGATCAGCCCATAGATGGACCCTAGCGTCAGCCCGTTTATAAGCTGCTGAACGAAGTATTCCATAGTCTCGATGGCTCCCCGAGGATGTCGCCGGAAGACGCATCCCTTTTCTTTGGTCCCCTAGTGGTAGTCCGACGACGGTGGATTGCAACGTCTAAATTCGGCTGCGGCAGCACTTGCTGTCGCATCGAACCGACGCCCCCGATGGTTGCTACCAGCCGCTTGGACCAAGACGGAAGCTAGCACTGGCACAGCGCAATGTCCTTGCTTCCGGCACTGGATTCTCCTGTCTTTCACGCAATTTCCTTGCGTTTGTCCGCATCTTTTTGGCGTATTCCCCTGAAATCCTGCCCTGGATAACGCGTCGATTCCATGCTTTCGCCGCAATCGCCTACAGTACCGAGAAGCCGTGCGCGAACGGATCCCGATCGTCGATGAAGATCGTGTTCAGCCCGGTCATGCGCGCCCATCCGCCGATGGAAGGAACCATCGCCGGCCGCTCTCCCACGCTGGTTTCGCCCTCCACCTTGCCCTTGAAGAGCGAGCCGATGATCGATTCGTGCACGAAGGTGTCGCCGGCCTTGAGCCTGCCCTTCGCGTGAAGCTGCGCCATCCGCGCCGACGTGCCGGTCCCGCAGGGCGAACGGTCGATCGCCTTGTCGCCGTAGAACACGGCGTTGCGCGCATCCGCACCCTCCACAGTCGGCACGCCGGTCCACAGGATATGGCTCAATCGGCTGATGGAAGGATCCAGCGGGTGCTCGAATGAATAAAGCTGGTTGAGCCGTTCGCGCAGCACGGGGCTCCAGGCGATCAGGTCGCCAGCCGAGTGATCGGCCATGTCCCGGTAGTTTTCCTGTTGCTCGACGATCGCGTAGAAATTGCCGCCATAGGCGACGTCCACCTTTAAGGGGCCGAGATCGGGGCACTCGACCTCGAGCCCTTCGGCATAAAGGAAGGACGGGACGTTGGTGATCCGGACCTCCTCGACATACTGCCCCTCCTGGCGATATTCGGCGATCACGAGGCCGGCGGGCGTGTCGAGCCGCAGCGTGCCGGGCGTCTTGGGTGTCACCAGCCCATGCTCGATCGCCATCGTCACCGTGCCGATCGTGCCATGCCCGCACATCGGCAGGCAGCCGGACGTCTCGATGAACAGGATGCCGATGTCGCAATCGTCGCGCGTCGGCGGATAGAGGATCGAGCCGGACATCACGTCGTGACCGCGCGGCTCGAACATCAGGCCTTTGCGGATCCAGTCATATTCGGCGAGAAAGTGCGCCCTGCGCTCCATCATCGTCGCGCCGTCGAGAATGGGCCCGCCGCCGGCAACGAGGCGTACCGGGTTTCCGCAGGTGTGGCCGTCGATGCAGAAGAACGAATGTCGTGCCATGAAATCAGAACCGTTGCGCGGAAAAGGGAGACAGATCGATGGGCGCGGCCTGCCCGAGCACGAGATCACGCACCAGACGGCCGGTGGCGGCCGATTGCGTGAGACCGAGATGGCCGTGGCCGAAAGCGTAGACGATATCGCGAGAGGCTGTCGAGCAGCCGATCACGGGCAGTGAATCAGGCAGCGACGGGCGGTAGCCCATCCATTCACGACCGCCCTCGGTCCTGAGCCCCGGCAGAAAGCTGGCGGCCTTTTGGAGCATTGCGCGGGCACGGCGATAATCCGGCGCGCGCTCCAACCCTGCAAGCTCGACCGCGCCGCCCACGCGCAACCCGGTTTCGAGCGGCGTGATGACGAAGCCGTGCCCGGAGAAGATGAGCTGGCGCCGCACGTCGAACGCATCCGCGGGAAGCGTCGTGTTGTAGCCGCGCTCGGTCTCCAACGGGATGCGATCGCCCATCATCGCCGTCAGCCGATGCGACCAGGCGCCGGCCGCGACGACGAGCTTGCGGCACGCAACCTCCTCGCCATCCGTGAAGCGAATGCGCGCGCCGCCGCGGCTGTCCGCGTCGATCCGCTCGACCGTGCGCTTTTCGAAGATCGCGCCGCCGCGTTGCGCATGCGCGAAGACGGCCTTGCCAAGGATTTGAGGATCCGAGACCGTCTTCCAGCCGGGAACGAAGGTACCTTTCACGAAACGCGGCGACAGGCCCGGCTGGAGGGCGGCCAGTTCATCACCCGCGACATGACGGAATTCGATGCCGAAGCGCTCCCGCTCGCCCCAGCCGGCCAGCGAGGCCTCGAACTCACTTTCGCTCTCATAAAGCTCGAGCGAGCCGTCCTCGCGCAGCATGGCCCGCGTGCCGGAGCGATCGAGCAGCGCCATCCACTCGCTTTCGGCAAGCCGCATCAAGGAGACCTGGGCGGCGAGGCTCGCCTCGCGATGCCGGGAACTGCCCGCCCGCCAGAAACGCCACAGCCAGGGAAGAAGCTGCGGCAGATAGGCGGGCGGTATCGAGAGCGGCCCTAGTGGGTCGGACAGCCATCGCGGCAGGTTTCGCACCATGCCCTTTTGCGCCAAAGGAAGAACATCCGAGAAGGCGAACGCAGCCGCGTTTCCGGCGCTGGTTTCGTCACAAATGCCGGTCCGGTCGAAAACCGTGACCTGCCTGCCCGCATCCGACAGCGCAGCCGCGACCGCGCAGCCGATAATGCCCGCTCCTATAACGGCACTATCGATCGTGTGTGTCATGCCGCTCACCGCCTTCGCTGACGGACCGGATCAGAATGACGGCAGATTCGGCCGTACCGCCAGCGCATCGGTGATCACTTTCTCCACCGCCACCCGACGCTCGCCCGAGAGCGGCATGCGCGGCATGCGAACCCGCTCATTGGTGCCGAGCGCGTGAACTTCGGCAAGCTTGATGTTCTGGACCAGATAGGTCGAGACGTCGAGGTCGAGCAACGGGCGGAACCAGCGATAGATGGCAAGCGCTTCGTCGCGGCGACCCTGCTTCATGAGCTGGTAGATCGCGACCGTCTCGCGCGGGAAGGCGGTGACCAGCCCCGCCACCCAACCGATGGCGCCGATCGACAACGCCTCATAGGCGAGATTGTCGACGCCGGTGAAGAGATCGAACCGGTCGCCGAATGCGTTGATGATCTCGGTCGAGCGGCGGATGTCGTCGGACGATTCCTTGACCGCGACGAACCTTTTGTCGGCGGCGAGTTCTTCCATGATCGGGATCGTCACGTCGACGCGATAGGCCAGACGGTTGGAGTAGATCATGATCGGCAGGTCGCCGGCCTCCGCGACCGCCTTGAGCGTCGCGACGGTCTCGGCGGGATTGGTGTGGTAGATCGGGCTCGGCACGACCATCAGGCCGTCGGCTCCGGCCTTCGCCGCCTGCCTGGCAAGCGCGCAGGCATCGCGCGTCGCCGCTTCGTTCACCGTCAGCAGAACCGGCTTGCCAGCCGCGGCGGACTGCGCCGTCTTGAGAATGGCGAGCTTCTCGTCGGCATGCAGCATCGGTCCTTCGCCCAGCGAGCCGCAGACGATGAGGCCATCGCAGCCGGCATCCATCTGGATACCGAAGCAGCGCTCCATTTCCGCATGATCGAGCGTGTCAGACTCGGTGAATTTCGTTGTAACCGCCGGGATTACGCCTGCCCACATGACTGATCTCCATCTGATATATCAGTGATATATCTCCGCCACGAGGGCCTGTCAATGCGATTCTGACTCTGATATATCAACGCGCATGACCGATACAGCGACCCAAGTGCAGATCATTGAAACCCCGCAGGAGGGCGCGGCGGTGCGTGCTCACAGGGTGCTGGAACGGATGATCGTGACACTGGAACTCGCGCCCTCCAGCATCACGACGGAGGGTGCGCTGATCGAGCGGCTGGCTGTCGGCCGGACGCCGGTAAGAGAAGCGATCCAGCGGCTTGCCTGGGACGGCCTGCTCGAAGTGCGCCCGCGCTCCGGCCTCGCGATCGCGCCGCTTCGCGCTGCGGACTGGACCCTGGTCGTGGAAGCGCGGCGTGGCGTGGAAGCCGTACTCGCGCGCTCGGCGGCGCGCCACGCGTCGGCGGATGCGCGCGCAAGTCTGCACTCCGCCGCTCACGCGATGAGCAAGGCCGTCGAGGCGCGCGACACGATCGCGTTTCTGGAGGCCGACAAATTGCTGGACGAGGTGATAGCCGCCGCTTCGGACAATGAGTATGCGGTGCGCGTCGCTGCACCGCTCCAGACGCACAGCCGGCGCTTCTGGTATCGCTACCAGGCCGATTCAGGCCTGGCCCAGTCGGCGGAGCATCATGTCGGGCTGATCAAGGCTATTCTGGACGGAAACGAACATCGTGCCGCGAGCGAAGCACATCGCCTGATGGCGATGCTGTCACAACTCGCGCATCAGGCAGGCCGGCGTTAGCTAATCGCTCACGCATCCACGCCACGAACGAGCGACGTGCTCTCGAAACCCTCGCCGGCCGAGACGATGCAGCTCGTGCCGTCGGTTCCGGTCGCCAGGATCGTCCAGCTACCGCCGTCGGACACGAAGATTTCGACCACGGCATTGCCGTCGACCTGTCCGACAGCCATCGGGGTTTCCTTGAACTGCTGCGAAAGTTCGCTCACCACCTGATCGCGCACGCCGCACATCGACATGGGCAGCATGTTCGCCGCGAGAGCAGGCGTATCCTGCACGGGGGTTACCGCCTGCGCCTGCGGAAGTGTGACCTCGGAATTTGTCGCCGAGGCGATCGGGGAAGCTGACAGGACCGCGTAAGCGGTGAACGCGGAGATCAGAATCAAACTGCGTGCCATGGCACTCTCTCCTTGATCCGAACCGGCTGTATTTCGAGTTAGAGCAGGATCGGCTTTCGCTTCGTCAAAACCCGCGCCGGATGCGTGGGCCGTTGCGAAACCAAGGAAAAACAAGCCCTCCACGTTCCATCACGTTTTCTTTACGGACTGGAAAGGAACTTGTTCGGAAACGAAAAAGGGCGCCCGAAGACGCCCATTCAATTCGCGTTTTGTATTTGTGCCGGAGCCGCTAATTCATCGTCGGTATGACGAACTCAGCGCCGTCCTTGATGCCGGACGGCCAGCGCGAGGTGACCGTCTTGGTCTTGGTGTAGAAGCGAAAGGCATCCGCGCCGTGCTGGTTCAGATCGCCGAAGGACGACGCCTTCCAGCCACCGAACGTGTAGTAGGCGATCGGCACCGGGATCGGCACGTTGATGCCGACCATGCCGACCTGGACGCGGGATGCGAAATCGCGCGCCGCGTCGCCATCGCGCGTGAAGATCGCGACGCCATTGCCCATCTCGTGTTCGTTGGCGAAGGTGATCGCCTTTTCGTAGGTGTCGGCGCGCACGACCGAAAGCACCGGCCCGAAGATTTCTTCCTTGTAGATGCGCATGTCGGCGGTCACGTCGTCGAACAGGCAGCCGCCCATATAGTAGCCGTTTTCATAGCCCTGCAGGCTGAACTCGCGGCCGTCCACCACCAGCTTCGCGCCTTCCGCGACGCCGGTATCGACATAGCCCTTCACGCGCTCCAGCGCTTCCTTGGTCACGAGCGGGCCGAAATCAGCCGAATTGTCGGTGGACGGGCCGACCTTGAGGCTCTCGACGCGCGGGGCCAGCTTTTCGATCAGCCGATCGGCGGTTTCCTTGCCCACGGGCACCGCGACCGAGATCGCCATGCAGCGTTCGCCGGCCGAACCATAGCCGGCGCCGATCAGCGCATCGACGGTCTGGTCCATGTCGGCGTCCGGCATGATGATCGCGTGGTTCTTCGCGCCGCCGAAGCACTGCGCGCGCTTTCCGTTCGCCGTGGCGCGCGAGTAGATGTACTGCGCGATTGGCGTCGATCCGACGAACCCGACAGCCTTGATGTCCGGATCGTCGAGGATCGCGTCGACCACTTCCTTGTCGCCATTGACGACGTTCAGCACGCCGGCAGGCAGGCCCGCTTCGAGGAACAGTTCGGCGATGCGGATCGGCACGGACGGATCGCGCTCGGACGGCTTGAGGATGAACGCATTGCCGCATGCGATCGCAGGCGCGATCTTCCACAACGGGATCATGGCCGGGAAGTTGAACGGCGTGATGCCGGCAACCACGCCGAGCGGCTGGCGCATCGAGTAGACGTCGATGCCGGGACCGGCGCCGTCGGTGAACTCGCCCTTCATCAGATGCGGCGCGCCGATGCACACTTCGACGACTTCAAGACCACGCTGGATATCGCCCTTGGCGTCGGCAATGGTCTTGCCGTGCTCGCGGGCCAGCGTCTCGGCCAACTCGTCGTATTCGTTCTGAACGAGATCGAGAAATTTCATCAAAACGCGCACGCGCCGCTGCGGATTGGTCGCCGCCCAGCCGATCTGCGCGGCCTTGGCGTTTTCGACAGCCGCGCGCAGTTCCTCTTTGGAGGCGAGCGCGACGGTGCCCCGCACCGATCCGTCCATGGGCTGCATGACGTTCTGCGTGCGGCCGCTCGTGCCGGCGACCTTCTTGCCGCCGATGAAATGTCCGATCTCGAGCATGAATTTTCTCCCTGAATTTGCGGCCATTGTCCCGCTTTAGGGACGCGAATGCAACGCGAGCAAATCCGCAACCGTTGTGCATGAATTGCTGCACTTGCATCTCCGCTCATGATTTGGTGCAATGCGAAATGGCCGTCCTCAGCGGACCGGCCCGGAGCTGATGACATGAACTGGGACGACGTTCGCATTTTCCTCGCGGTGGCGCGCGCAGGCCAGATCCTTGGCGCGGCGCGGCGTCTGGAGCTCAACCATGCGACGGTGTCGCGCCGTATCGCAGCACTTGAGAAGGCACTTGGCGCAAAACTCTTTCGCCGGCTAACGACGGGCTCGGAACTGACCGCGGAGGGCGATCGCTTCGTCACCGTGGCGGAGCGCATCGAGGCCGACATGATCGCCGCGCGGGCGGATATCGCCGGCGAAAGCGACGAAGTCTCCGGCGTGGTGCGCATCGGCGCGCCGGACGGTTTCGGCGTCGCGTTCCTGGCGCCGCGGCTGGGTGCGCTGGCCGAGCGCCATCCCGGCCTGGCGATCCAGCTTGTGCCGGTCCCCCGCTCGTTTTCGCTGTCCAGAAGAGAGGCCGACATCGCGATCACGGTCGAACGCCCGACCGAGGGGCGGCTCGTAGCCGGCAAGCTGGTCGACTACACGCTCGGCCTCTTCGCGTCGCGCGCCTATGCCGACAGGAACGGCCTTCCCGAGACGGCGGCCGATCTGGTTGGCCACCGGCTCGTCGGCTACGTACCCGATCTGCTGATCAGCCCGTCGCTGGACTACGGCCCCGAGATCATGCCTGGCTGGCAGGCGGATTTCGCGGTCTCTTCCGCGCTCGGCCAGGTCGAGGCGGTCCGTTCGGGGGCCGGCATCGGCATCCTCCACACCTTCATCGCGCGCGTCCACGACGATCTGGTGCCGGTTCCCGTCGTTGCGCCGATCCGGCGCGGCTACTGGCTGGTCTACCACGAAACCGTTCGCCCCCTGCGCCGCGTGCAGGCGGTTTCGGCCTTCATCGCCGAAATTGTCGAAGCGGAACGCGAGCGTTTCGTCTGAACGCCTTGCCGGTCGACGGATGAGCCAATAGAACTCGCGCGGAAGCAGCAACGACAAGGAAAAGGAACGTCATGGACATCATCCGCCACGAGACCGGCAAGCGCATGAGCCAGTCGAACATCTACAACGGCATCGTCTATCTGGCCGGACAGGTCGGCGAGGGTACGACCGTCAAGGAGCAGACGCAGTCCATCCTGGCCGAGATCGACCGCCTGCTGGCGCTGTCGGGTTCGTCCAAGGCGCGCATCCTGTCCGCGCAGATCTGGCTTTCGGACATGGCCGATTTCGCCGAGATGAACGAGGCGTGGGACGCCTGGGTCGATCCTGCCAACACGCCGGCACGTGCGACCGGAGAGGCAAAGCTCGCCGCTCCGAAGTATCGCGTCGAGATCATCGTGGTCGCCGCGCAGAACGCCTGATCGCCATTCGGGCGGCGCTCATGAGCGCCGCCCGATCTCTGTCGTGGCACGCGGAAAGCGCGCCACGCTTCCGTTGCGTGAGATGAGCCCTCCGTAACACGCGACCCCCTGTTAATCGTCATGAAACCAATGCTCCGCTATGCAGGCGTCGGGGCTTGGTGGACATTGACCAAAGGCATGATGCCGCGCTCCTGATCCGGCCGAGACCGGAATGCCATTCATCGTCGATGCATCGCCACGCGACAGCGTGGCTCAGGTTTCCTGATGGCGTTTCTGCGTCTTTCGACCACCCTTTTTGGACTGCGCTGGAAGCAGCCGGCAGCCTTCGCCATTCGCGATCGCGGGTCCATGACGAGGGCAGATCGCAGCCCTGCCACCTCCATGCATCCGACCGCACAGCATTTCGGGGATTAGGGGCATGGGGAAAGCCGCGACTGCGAGGATCAGGCTTCCGGAACATCTGGACATCAAGGCGGCCGGGCCTCTTGCGCTCGAGCTGACAGCCGCGCGCGGACAGGACGTCGTTCTCGACGCATCCGGGATCGAGCGCGTCGGCGGACAGTGCCTGCAGGTGCTCATCTCGGCCGCCGCCACATGGACCGTCGACGGCGCGGAACTCGCGATCGACACGCCCTCGCCTGCCTTTGTCGACGCGATCCGGATTGCCGGCCTCGACCTCACACATTTTTCGGCTCATCCGATGGGAAGGCACTGACCATGTCCAAGACGATCCTCACCGTCGATGATTCCCGCACCATTCGCGAAATGCTCAAGGCCGCCCTTCTGGATGCCGGCATGGAGGTGTTTCAGGCGGAAGACGGCGTGCACGGGCTCGAAGTCCTCGAAGGCTGCACGCCCGACGTCATCATCACCGACATCAACATGCCGCGCATGGACGGCTTCGGCTTCATCGAGGCCGTGCGCGGCAGCGACAAGCACCGCGCCATCCCGATCCTCGTGCTGACCACGGAAAGCGTGGACGAGAAGAAGGACCGCGCGCGCCGCGCGGGCGCGAGCGGCTGGATCATCAAGCCGTTCGACCCGGTCAAGCTCGTCAACGCCATCAACCGCGTCGCTGCCTGAGCCCACGAGGAGACGATCCCATGGACACGATGGCAGCCATCAAGCAGACCTTCTTCCAGGAATGCGAAGAACAGCTCGCGGAGCTTGAGCAGGGCTTGATGACCATCGAGCGCGAGGAAGGCGACGTCGAGACGATCAACGCCGTGTTCCGCGCCGTGCATTCCATCAAGGGTGGGGCCGGCGCGTTCGGGCTGGACGATCTCGTGCGTTTCGCCCACACCTTCGAGACCACGCTGGACGGCATGCGCAGCGGCAAGCTCGACGCGACGCCGCAGATCGTGAGACTGATGCTCCGGTCCGCCGACATCCTTGCCGATCTCGTCCGCATCTCGCGCGACGGCGGCGAGCCCGATCAGGCCCGCGTCGCGCAGATGAGCGACGAGCTCTCGCGCGCCGGCGGCGCACATGCCGCGCCGGTGCCGGAGGCCATGCCGCAGCCGCTCATCGGTGACGGCTTCGAGGCCGATGAGTTCGGCTTTGCGCCGACCCCGGTCGCGTTCGATTTCGGCGCAGACGCGGACAGTGAGCCGGCAGACACGGGCGTCGACGAATTCGGCTTCGCGCCTGTGGCGATCTCGTTCGACACGCTCGTCGGCGACGTGGAAGAGGCCGGCCAGACCTACGACATCGTCTTCAAGCCCGCTCCCGGCCTCTATGCGAAGGCCAACGACGCGCTTCGGCTTTTGCGGGAGCTTGGGCGGCTGGGCGACATGACCGTCACCTGCGAGACCGACACGGTTCCGCTCCTCTCCGAACTCGACCCGGAAGGCGCCTACCTCACCTGGAAGATCGAGCTGAAGACCGATGCCGCGGAAACAGCGGTGCGCGAGATCTTCGAGTTCGTCGAGTTCGATTGCGAATTGTCGATCGCCCGCCGCCTGAATCTCGACGGCACCGCCGATGTTGTTGCGCAGCCGATGGAAGACCTCGTCCCCGCCGACGAGCCGGTCGAGGTCCTCGCGCCGATCGCACCGGTCACCGTCGCCGAAATCGCACCGCCGGCCGAGCGGACATCGCCCGCCGCCGCCAGTCAGCCGGTCCAGGCCGCCACCGCGCAGCAACCCACGATCCGCGTCGATCTCGACCGCGTCGACCGCCTGATCGACCTCGTCGGCGAACTCGTCATCAACCAGTCGATGCTGGCCCAGCGCGTGACCGAGGCGGGCATCGCCCGGCTCTCCGACGTCGCGGTCGGCCTTGACGATCTCGAGAACCTGACGCGCGAGATTCAGGATTCGGTGATGGCGATCCGCGCGCAGCCGGTGCGCCCGATCTTCCAGCGCATGTCGCGCGTGGTTCGCGAAGTCGCCGACATGACCGGCAAGTCCGTCCGTCTCGTGACCGAAGGCGAGAATTGCGAGGTCGACAAGACCGTCATCGAGCGTCTTGCCGATCCGCTCACCCACATGATCCGCAACGCGATCGATCACGGGCTGGAATCGCCGGAAAAGCGCGTGGCGGCCGGCAAGCCGGAGCAAGGCGTCGTGCGCATGATCGCGGCCCACCGGTCGGGCCGCGTCGTCATCGAAGTGTCGGACGACGGCGCCGGCATCAATCGCGCCAAGGTGCGCGAGATCGCCATCGGCAAGGGCCTGATCGAAGAGAACCTCCAGCTCACCGATTCCGAGATCGATGATCTGATCTTCGCGCCCGGCTTCTCCACGGCATCAACCATTTCGGACGTCTCGGGGCGCGGTGTGGGCATGGACGTCGTCCGCCGCTCCATCCAGGCGCTCGGCGGCCGCATCACCATCACATCGCGCCCAGGCAAGGGCACGACCTTCACGCTGAGCCTGCCGCTGACGCTTGCGGTGCTCGACGGCATGGTGGTGACGGTCGCGGGCCAGACGCTGGTCGTCCCGTTGTCCGCGATCGTCGAGACCCTTCAGCCGAAGGCGAGCGAGGTGCATTCGCTGGGCGAAAGCGCGCGCGTGATCGCGATCCGCGGCTCCTTCATTCCGCTCATCGATGTCGGCAGCGTCCTTGGCTATCGCAGCGACGAGGCGCAGCCCACGCACAGCGTCGCGGTTCTGGTGGAGACGGAAAACCAGTCGCAATGCGCACTGATGGTCGACGGGATCATCGGCCAGCAGCAGGTCGTCATCAAGAGCCTCGAGGCCAATTACGGCCACGTCTTCGGCGTCGCCGCCGCCACCATCCTCGGCGACGGCCGCGTGGCGGTCATTCTGGACGTCGATGCAATCGTGGCGGGCTCGCGCTCAGAGGCCGCGCGCGCGGACGCAATTCGCAAGAGGAATGCAGCATGATGCAGATCAGGGAACAGGACGCCGCTACAGCCAGCGAGCTGATCGCGTTTCGCCTCGGCGAGCAGGAATTCTGCGTCGACATCATGTCGGTGCGCGACATCCGCGGCTGGACGCCGACGACGCCGCTGCCGCACGCGTCGGACTATGTGAAGGGCGTGATTAACCTGCGCGGCGCGGTGCTGCCCGTGGTCGATCTGGCCGCCCGGCTTGGGTTTCGGCCGGCCGAACCCAGCGCCCGCCACGTGATCATCATCACGCAGGTCGGCACCCAGACGATCGGACTTCTGGTCGACGCGGTCTCCGACATCCTGACCGTGAATTCCGGCTCGATCCAGCCGACGCCGAACGTCGCGTCGGAACTCGCCCGCGTCTTCATGAAGGGCGTGATTGCAATGGAAGGCCGCATGATCAGCCTCATCGCGCTCGACAGCGTGCTGATGAACGACCACGCGGCACAGGGACTGCCGAACTGAGACCGGACTGCACAGGGACGCACGCGAACACGGATCGAGGGAACCGGGTCACGCGGCACGCAACAACAAGCAGAGCGCAGATTGCTCATCTGGAACAGGCCGCGCGAAGCGCCCGGACCAGTCGCAACAAGGGTACTGAACCATGTCACTTCTAGCCCAACTGAGGATTCTCGTTGTCGATGACACGACGACAAGCCGCCTGCTCCTTCGCGATGCGCTCGAGACGCTCGGATTCCGCAACATTCAGGTTGCGCCCGACGGCGAACAGGCGATGAAGATGATGATGACGACGCCGTCGCACCTCATCATCTCGGACATGAACATGCCGAAGATGAACGGGCTGCAATTGCTGCACGCGATCCGCACCTACAAGCCGACCTCGCGCACGCCTTTCATGATCCTCACCGGCAGCCCCGACCGCGCCGTGCTGGACGAAGGCCGCAAGCTCGGCCTCAACAACTATCTGACGAAGCCGTTCAACCCGGACCAATTGCGACGCGCCCTCGAAGCGATCGTCGGCAAGCTGCACTAGGGCCAGGACCGCATGAGCCTCCCGCATCGGCACGACCAGGACACCCGCGCAGAGCCGATCACGGATGTGCTTGCCCGCATCCAGGTCGAGCTTGAAGACATCGCGCGCCGCATCGACCACAACCAGGCGGCGATCGCGAAGACGACATGGGCGACGGGCGCGGCTGACCGTGACTATGTCAAGGCGATGCAGGATGCCGATCTGAGCGCGCAGCGTATCGCCGGCATCGCGGATTTCCTGCGCGCCATACGCGGTGCCTCGCTTCCCGGTTGGCGCGTCGACACGAGCGCAGCGACCGGCGCCCTCAAGCTCACCGAACTCGCCCGCGCGATCGGCTCCACCACCGAAGCGATCGAGCGCAAGGACGAAGCGGCCGCCGGCAACGTCGATCTGTTCTAGATCATTTCAGGTTTTCGCGAAAACCAGAAACGGTCCGGAATTTTCGACAATCCGAAAAACGGCCGCCGCATCTGCGCGCGATGGTCAGAACAGCTCGACCGCGCCGTCGCTCTCGGGTGGCGCGACCGGGCGAATGCGCCGCTCGGCATCGAACACCTGCAAGTTCTCGCGTTCCATCAGCGACTGGCGCGCACGCCCGGAGACCGGCCAGAACTGGATCTTGCGGCCATGCTCTCCGCGAAGGCTGCCGCCGACATGGCGGATGCCCTCGGCAGCCAGAAACCCTTCGGCGAAATCGGCGTTCTGACGTCCGATGTCGGTCAGTCCGTCGATCAGGCGGGCACCGCCGAAGAGCTTGCATTCGAGACGCTCGCGGCGCGCGCCGCGACTGAGCAAAGCGTTGACCAGCAGCTCCATCGCATGGACGGCGTGACGCTGCGCCTGCGTATCGAAGTTTTGCGAGCGCCCGCCGGGAAGCAGAAAATGGTTCATGCCGCCGATGCCGGCGAGCGGGTCGCGCATGCAGGCGGCGACGCAGCTTCCCAGAAGCGTGATCAGCACCGTCTCGGCATCGTCGGTAACGTGCTGCTCGCCCTGAACCACATGAATGCGATGGCCCAGGCGATCGGCGAGGCTGCCTCTCATCGTGCCGCCTCCGCCGCGTAGGCGGCATTGCACTGGCTGATGATGTCCGGGCCGATACGCTCGAGCGGCAGTTGCCGGGCAACCGCGCCGATCTCGAAGGCGACTTTCGGCATGCCGTAGACGACCGAGGTGGATTCGTTCTGCCCGATCGTCAGAGCGCCGGCCTGCCGCAGCGCAAGCAGGCCCTGCGCGCCGTCGCGGCCCATGCCCGTCAGGATGACCCCGACCGAAGCTTTGCCGGCTGTCTTCGCGAGCGACTGGAAGAGGACGTCGACCGACGGGCGATGTCCGTTCACTGTCGGCTCGGCAACGAGCCTGCAACGGCTTTGCGTCGTGCCGACTACCTGAAGGTGGCAGTCTCCGCCGGGCGCGAGGTAGATCTGCCCCGCTTCGAGCGCGGCTCCGTCAGTCGCTTCGGACACATGCGCGGCGCAGGTGCGATTGAGCCGTTCCGCGAAGCTCTTGGTGAACGTGCCGGGCATGTGCTGCGTGATGACGGTCGGCGGGCAGTTCGCCGGAAAGGCCGACAGCACCGTCAGCAATGCCTCGACACCACCCGTCGAAGACCCGATCGCGACGATGCGCCCGTCTGACCGAAAGACGCCGTCTCCGACGCCTGTCGAAGCGCGGTCGCCCACCGGTCTTACCCGTGAGAGTGCGGCCGCCTTCACCTTGTTCGGCAGGTCGGCAAAGGCGATCTCGGCCGGGACGCCGGCCATCGGCTTGCCGATGCAATCGAACGCGCCAAGTTCGAGCGCCGCAAGGCTCACATCGGCGCCGTTCTGCGTCAGCGTCGACACCATGATGACCGGCATCGGGCGCAGCCGCATGATTTTCTCGAGGAAGCTCAGCCCGTTCATGTTGGGCATCTCGACGTCGAGCGTGATGACGTCGGGATTGAGCTGCTTGATCGCTTCGCGTGCTTCCAGCGGATCGCCGGCCTGGCCGATGACCGTGATCTCAGGGTCGCGGCGCAGCACCGCGGAGATCAGGCTGCGCATCGTGGGGCTGTCGTCGACGACGAGAACCTTCACCTGACTCATGCAGAGGCGTCCTTCAGACGATAGGTCGTCAGCCCGTCGGTTTCGAAGCGCTTCATTTCGGTAACGCGTTCCGAATGACCCACATAGAGACGCCCGCCCGGATTCAGCAGCGGCGCAAACCGCGTCCAGATGCGCGCCTGCGTCGGTTCGTCGAAATAGATCACCACGTTGCGGCAGAAGATGGCGTCGAACGTGCCCTTCATCGGCCAGTGGCCCATCAAATTGAGCTCGCGGAAGGACACCATGCGCCGCATCTCGTCTCCGGCACCCCAGGCCTCGCGGTCACCGTCCTTGACGCGCACCATCCAGCGGTCGCGCAGGGCGGCAGGCACCGGCTGCACGGCCTCGTCGGAGTAGACTGCCGCGCGCCCGGTCCGGATCACGTTCGGATCGATGTCGGTCGCCAGGATGCGAATGTCATGGTCGGCCGCGTCCGGCATCATGCCGAGGATCGTCAGCGCGATGGAGTAAGGCTCCTGCCCCGTCGAGCAACCGGCGGACCAGAAGCGCACGCGGCCGCGCGCGCGCGCCAGCGTCATCAGCTCGGGCAGGACGTTCGACTTCAGATGTTCGAAATGGTGCGGTTCGCGAAAGTAGCGCGTCACATTGGTGGTGAGCGCCGCGAGCATGTTCTGGCGTTCGCTGACGCCGTCGGTGCCGGCCACGAACCGGCAGTAATCGCGAAAGCTCTCGAGCCCCAGCGCCCGCAACCGCTTTGCAAGCCTGGAATAGACGAGCGACGCCTTGCTTTCCTGCAACGCGATGCCGGCGTCGTCGTACAGCATCCGCGCGATCGACACGAAGTCGTCATTGGTGAACGTGAACTCGCCCTCGACAAGCGTCTTCTTACGATCGTTGGCGGGCGACCGGGCGGCGGTGCTCATGCGGCTTCCGCCTCTCGCCCGGGCAGGATGTGGTCGAGACCGACAAGCCCCATCATGCGCCCGTCCACCGCGAGGATGCCGCGGATGAAGGCTTTGACCGTATCGCTCGCCACCGCCGGAGTCGGCTGGATCATGTCTTCGGTGACGCTCAGTATGTCGCACACCGCATCCACGAGAAGGCCCGCTTCCTGATCGCCGGAGCGCACGACGATGATGACGTGGCGCGCTTCGGGCTCGGTGAAGCCGAAGCCGAGCCTGGCGCTCAGGTCGATGATCGGCAGCACGGTCCCGCGCAGATTGATCACGCCGCGCACGAAGGACTGGGCGTGCGGCAGCGGGGTGGCGGGCGCCCAGCCGCGGATTTCGCGCACGGACATGACGTCGATGCAGAATTCCTGCTCCCCCACCTTGAAGGCGATCAGTTCCTGTTGGCGGCCGGTGGAAGCGGTGGCTGTGCTCATGATGTGCCTCAGAACTCTTCCCAGCCCTCGTCGGCCGGCTGCTGGGCGAGCAGCGCCGCCGCCTGACCGCCACCGCTCGATACCGTCTTCAGGGCCGGAGCCGAATGGCGCGGTTGCGGCCGGGACACGGTGCGCGCGGCGACGACCTTGCGCGCCGGATGACCCTCGGACTGTGCACCAAGCCTGAACTTGGAGACCAGCCGCGCGAGATCGTCGGCTTCCTGCGCGAGGCTGTGGCTTGCCGCCGTGGACTGCTCGACCATGGCCGCATTCTGCTGCGTGACCTGGTCCATCTGGTTGACGGCCGAGTTGACCTCGCCCAGCCCGGTCGACTGCTCGCGGGCGGATGCCGCGATTTCCGTCACGAGACCGGTGATCTCCGACACCTGCGCCAGGATCTTTTCCAGCGCCACGCCGGTTTGCCCGACGAGATCGACGCCCTGGTCGACCTGCTGCGTCGATGTCGAGATGAGGCCCTTGATCTCCTTGGCCGCTTCGGCGGAGCGTTGCGCAAGCGCGCGCACTTCCGATGCGACGACCGCGAAGCCGCGTCCCGCCTCGCCCGCACGCGCCGCCTCGACACCCGCATTGAGCGCGAGAAGGTTGGTCTGGAAGGCAATCTCGTCGATCACGCCGATGATCTGGCCGATCTGCTGCGAGGAACGCTCGATCTGCGCCATGGCGGCGACGGCTTCGCGAACTACGGCGCCCGACTTCTCGGCACCGATACGCGCCTGATTGGTCACGTCCGAAGCCTGATGAGCACCTTCAGCCGTCTTGCGCACCGTTGCGGTGATCTGGTCGAGGGCGGCTGCCGTCTCTTCCAGGCTTGCAGCCTGCTGCTCGGTGCGGCGCGACAGATCGTCGGCCGCCTGGCTGATCTCGCCCGTGCCGTTGCGCATGCCGTCGATCGCGCCCGAAATATCGGCCATCGTCTCCTGCAATTGCTGGGCGGTAACGTTGAAGTCGTCCTTCAGCTTCTGGGTCTTCGGCGCGAACGGCGCGGTGATGCGGAACGTCAGGTCGCCATTGGCGAGCGCCGAAAGGCCGGATGCGAGATTGGAGATCGCGATGTGGTCTTCTTCCGCCTCGCGCGCCTTCTCCATCTCGTTGCGCGAGCGTTCGCCCTCGGCGGCGACACGGGCATGGCCGGTTTCTTCCTCGAGACGGATCTTCGCGATCGCGGCGTCCTTGAACACCAGCACGGCCCTGGCCATCTCGCCGATCTCGTCCTTGCGGGCGACGGCGGGAATCTCGACCGAATTGTCGCCGGAAGCCAGCCGGCCCATCACCTGCGTCAGCGCATTGACCGGCGTTGCGATCATGCGGCTCAACAGGACGCCGAGCGCGCTCGCGATCAGCACGCCGCACATCACGCCGATCAGCAGGACGGTCTGGTTGAAGTCGAGCGCGGCCGACGCGGTGGCGCGAGCGTCCGCGATCTTCGCGTTTGCGTTGGCACTGACCGTGTCGATGGCGCTTTCGATGCCCTCCATGTAGTCGTCCGCGCTGCCGTTTCGTCCGACCATGTCGACAGCCTTGAAACGATGGATCGGGTCGGCGGCGAATTTCTGGCCTGCCTCGACGACATTGGTCCACCAGGCGCTCTTCGCGGCTGCGGCCGCATCGACGGCGGCGACCAGTTCCGCGTCGCCATTTGCCAGATCGCGAATGGTCGCGAGATGCGCGTCGAAGGCATCGCGGTGGCGTTCCAGCCGTTCGATGTAGTAGGCGTCATTGGTCAGCAGGAAGCCGCGATAGCTGTTTTCCTGGCGTGAGAGACGAAATTCCGCGCCGTTGGCCTCTTCCAGTATCCGGTCCACGGAAACGCGCTGCTGTTCCGCTGCGCGTGTGGCCGACAGGTTCCAGTAGATCGCCGCGCTCATCGCGATGATCGTTGCAACGACGGCAAAGAACGCAAGCCCGAGCTTGCGCGAAATGTTGAGATTAGCGAAAAACACGTTTGACCCCCGACGTCTCGCGTCGTGATCCGACAGCCTCATGCCGGATCGCCCCATCCTGCCCGCAAGTTGCAGGCGCCCGCTTCACTGATGTCGGGACAAGATTAAAAAGCACCTAATGGAGCCTCGCTGCGGGCCTGAAAATCGACGCGTTTGGCGCGACGTGCGATGACGCGGCGGAAGCGTTGCGCGCAAGACGGGTCTGGCTCATAGCTCGGCGCGGGCCCGCCCGGACTGGGGCTGCTGCAGCCGGTCCAGATGCCGCCGGATGTGTGCGGCTTCGGCGGGCGTGTTGGCGATCGAAATCGCCTTCTCGTAAGCGCCGCGCGCTTCACGGACACGTCCCAATTGTTGGAGAAACGCGCCACGCACGCCGTGGAAATGAAAGTAACCGGCAAGCGGGCCGGAAAGCGGCTCGATCAGCGCAAGCGCCTCCTCCGGCCCCGCATGCTTCGAGACGGCGACGGCCCGGTTCAGCGTCACGACCGGCGATGGCGTAAGCTGCTCCAGTATCTGGTAATACCGGTCGATCGTAATCCAGTCGGTGTCGGCGGCCGTCTTCGCCTTGGCGTGCTCATAGGCGATCGCCGCCTGAAGCTGGTACGAGCCGGCCCGTCCGTGCCGCGCCGCCTTCTCGATCAGCGCACCTGCCTCGGCGATCAGCTTGCCGCGCCACAGGCCGCGATCCTGATCCTCGAGCAGGATGATCTCGCCCTCGGCATCGATGCGGGCAGGCGCGCGCGCATGCTGGAAAAGCATCAATGCGGTCAGCCCCATCAGCTCCGGTTCGGCCGGATAGAGCCGCAGCAGGAGATAGCCGAGCCGGATGGCCTCGTCGCAGAGCGGCTCGCGGATATGCGCGTCCCCGCCGCTGGCCGAATAGCCTTCGTTGAAGAGCAGATAGACCATCGCGGCGACGCTCGCGATCCGCTCGACGCGCTCCACGGCCGAGGGCGTTTCGAATGCGACGCCGGCGGCCGCGACCTTGCGCTTGGCGCGGGTGATGCGCTGCTCCATCGCGGCTTCGGAGACGAGAAACGCACGGGCGATCTCGGATACCGAGAGACCCGAGACGATACGCAGGGCAAGGGCGATCTGCTGCGTTGCCGGCAGGTCGGGATGGCAGCAGATGAACAGCAGGCGCAACACGTCGTCGCGATAATCGGCATTGTCGAGCCGCTCCGCCATCGAGGGTTCGGCATCGTCGAGGTCGGAGAGCTTTTCCTCGTCCGGCAGCGCGACGTTGCGGCTCGACTTGCGGATCGTATCGATCGCCGCATTGCGCCCGACGAAAATGAGCCAGGCGGCGGGATCGCGGGGCGGTCCCTTCTGCGGCCAGTTTTTAAGGGCCTTGAGGCACGCCTCCTGAAAGGCTTCTTCCGCGGTATCGAGGTCGCGGAAATAGCGCATCAGCGCGCCGACCACCTGGGGCCGGACGGATGAGAGCGCTTGGTCGATCCAGGAGATGTCGGGCACTTTATTCCTCTTGTGGTGCGAAGGCCGCGATCGGCCTGACCTCGATGCCGCCGAATTCGCGTTCACGGGCGAGGTGCTTGCCGGCTTCGATCGCGTCTTCCAGCGACGCGCAGTCGACCACCCAGAAGCCGAGCAACTGTTCCTTGGTTTCGGCGAACGGCCCATCGACCACCAGCGGATCCTGCCCGGCCTTGACGAAGGTCGCGGCCGTCGTGGGCATCAGGCGCAGGCGCGGTCCGAATGTGCTCCTGGCGGTGATTTTGGCCTCCGCGCCGCGCACGCGCTCCATCATCGCGTCGTCTTCCTCCTTGGAAAGACCGCAAACGGCAGCTTCGTTGTTGTAGCAGAGAAGGGCGTAAAGCATGGCTTCCTCGTTGCTTGGTCTCAGGACGTGCGAGTATGGCCCGCGCCGACAGACGCGGTCCATTTTATTTGCGTGATCGAGGGCGGGTGTCTTCCCCATCCTGCGGACCCCCACCCCTAACCCATCCTGGGCGAGCCACGCGTCGCACCCCCACCCCTTACCCCTCCCCACAAGGGGGAGGGAGACGTTGGTGTCCCGCCATTTCCAGCAACGCTGGTGTCGAGGCTGCGCGCATGTGTTCCCCTCCCCCTTGTGGGGGTCCGCAGGACGGGCGAGACGCGTGGCTCGCCCAGGACCGGTTAGGGGTGGGGGTAAACACGGGGCTGTCCATGCGAGCGCTGCCGTCACGACGTATCCGGCGGGTCCAGCGCCTCGCGTGCGAAATGATGCAGGTCGGCGAGGATGCCGTGGATTTCGTGTGTCGGTCTCAGCCGATAACCGGGCGGGCGGCCGGGCTTCAGCGGCGACAGGCGGCGCGGGCCGTTGTGCGCAGTTGAACGGCTTTGACGCGCCCGCCAGCGGGCAAAACGGTGGGCGTGCTTCGGCAGGTCGTCGAGTGCCGCGGCAAGCGCCCGGAGCCTGAGGTTAAGGCGCGTCGCGTCCAGCGGATCGTCGGGCGCGGGCGGCGGCGGGAGCCGATGCCGCGCCGTGGCGCCGGGGACGCAAATGCGCGGCGCCGCATGCGCCGGCACAAAGCGGCGGCGGGCGCGCCCCGGCAGGCGCACCGGATCGAACAGCGGCAGGACATGCGTGCGCGTGGCGCGGCCTTTTGCGGCCTGCCCGGCGGGAAGGCGCGCGAACCCGGCTGACGGCATGACGGCGGCGATGCCGAAGCTGCGCGGAGCGGGCACGGCGGGGGTGGCCTCGCGCTTTCGCGGACGTGCCGGCGGCGGGGTCACGACGAGCCCATGCGCGGCGACGATGATGAGCCGCCGCGCTGCGGCTTCCGCCGGGCGCAGCAGCCGCAGCACGGCGCGGTGGAGATGGCGCGGCAGGGTCGGGCGGCAATCGGCGGTGATGCAGGCCATCGCCACGAGGGTTACCATCACGCGCTTCAGCGCCTGACGATTCGTCTCGATCGCGGCCTTCCAGTCCATCGCATCCTCCGCGCCTCTTTGGTCAAGGCGGCGGGATTATCCCGCGGGATGGGAGGGGGTGGATAAAATGGCGGGGAGTTCGGAGGGGGTATTTCGCAAGTGATTGATCGGGCGTCGGAAACGGTTTTGGCGATGCGGAAATCTTTCCACCGGCGGTCTACCTCAACTTCGTCATTCTCGGGCGACTGGAGCGCAGCGGAGGGAGACCCGGGAATCCATGCCTCGCCCGTTGGTGACGAGCGGGGTGGTCCCGATGGTTCGCCATCTCGGATCGTCGCACGCGCGCCCGGTTCTGCACCACCCTGCGACGGAACCGGCGAGGCATGGATCCCCGGGTCTGCGCATCGAGCTTCGCTCAATGCTCCGCCCGAGGATGACGAAGTGGATGGGGATGCCTTGAGATGGCGAAGCTGGGAGGTTCTGCCTTGAGGATGGCGAAGGGTGGGTGAAGCTCACCGAAAACCGTCACCGCCTCCGAACGTGGCCCAGCCGAAACCACCCCACCTTCGTCATTCTCGGGCGACTGGAGCGAAGCGGAGGGAGACCCGGGAATCCATGCCTCTTCAGTTGGTGACGGGCGGGGTGGTCACGATGGTTCGCGGTCGCGAATGGTCGCAGGAGTGCCAAGTTCTGCACCACCGAGCGATGGAACCGGCGAGGCATGGATGCTCGGGTCTGCGCCTTTCGCTACGCTCAAGGCTCCGCCCGAGCATGACGAAGTGGGTGGGGATGCCTTGAGATGGCGAAGTGGGGGATCGTTCGCATGAAACCGCGCGTTACCTCGCCACCGCCTCGTCTACGGCAGCCCGCACGCGTTTGGCCGCCTCGTCCTTGACCGGACCGTAGCCGCGGATTTGCATCGGCATGGCGAGCGCCTCGCGCAGTGCTGAATGGTTGTCGGCGGACAGCATGGCCAGCGCGCGGTCGATGACCCCTTCGTACCAGCCGATCAGGTCGCGCTCCATGCGGCGCTCGGCGGTGTAGCCGAAGAGGTCGAGCGGCGTGCCGCGCAGCCGCTTCATGCGTGCGAGCTGGGCGAACGGCGTCCTGATCCACGGTCCGAAGCTGCGCTTGAGGGGACGCCCGCGCGCATCTTTTCCAGACGCCAGAAACGGCGGCGCAAGGTGATGCACGATCCTGAAGTCGCCTTCATAGTCGCGGGACAGGCGCTCGGCGAAGCCCGTCTGCGTGTGCAGCCGCGCGACCTCGTATTCGTCCTTGTAGGCCATCAGCTTGAACAGCGCGCGCGCGACCGCCTCGCTCAGACCCTCGGAGCCAAGGGGCTTTTCCGCGACCCGGACACGATCCACGATCGAACGGTAGCGCGCGGCATAGGCCGCATCCTGATAGTCGGTCAGGAAGGCTTCGCGCCGCGTGACGATCTGGTCGAGCGTTTCGCTTGCGGGTTTGGGCGGCGCGAGCAGGCCAGCCAGCGTCTCCGGCTGCGCCGCCGCGATGCGCCCCAGCAGGAACGCGCGGTGGTTCGCCTCGACCGCGACGCCGTTGAGCACGATGGCCTGCGTCAGCGCGGCGTGACCGAGCGGCACGAGCCCGAGCTGCCAGGCGAAGCCCAGCATCATGACGTTCGCGAAGACCGTGTCGCCCATCAGGCCTTCGGCCAGCGCGTTGGCATCGATCGCGTCCAGCGCGCCCTCGCCCACGGCTGCGCGGATCGCGGCGACGCGGCGGTCGACGGCGAGGTCGGCATCGCGCCGGCGCACGATGTCGCCGGTCGGCATCTTCGCCAGATTGAGCGCCGCCTTCATGCCGGGGCGATAGGATGCGGAGGCTTTCGGCGACGACGAGACGACCACGTCGCAGCCGATCAGCGCGTCGGCCGAGCCTGTGTCGATGCGCACCTGGTTGATCGCACCGGGCGTCGCGGCCAGGCGCACGAAGGACAGAACCGGGCCGAACTTCTGCGCGAAGCCGGTGAAGTCGAGCACCGACGAGCCCTTCGCCTCGAGATGCGCCGCCATCGTCACCAGCGCGCCGATGGTGACGACGCCGGTGCCGCCGACGCCGGTGATCAGGAGATCGTAAGGCCGGTCGAGCGTCGGCAGGTCGGGCTCGGGAAGGTCGGCGGCGAGCGCCGCGAGGTCGACCTGCAGGCCGGTTTTTTTCTTGCGGGTGGCGCCCTCCAGCGTCACGAAGCTCGGGCAGAATCCGTTCGTGCAGGAAAAGTCCTTGTTGCATGAGGATTGATTGATGCGCCGCTTGGTTCCGAACTCCGTCTCGACCGGCTCGACCGACAGGCAGTTCGATTCGACCGAACAATCGCCGCACCCCTCGCAGACCAGTTCGTTGATCACGACGATCTTTTTCGGGTCTTCCATCGTGCCGCGCTTGCGGCGGCGGCGCTTTTCCGTGGCGCAAACCTGCTCGTAGATCAGGACCGAGACGCCCGCGATGTCGCGCAATTCGCGCTGGACCGCGTCGAGGTCGCGGCGATGGTGGATCGTCACACCGGCGGGAAAATCGCGCACGGAGAATTTTTCCGGATGGTCGGAGACGAGCGCGATGCGCGCGACGCCTTCCGCCCGCACTTCCTGCGCGATCGCGTGGACGCTGACGGGTCCATCGACGGGCTGGCCGCCGGTCATCGCGACCGCGTCGTTGTAGAGGATCTTGTAGGTGATGTTGGCCTTGGCTGCGATCGCCTGGCGGATCGCCATCGAGCCGGAATGGTAGTAGGTGCCCTCGCCGAGGTTCTGGAAGATGTGCCCCTTGCCGGTGAACAGCGAGGATGCCGCCCAGTTGACGCCCTCGCCGCCCATCTGGATCAGCGACGTCGTCTCGCGGTCCATCCAGCTTGCCATGAAATGGCAGCCGATGCCTGCCAGCGCCTTGGAACCTTCCGGCACCTTGGTGGACGTGTTGTGCGGGCAGCCGGAACAGAAATAGGGCGTGCGTGTCGCGCCCTCGACGCTGATCGAGATTGCCGGCTGGCCGGTCAACCGGGCCGCACGCTCGGCAAAGCCGTGGCCGGGAAAGATGCCGTCGAGACGTTTTGCCACGATTGGCACGAGCTGGCGTGGCGACAGTTCGCCGGTCCAGGGGATCAGCCGCGCGCCGGTCTCGTCGCGCTTGCCGACCATGACGCGCGGCTTGTGGCCCGGCCAGTCGTAAAAATATTCCTTGAACTGGCTCTCGATGATGCCGCGCTTTTCCTCGACGACCAGAACCTCTTCCTTGCCGCGCACGAAGTCGAGCGCGTCGCGCCGCGCCAGCGGCCAGACCATGCCGACCTTGTAGATGTCGATGCCGAGGTCGCGGCATTCGGCCTCGCCGATGCCGAGCAGCCGCAGCGCCTCCATCAGGTCGAGATGGCCCTTGCCGGTGGTGACGATGCCGAAGCGGGCGTGCTTCACGTCAAAGATGTGGCGATCGATGGGATTGGCCTCGGCGAAGGCGAACACGGCCTGCTTCTTGGCCTCCATGCGCTCTTCGATCTGCGGTCCGGGCAAATCCGGCCAGCGGTAGTGCAGGCCGCCGGGCGGGGCCATGAAATCGGGAGCGTTGAACGTGCGGTCGGCGGGAAGCGCGAACGAGGCGGCCGATTCCACCGTCTCCGAGACCGCCTTGAAGCCGACCCACATGCCCGAGAACCGCGACAGCGCGTAGCCGTATTCGCCGAAGGCGAGATATTCCGACACGCTTGCCGGGTTCAGCGTCGGCATGAACCACGCCATGAACGCGACGTCCGACTGGTGCGGCATCGACGACGACACGCAGCCATGATCGTCGCCCGCGACGACCAGAACGCCGCCATGCTGCGAAGAGCCGTAGGCGTTGCCGTGCTTCAACGCATCGCCCGCGCGGTCCACGCCCGGCCCCTTGCCGTACCATAGGGCGAAGACGCCCTCGACTTCCCTGTCGGGATGGGTTTCGACCTGCTGCGACCCCAGAACGGCGGTGGCTGCGAGGTCCTCGTTCACCGCCGGCAGGAACTCGATGCCGCGCTCGGCGACCAGCGCCTTGTTCTTCCAGAGTTCGAGATCGACGCCGCCGAGCGGCGATCCGCGATAGCCCGAGATGAAGCCGCCGGTCCTGAGCCCCGCCTCGCGGTCGCGCCGCGCCTGATCGAGCGCGATGCGGATCAGCGCCTGCGTGCCCGTCATGAAGACGCGCCCGGAGGTTTGCGCATAGCGATCTTCGAGCCGGTAGCGCGATAAATCGCGAAGCGGTGGATGCGCGGTCATGGCTGCCTCCTGGGTGCGTCCTTGCGGACGGGCCTGAGCGACAGTGTAACCCGCAACGCGTGGAAGAACCTGCCAGAATGGCCGCTGGAATGGGGATTGATGACAAAATCTGCCGAATGAAATACGATTTCGGAAGAATTACCCGACTGGAGCAGAAATGGCGGAAACTTTATCGGAACAGGATCGCAGATTGCTGCGCGTGTTGCAGGACGATGCGCGCATCTCCAACCAAGATCTGGCAGAGCGATCGGGCATGTCCGCGTCGGCCTGCTGGCGGCGGGTGCGGGCGCTGGAGGAGATGGGCCTGATCAGGCGCTACGCCGCGATGCTCGATGCGCCGATGGCCGGTCTGCAATTCCATGCGATCGCGCATGTCATGCTGACGCGCCACGACCACCGGCATGTCGATACGTTCATCGCGGAGGTGCAGAAGCGGCCGGAGGTACTGGACTGCTTCGCCACGACCGGTGAGGCCGACTATCATCTGCGTGTCGTGTGCGCCGATCTGGACGCCTATAATCGCTTTCTGGAAGGGTTTCTGTTCCGCCTGCCGGGCATCGCCAATGTGCGGACCAACCTCGTGCTCAAGGACATCAAGCAGAACACCGCGATCCCGCTGTAGGGATCGCTCCCCGGAGTGAGGAACTGTTCACCAAGATCGCACCTTGCGGTCGCTTGGCGCCAGCATTTCAGTTTTAGCAAACACGCGCGTGCTACGGTTTGCGGCATGACGATCGACCAGAACTCACTTTTCCTTGCCGCCGGCATCTGCTCCATCGCTCTTGCGGTGGCGTTGGGCAATGCGTGGCTTCAGAGCCGCTCTGATCGGTTCCTCGTCAACTGGATGCTGGGCATCGCCCTGCTCGGTCTGGGTGTGCTCTTGTCCATGGGCACACCGCCGGACGTCATGCCGACCGTGGCGCTCGCCTACGCCATGGAGATTTTCGGCTTCGGCCTCGTCTTCATCGCATCGCGCCAGTTCACCGGCCGAAGCACACCGGCATTCTTTGCCGTTCTTCTTCTCGCGGGCATCACGCTTTCCGTGACGGTCCCGATCCTGCTCGGCCTCGACGGCCTCGGCCTCATCACCTTCAACTTCCTGGCGGCAGCGCTGCTCGCGGCAACGGCACTCCGGTACTGGAGCGTGCGCGCCGAGGCGCCTTCCTCGATCGCGGTGATGACCGTCCTCTACGGTCTGGCAGCCCTGTCCTTCTTCGCGTGCGGCACGATCCTCGCCCATGAGGGCGACTTCGTGCTGCATCGCCACCCCGACAACTGGGCGGAGCAGTTCAACGCGATCATGTGCATCACCGGGATCACCGGGATCGGCGCTATATCGCTCGGTCTCAACAACCAGCGCGCGGCGCGGCGGCATCATCTGGAAGCGCGTACGGACGTTCTGACCGGCCTCCTGAACCGGCGCGCGCTGTTCGACAGCTTCGCCGTCCAGATGCTGCGTGACGGCGATGCCGTGATCGCCTTCGACCTCGATCACTTCAAGGCCGTCAACGACCGCCATGGCCATTCGACGGGCGACGCGGTGCTGCGGCTCTTTGCAGATGCTCTACGCCAGAACGGAAGGGCCGGCGACATCGTCGCCCGCACCGGCGGCGAGGAGTTCGTCCTGATCATGCGCGCCGCCTCGATGCAGTTGGCGACGACGAGCGCGGAACGCATCCGCGCGATCTTCGCCGACGCCCAGGTGGAAACCGTCTCAGGCCCGCTTCAAAACACCGCAAGTGCGGGCATCGCCATGGCGAAGGGCGCAGGTGAGAGTTTCGAGGTGGTGCTGCACCGCGCCGACACGGCCCTCTACCGCGCCAAGAACGGCGGCCGGAACCGCGTCGTCACGGAATTGCAGGCTGTGGCGTAAAACCCCCTCCACCACTTCGTGGTCCCCCTCCCCCATAAAAAATGGGGGAGGATCCCGGTCGTGATTGTCCGCAACCTCGAATCCTCCCCTGCGAAGCGGGGGGTCCGAAGGACCGGCGAGACAAGCGGCTCGCCCCACAGCCCGGAGGGCCGGAGGGCCGGAGGGCCGGAGGGTGTTTCAGCGAAAACTTGAAATGATCTAGCCGACGAAGGCGCGTTCGACCACGAGTTCGGCGGGCTTGTTGTTGGAGCCTTCGGTGAGGCCGAAGCCTTCGACCAGCGCCTTGACGTCGCGGATCATGTCCATCGAGCCGCAGATCATGACGCGGTCGGTGGCCGGATCGAAGGGCGACGTGCCGGTGTCCTTGAAGAGCTGGCCGCTCTCGATCAGCGACGTGATGCGGCCCATGCGCACGAACGCCTCGCGCGTCGTCGTCGCGTGGTGGACGAAACGCCCATTGACCAGTTCGCCGATGAGCGGATCGGCGCCGAGGTCGCGCGCGAGTTCCTCGCCGTAGGCAAGCTCGGCCACGTCGCGGGTGGTGTGGGTGAGAATGACCTGCTCGAACTTCTCGTAGGTTTCCGGATCGCGCATCAGGCTCGCAAACGGCGCGATGCCGGTGCCGGTCGAGATCATCCACAAGCGGCTTCCCGGCGTCAGCGCATCGAGCACGAGCGTGCCCGTCGACTTCTGCCGCATCAGCACGGTGTCGCCGGGCTGGATCTTCTGCAGATGCTGCGTCAGCGGACCGTCCGGCACCTTGATCGAGAAGAACTCGATCTCCTCGTCCCAGGACGGGCTGGCGATGGAATAGGCCCGGAAGATCGGCTTCTCCGCGTTCGGCAAGCCGATCATCACGAACTCGCCGGACCGGAAGCGGAAGCTCGCCGGCCGCGTGATGCGGAACGAGAACAGCCGATCGGTATAGTGGCGGACCGACACGACCCGCTCGGCAAAAACACCGGCTGGGGCGGGGAAGTCGGCGGGGCGTGCATCTGCTGCGTCGGGGCGCGCGATCGTGTTCATAGGCTTGTGTCCCGTGGTTCTTGCGTGCTGGCCGGAGGCAGTGTCGGTCAGGACGAGGACTGGGCTGAGGGCTGTGCTTGCCAGTGGAATTTATTAGTATACAAATGATTATCGCGTCAAGATCAGGGCTTAGGGCGGCATTCCAAAATGTGCTTCTCACGCAGGCCAAACGTTTCGGATTTTCATCATGAATGAGAACGACACGACAGGTTCGGGCAGCGTGGTCGCCGGCATCGATGTCGGCGGGACCTTCACCGACCTTTTGCTGATCGATGGCAGCGACGGCGGCAGGGTCCATATCGCGAAGCGGCCGACGACGGTCGAAAACCAGGCTTTCGGCGTGATCGATGCGATCCAGGCGACCGGCTTTCCGGTGGACCGTATCGACCTGATCGTCCACGGAACGACCACCACCACCAACGCCGTTCTGGAGCGCCGCCTCGCGAAAACCGGGATGATCACCACGCGCGGGTTTCGCGACGTGATCGAGCTTGGCCGCCGCACGCGCCCGCAGCCCTACGGCATGACGGGCGTCTTCGTGCCGGTGATCCCGCGCAACCTTCGGCTCGAAGTGCCCGAACGCCTGGAGGCGACCGGCGCGGTGCGTGTGGCGCTGGACGAAGAGGCGGTTCGCGATGCGGTGCGTGCGCTGCTGGACGCCGGCTGCGAATCCCTTGTGATCCATTTCCTCCACGCCTACGCAAACCCGGCGCATGAACGCCGCGCGGCGGAGATTGCGCGTGAAATCTGGCCGAACGAGCATATCACGACCGGCCACTCGCTCCTGTCGGAGGCACGCGAGTTCGAACGCGGCGTCACCGCTGCTGTGAACGCCTCCGTCCAGCCGATCCTGAAGCGCTACGTGTCCCGCCTCGCCGACGAGCTCAACGCGCGTGGCTATCACCGCGACTTTCTCGTCATGAACGGCAATGGCGGCATGATTTCCGCCCGCTTCGTCACGGACGAGGCGGCGAAGACGGTGATGTCCGGCCCGGCATCCGGCGTGATGGCGGCGGCGTATACCGCGCGGCGCGCCGGCTTCGACAATGTCGTCACCTACGACATGGGCGGCACGTCGACCGACGTCGCCCTGATCCGCAATGCACGGCCGGCGGTGTCCAACGAGATCGAGATCGAATATGCGATGCCGATCCATGTGCCGATGGTCGACGTCCACACAGTCGGTGCCGGCGGCGGATCGATCGCGCATGTCGACGATGCCGGATTGATCCGTGTCGGGCCGGAGAGCGCAGGCGCGAAGCCCGGCCCGATCTGCTACGGCCGCGGCGGCACCGAACCGACCGTGTCCGACGCCAATTTGGTGCTTGGGCGGCTGAACCCGCGCAAGCTTCTGGCAGTCGACAACCCTGTTTCCGTGGACGCGGTTCAGGCCGCCTTCGCCGGGAAGATCGGCAAGGCGACCGGCCTCGACGGCGTCGAGGCAGCCGGTGCGGTGCTGCGCCTCGGCAACCTCAAAATGGCCGGTGCCATTCGCATGGTGTCGGTGTCGCGCGGGCACGATCCGCGTGATTTCGCGCTCTTCGCCTTTGGCGGCGCGGGTCCGCTCCATGCATGCGCGCTGGCCAAGGAACTCGGCATTCCGCGCGTGATCGTGCCGGCGCGGCCGGGCATCACCAACGCGCTGGGCTGCGTCGTCGCCGATTTGCGCCACGACTTCGTCCGGACCGTCAATCGACCCGTGGCGGAGATCGATGAAGACGACCTCGCCGCTATCCTCGACGCGCAGTCGCAGGAGGGGCGCAGCCTGATTGCCAAGGAGGCGGTCCAGCCGAAGGAACTGCGGTTCCTCCATTCCGCCGACATGCAGTTCGTCGGGCAGACCCATCTGATCAACGTGACCCTGCCCTCGACGCGGATAGGCCGGGCGGAATTGCAGGCGCTTTTCGAGGCCGCGTATTTCGCGCGGTTCAAGGTGTCGTTGCCGGAAATCCGCGCGAACCTCGTCAACCTGAACACGTCCGTCATCGGCGTGCGCCCCGAGATCGACCTGGCGACGCTGATCGATCCCGCCGGCCACGAGGACACGCTTGAGAAAGCCCTGAACGAGACGCGATCCGTCTGGTTCGACGGCGCCTGGATCGACACGCCCGTCTATGCCCGCGAGAAGCTGCCGCTCGACGCGGTCGTCACCGGTCCCGCGATCCTGGAACAGCTCGACGCGACGACCGTCATCGAACCGGGCGACGTCGCGACCAGCGACCGCGACGGAAACATCATCGTGGAGGTGGGGAGATGAGCGTGACGTTCCGCGGTCCCCCGCGCCGACCTCTGCGCCGACCCCCACCCCTTACCCCTCCCCACAAGGGGGAGGGGGATTCTGGAGCGTGTATGCTCGGAGCCAAAATTCACGGAAGTGACGGGACACCAAGGTCTCCCTCCCCCTTGTGGGGAGGGGTAAGGGGTGGGGGTGCCTGGCGAGGTCCGTCCAGACAGCAGGGCTGCACATCATGACCATCGACGCGATCACCCTGTCGGTCATCGAAGCCGGGCTTCAGCAGATTTGCGACGAAATGGACCTCGCCTTCTCGCGCTCGGCCTTCTCGCCCATCATCGCCGAAGCCAACGACCGGTCGGACGGCATCTATTCGGCCGTGGACGGCTCGCTGATCGCGCAGGGCGCGGGCGGCCTGCCGGTCTTCGTCGGCGTCATGCAATACTCCACGCGCACGCTGATCGAGATGATCGCGAACGGGCGGTGCCTCGCGCCTGAGCCGGGCGACATCTACATCGTCAACGATCCCTATCTCGGCGGCACGCATCTCATGGATGTGCGGTTCGCCATGCCGGTGTGGCGCGACGGGGCGATCTTCTGCTGGCTGTCGAACACCGGTCACTGGCCGGATATCGGTGGCGCGGTGCCGGGCGGTTTCTCGGCATCGGCGACGTCGGTCGAGCAGGAAGGACTGCGGCTGCCGCCGGTCAAGCTGTTCAAGAAGGGCACGCTCGACCCCGAGATTTACGCCATCATCACATCCAACATCCGCGTCGCAGACCAGCGCATCGGCGACATCAGGGCACAGGCAGCCGCCTTGCAGGTCGGGCAGGACCGGCTGTTCGAAATGCTGGATCGTTACGGAGACGATACGGTCACCAATGCGATCGCGGAACTGCGGTCACGGGCAGCAGCCCAGATGCGCGCCAAGATCGCGACCATCGACGACGGCACCTATCAAGGCGTCGCCTATGTCGATTCCGATGGCGTGGTCGATCAGCCGCTGGAGATCAAGCTCTCGATCGATAAAAAAGGCGATACGCTGATCTTCGACTTCGCCGGATCGAGCCCGCCCTGCATCGGGCCGATGAATTCGGTTCTGGCGACGACCTATTCGTCCGTCTATCTCGCGATGCGCCACATCTTCCCCGACGTGCCGATCAGCGCCGGCGCTTTCGAGCCCTTGCAGATCATCCAGCCGGAAGGGACGTTTCTGGACGCCCGCTATCCGCGCCCGGTCTCCGGCTGCGCGGCGGAGGTGTCGCAACGCATCGCGGAAGCGGTCTTCTCGGCCATGGTGAAGGCGCTGCCCGGCAAGGTGACGGCCGCACCCGCCGGTTCGAGCGGCAATTTCGGGCTCGGCGGGTTCGATCCGCTGCGCGGCCGGCCCTTCGTGCTCTACCAACTTTCGGGCGGCGGCTATGGCGGCAATGACGATCATGACGGCCTCTCGAACGGCTGCTCGACCATCGGCATTTCCAAGTCGCCGCCGGTCGAGATCATGGAGCAGGGCTACCCGATCCTCTACAATCACTACCGCCTGCGCGAAGGGTCGGGCGGCGCGGGCCGCCTGCGCGGCGGCATGGGTCTCGACTACGAGATCGAGCTTCTGCGCGGCGAGGCGCGCGCCTCCTTCGTCATGGATCATGGGCGTTTCGGCCCCCAGGGCGCGCTCGGCGGCGCTGACGGCGCGGTCAACACGGTGACGGTGTTCCGCGACGGCGAGGCGCATGTGCCTGCGCATCTGTCAAAGGAGCAGGACATCGCGATGAAAGCCGGCGACCGCGTTCGCGTCGGCACGCCCGGCGGTGGCGGCTATGGCGACCCGCTTGAGCGTGACCCGGAAAAGGTGCTGCGCGACGTGACGCTCGGCTACTACACGGCCGAGCAAGCCCGAACCCTGTTCGGCGTCGTCATCGACGCCGACGGCATCGACCATGATACAGCGGCACGCTTCAAATAGTCAGCTTTTGCCGGATCGGGCCAGCTTCACGATATCCTCGAATACCGACTGCCAGGTCTCCCGGTCGAGATCGATCAGGTTGAAGGATTTGAGGAAGAACAGCCCTTCGATGGCGAAAAGCGCCAGCCTTGCGTCGCGCCCTTCCGGCGTCGACACATCCAGTCCTTCAAGCCTGCTGTTGTACCATTTGCGCGATTCCGCGACCTGATCGGGACTTTGCAGCAGCGCGGTCATCATCACCGCCGCGCGTGAAACCTCTGCGGCGTCCGGCGGACGGCTCGCCTCGACATGCCCCCGGATCACCGCCCGTGCATCCGGCTTTTCGCCGGCGAAATTCATCACGTCCTCTTCGAATGCATCCCCCCACCGCCGGATCATGGCGGCGATGAGGTTGTCCTTGGACCCGAAGCAGTACTGCACGCCGCCCTTGGTGATGCCCGCCTCCCTCGCCACCGCATCGATGGTCAGGCCGCTCGCTCCCGTGCGGGTGACGACGGCCTCGGCAGCATCCAGCACCTTGTCGCGGTCGATGGTTCTCGGTCGCCCCGCCATAAATTTTTCCTTTCAATTCCATACGCGCGTATTTATATAGCGATCACCCGGCGCCGACACAACGTTGCGCCCCGCATTCCATGGGAACAGACACAATGACTTCCGCCAATCGCTGGCTCGTCCTCGCCATCGTTTCAAGCGCGCTTCTCCTCATCGTCATCGACATGACGGTGCTCTACACCGCCCTGCCCCGCCTGACCCATGATCTCGGCGCAACCGCATCCGAAAAGCTCTGGATCGTCAACGCCTATCCGCTCGTCGTCGCCGGCCTGCTTCCGGGTCTCGGCACGCTGGGCGACCGGCTCGGCCACAAGCGGCTGTTCACGGCCGGACTGGTGGTGTTCGGCTTCGCATCGCTGATCGCAGCCTATTCACCGACGCCGTCGATCCTCATCGCCGCACGCGTGATGCTGGCCGTCGGCGCAGCAATGATGATGCCGGCAACGCTGTCGATCATCCGGCTTACCTTCACCGATGAAAACGAGCGCGCCTTCGCCATCGGCATATGGGCAGCCGTTGCCTCCGGCGGCGCAGCGCTCGGGCCGGTCGTCGGCGGCGTCCTGCTCGAATATTTCTGGTGGGGCTCGGTGTTCCTCATCAACGTGCCCGTCGTCATCGTCGCGCTGGTGCTGGCGCTCGTCCTGCTGCCGAACCGGCCCGGAAAGGCCGACCGGCCGTGGGATCTCATCGGCTCTGTCCAGATCATGGTCGGTCTTGTGGGCGTTGCTTACGCCATCAAGGAAGTCAGCAAGCGGGTGCCGTCGTGGGAAGCGGCTGCCATCGCTGCCGTCATCGGCGTGGTCGCACTCGTGCTGTTCGTCCGGCGGCAACGCGCAAGTGCTGCGCCGCTCATCGACTTCACCCTGTTCCGCAACCGCCGGTTTTCGTCGGGAGTCGCGACCGCGCTTGTCGCGTCCGCGGCGCTGATCGGCGTCGAGCTCGTGTTCAGCCAGCGCCTGCAACTGGTTCTCGGTCTGTCGCCGCTTGAGGCTGGCCTCTTGATCCTGCCGATCCCGCTGGCGGCGTTCCTCGCCGGCCCGCTGACCGGTCTCGCTCTGCCGCGTCTGGGCAACGAAACCGTGCTCTGGTCGTCGCTGGCATTATCCGGTGTCGGCCTCGGCGGCTTCCTCCTGACCTACGATCTGAACCAGATCGTGTGGCTCAGCTTGTTGGCCGTGATGGGTTTCGGCGTCGGCGCAGCCATGACGGCTGCATCCACCTCGATCATGCTCAGCGCGCCCGAAGACCGCGCCGGCATGGCCGCATCGGTGGAAGAGGTCTCGTACGAACTCGGCGGCGCAATGGGCATCGCCCTCATGGGCAGCCTGATGTCGGCGCTCTATACGGCCGCTCTGGTGTTGCCATCCGGCATGGATATCAGCGCCACCGCGCGCGACAGCCTCGACGAAGCGCTCATCGCGGCAGAGAGGCTCGACCCGGCAGCGGCGCAAACGCTGGCCGACCTGGCGCGCGGAGCCTTCGACTACGCCTTCATCAGCGTCGTCGCAGCCGCAGTGGTGATGTTGCTTGGCGCCGCACTCGGCATCCGGATCGCGGCAAGGCGTCCGGTTCGCGAGACGGCGAGCGTCAGCTAAGCTTTGCCAGCAACCGCATCAGCGTCTCGATCTCACGGGCGCTGAGCGGCCCGGTGGTCTCCCGCGTGATCGCATGGGCGAGCGGCAGCAGCGCCTCGACGGCCTGCCGCCCCTCCTCCGTGAGGCTGACGACGATCCGCCTGCGGTCTTCCAGATGGCGCTCGATGCTGACGAAACCGCGCAGCTTCAGCCGGTCGATCACGCCCTTGATGGTCGCTGCGTCCATCGCCACCAGCGTACCGAGCTGGTTCTGCGATGTCGCGCCCACTTCGGCCAGCTTGGCGAGTGCTGCAAACTGCGGCGGCGTCAGCTCGGCGATATGCCGCACGAAAATCGCAATGTGCCGCTGGCTTGCCTTGCGCAGCACGAACCCGATCTGCTCCTCCAGCCGATAGGGCGGCGGCGTGCTCACCGAAGCCCGTCCTCACCCTTCACGTCCCAGGCTTCGAGCCCGCCCATGCGCGAATGGATGCGCCCGCCGCAGGCCATCGCAAGCACGAACAGGATTTCGTCCGGCCTCGGACCATCGGGTGCGCGCACTTCGATCGCGTCGAAATGACTGCGCACATAGGCGGCGTTGGTGTGGCCCAGCGGAACGTCGAGCGCCGAGCCGAACGCGCCAACCTTCATGGCGGACGGAACGATCGCCTTCGAGGCGCCGAGGCGCTCGCGCATGGCGTAGCCGCCCGGCACGTGCCAGAGCGCGCCGTGCTCGATCTCGCCCTCCGTGCCGACGATCGCGCCCTTGCCGTAACCGTCGATGGCAGCGACGTCGCCGCCGAGCGCCTCGACCAGGCGTTCGGTCAGAATTCTTCCGAGTGGCTTGAGATCGTCCATCGCGGATTGCAGTTCCTCGGCATGCCGTCCGGCGAACGGGTTTTTCACCAGCGCCATCGACGCGCCGCGACGGCGTGGCGTTGCCGGCGCAGGGCCGCCATCATGCAGGATTTCCTCGGTGAAGACCGCGATCTTGCGGATGATGAAGTCAGGCATGGGCTTCCTCGATTGTTTTGGTCGGCACAGCGGCAAGAGTGCCCGCAAGGTGGCTCTGGCCATCCAGAAACAGCGCCGCCGAGACGATCAGGCCGCGCGAGACGAATTCCTCAGCGACGACAAGGCCATTTCGCAACGCCTCAGCGACGTCGTTGGAAGACAGCACGCCGACGGCGGTCGTCACCAGCCGGTCGCCCAGATCGCTGTCGGGGGCAAGTTCATGAGCCGGCTTTCGCTCGATCGCGGGATGACCCGGCAGATCGACCGCATTGGCGATCAGCGTCGCTGCCGCATCCGCCGCCGCGGCGTCGCGCGCAAGCACTGTCACCGCATCGGCAATGCCCAGCGAATGGCTGCGCCCGCGCCATCCGCTCGTGGCGACGCCGCGAACGGGATCGGTCGAGCGAATGGTGATGCGGTCGCCCATTCCATGGCCCGTTCCGGCAATCGCCGCCTTCATCTCCGCGCCTTGCGACAGGAACACGGCGATGTCGCCGCCATTGTTGACATAGGCGCGATCGAGGGTTCGTCCCTGGATCATCGCGGCCAGCACCTCGTCGGCGACGGAGCCGGCCACCGCCGCCATGGGCGTGATGAAGCGATCCGCGAGCCGGCAGACCGCCTGCTCCATTCGCCTTGCGGTCGGTCCCTGAAAGGGGCGCTGGCGCATCGCCGCCGGTTTCCGCAATTGCGGAAGCTCAGTCACCAATTCAGTCAGAACGGTATCGAAACGATCCTTGGCTTGCGTATAGGCGGCGGCGCATTCCGCCGGATCGCCGAACGCCTCGATGATGAGATCGATTGGCCCATGATTGAGGTGCAGCCGCCTGCCATCGGTCAGCATGGCGGCTTGGGGACCGTCCATCACCCGCGCTCCCGCCGAAGTTGTTGCGAGAGCGGCCATGGATTGGCATCGGGTGCGGGCTTCGCCTCGCGCGGGTTGAAATACTCGCCGCCTTCGGCAAGCACGTCATCGACGGAGCGGACGGCCGAGGCGTAGCCGCCAAGCTGCTCGTAATGATCGCGGCGAAGCGTGAACTCGATCGGCGCGACGAGCGCCGGCGTCGGGACGTAGCCGAACGCGTTGTCGGGCAGGCGCATGACGTCGACCATCAGCGTGATGCCGCCGCCCGGCCAGACATAGACCGGTGCGCCGCCACAGGTGACATAGGTCTGGAGCCGCTGCACGGATCGTGTGAGGTTGACCGGATTCTCGGTGACGCCCGCGCGCAGGCTGCCGCCCGCGCCGCCCATGAACAGCACGGTGCAGAGCGCCGGCTCGCAATTGTCCTCGATCAGATCGACCGACTTGCGCAGCCGATCCGGGAACGGTTTCGCGACCGGCGTGAGTGCGTCGTCCAGCTCGTAATAGGCGAATTGCTCACCTGTCGTGGAGACCATCAGCAGCGACAGGCCGGGACGCGCGCCCTTCTTCGGGTTCCACGGCCCGAGGATTTCGAGCGGGTCGGCAATCGTCGTGCCGCCCCAGCCAAGGCCGGGTTCCGACACCTTGAAATAACGCCCCGGCGTGGAACGCCGGCCCAAAATCTTGATGCCGGTCTCCGCCCAGTCGATCACCTTGCCGGCCTGATGCTCGGAGACGACGCCGGTGATGTGGTCGTCGACGACCACCACCTCGTCTACCAGCCCCTGCCACTGCGTCGCGAACATGCCGATCGTGGCCGACCCGCAGCCGACCCGCATGCGATGCTCGACCGTGCCGTCGATCACCGGCGGCTGCCCGGCCTGCACGATGATGGTCGAGCCGTCATCGATCGTCAGTTCGACCGCCTGCTTGTTGCACAGCGCCAGCATCGTGTCGCAGGTGACGCGGCCTTCGCTCTTCGACCCGCCCGTGAGGTGTCGCACGCCGCCGAGCGACAGCATCTGCGAGCCGTATTCCGCCGTGGTCACATGCCCGACAGGCTCGCCCTGCGCGCGCACGATCGCAGTCTCGGAGCCGATATGGCGGTCGGTGTCGATCTTCACCTTCACGCCGCAATAGGAGAAAATGCCCTCGGTGACGACGGTGACCAGATCGACGCCTTCCACCTCCTGGGCGACGATGAACGGCGCGGGCTTGAAGTCGGGATAGGTGGTGCCGGAGCCGATACCCGTCACGAAACGCCTTGTTGGGTTTACCGGATTGCCGTCCCATTCTCCTTCGCCGGCGAAGGACACGAGTTCGCCGCCGGTCTCCACGCGGTGTTCCAGGATGGTGACCGGGTCGGAGCGAACGATACGGCCGCCGAAATTGCCGTAGCGATCGCAAGCGCCGGTGCGCCCTTCGGCGATGTAGCACATGACCGGGCAGGCATCGCAGCGCAGCTTTTCACCGGCGCGCGCCTCGCCCGGCTCGTGGGTCTCGAAACGTTCGGACAGTTCGCTCATGAATAGCGCCCCTGACGCAAAACACCCCCTCCACCGCCTTCGGCGGTCCACCGTAAACGGGGGAGGATCTGCCGCTGCGGCCGGTCTCCACCGTGGATCCTCCCATGCGAAGCGGGGGAGGGGGACCGCCGAAGGCGGTGGAGGGGGTTTGCAAAAAAGTGCTGATTAAATCTCACCGCTTCGCCTCCCGGATCGCAGCCAGGACGCGGTCGGGCGTTGCCGGTACGCGTTCGATCTTGGCGCCCGATGCGTGCCGGATCGCGTTGAGGATCGCCGGTGCGGTCGGGATCAGGACGTGCTCGCCCAGCCCCTTCGCGCCGTAGGGCCCTTCCGGGTCCGGAACCTCGATCAGGATCGTTTCGATCGGCGGCACGTCGCCGATCGTCGGGATGAGGTAGTCGTGCAGATTCTCGGTTCGGCCGGGCACATACTCTTCCATGAGGGCGAGCCCGATGCCCTGTGCGATACCGCCCTCCACCTGGCCCTCGGCCAGCAGCGGGTTGATGGCGCGGCCGACATCGTGCGCCGCCGTGATCTTGATGAGCTTGACCGTGCCGAGTTTCATGTCGACTTCGAGTTCGGCCATCTGCGCGCCCCAGCCATAGACGGCGTAAGGCTTGCCCTGCCCCTTGGCGTCGAGCGGCACGGTCGGCGGGTCATAACTCTCGCTGGCGGCGAAGACGAAGCCGTCCGCATCGACCGGCAGGCCGCCAAGCGCAATCGTGCGGCTCGCCTCGCCTTCGCGCACCACGACCATCGCGCCATCGAGCGACAGTTCGGCGGCATCCGAAACATTGGCGTAGCGCAGGATCGTTTCACGCAGCGCGCGCCCGGATTTTTCGGCCGCCTTGCCGGAAATATAGGTCTGTCGCGAGCCGGAAGTCTTACCGGCATCGGGCGTCACCGCCGTGTCGCCATAGACGTAGGCGAAATCCGACAGCGGCAGGCCAAGCGCTTCCGCCGCGATCTGCGGGATGACCGTGTTGGACCCCTGCCCGATATCGACCGCGCCCTGATGCATGATCAGCCTGCCGTCGGTCGTGATGCCCATTTTGATGGTCGACGGGTTGGGGATGCCGGTGTTGCCGCAGCCGTACCAGCAGGAGGCGACGCCGATGCCGCGCTTGATATGCTCGTTCCCGGCGTTGAAACGTTCCGCCTCGGCGAAGGCGCGCGCCCACGGCTCCCGTAGCGCCTCCAGGCAGGCGGTGATGCCGATCCCCTCGTCCATCACATGGCCGCAGACGGTCGGCTGGCCGTTGCGCAGCGCGTTCTTCAGGCGAAATTCCAGCCGGTCGATGCAGAGTTTCCCAGCGAGCTCGTCGTAAAGCGTCTCCTGCATCAAGGCTGCCTGCGGTACGCCGAAACCGCGAAACGCGCCAGAGACGGGACCATTCGTATGAACCGCACGGCCAAGCGCATAATAGGCCGGCGTGAAATACGGACCCGAAGCGTGGACAGGAACGCGCGTCGCAACCGTCGGCCCCCAACTGGCATAGGCACCTGTGTTGAAATCGCCCTCGAAGTGCATGCCGGAGATCATGCCATCCGCATCGGCACCGATCGTCGCGGTCATGACGGCCGGATGGCGCTTCGTCGTGGAGGTCATGGAATCCTGCCGCGTGTAGGTCAGCGCGGCCGGCCGCCCCGTCTTCAGCGCGACGAGGCCGATCAGCGGCTGCACGGACAGGTCGAGCTTGGAGCCGAAGCCGCCGCCGGTCGCGGTCGGGATGATCCGCACCTTGTCCTTCGCGAGGCCGAGAGTGGCGGCCGTGTCGTCCCGGTCCATGATCGGCGCTTGGGTGCAGGCCTTGATGACGAGCGTATCGCCATCCATGAATGCATAGCCGGCTTCCGGCTCGATATAGGCATGCTCGACATAGGACGTTTCGAGCGAGCCGGTGACCGTCGCGGCGGAGCCGGCCAACGCGGCTGCAACGTCGCCACGCTCGACCAGACCCTGCGTCAGAATATTGCCCTCGCGGCTCGCATGAAGGCGGTCGAAGCCGTTCATCGCCTTGGCGGTCGTCAGCGCGTGGGGCAGTTCGTGCCATTCGATCGGGAAATCCGCGATCTCCAGTTCCTCGATCGCATCGCGCTCGCCGGCGACCAGCGCGACGGCCTCGCCGCGGAAGAGCGCAGTCCCGTCTGCCAGCGCTGGCTGGTCGGCGAATGGCGGGATCACGCCGAACCGGTTGACGCCGGGAATGTCCCTGGCCGTGAACACTGCCTCGATGCCGGGGCGGGCAGCTATGAAGGCGTCCAGATCACCGAACGAAAACCGCGCGTGCCAGAAGGGCGAGCGGATCACCATCACGGACAGCGCATCATCCGGCCGCTCGTCCGCGCCAAACAGGTCTGTGCCGCGCACCTTCGTCTCGCCGTCGAGACGCGGAATTGCCGCCCCAACCGCATGTCCATTGATCGCCGGTTCGTGCCGTTCGCCGGGCTCCAGCGCCTCCATCACCGCCGCCACGATCTTGCGGTAGCCGGTGCAGCGGCAGAGCACGCCGCCCAGCGCGTCGCTGACCTGCTGCTCGCTCGGGTGCGGGTTGACGTCGAGCAGCGCGGTCGCGGTGATGAGCAGGCCGGGCGTGCAGATGCCGCATTGGGCCGCGCCATGGCGCAGGAAGGATTGCTGCAGGGCCGACAGGCTGCCATTTGCGAGCCCCTCGACGGTGCGGATTTCGGAACCTTCGGCGCTCGCGGCCGGTACGAGGCATGAGCAGACCGGCGCGCCATCGACCAGAACGGTGCAGGCACCGCAGTCGCCGGCGTCGCAGCCGACCTTCGTGCCGGTGAGTTTCAGCGTATCGCGCAACAGCGCGGACAGCCGCATCACGGGCGAGACATCGACGCGCACGGCGTCACCATTGACCGTCAGCGAGATCGGTGCGGATGCCATGCTCATGCCGCCACCTCCTCTGCGATTCCTGCCGACGCGGCAGCGCCCGCCAGCGCGCGGCAGACGATTTCGCGCGCCGCGTCACGCCGATATCCCCCGCTTCCACGCACGTCGTCGATGGGCGAAAGCTCGGCAAAGTCGTAGGCCTCGACGATCTCCCGCACCGACGCGACGGGATGCCCGACCAGATGCTGCTCCAGTGCCTTGAGCCGCACCGCAACCGCGGAACATGCACCGACCGCAATCGCGGCCTCTTCGATCGTTCCGCCCTGCCCGACGACAACCCGTGCGGCGACCATCGCGATCGAGATGACCAGATAGCGCCGCGCGCCGAGCTTGACGAAATGGGACGTGCCGCGCGCGGCCGCTTTCGGTACGCGGACCGCCGTCACCATGTCGCCAGTCCTCAACGCCGTCTTGCGATTGCCCAGGATGAAATCCGAAAGCGGGATCGTTTGCGTACCGCCCAGCGAGCGCAGCTCGACCTCGGCATCGAGCGTCAGAAGCGGCGGCACGCCATCGGCGGCGGGCGATGCGTTGCAGAGATTGCCGGCGATGGTGCCGGTGTTCTGGATCTGGATCGACCCCACCTCACGCGCGGCCTGCTTCAGAGACGCGAAGGCGGGCGGCAGGTCGGCCCGGATGATATCGGTCCATGTCGCGCGCGCGCCGAACACGACATGCGTCGCGTCTTCGTGAATCCCGCGCAGATCGGACAGGCCGTTGATGTCGAGGATGTTGTCCCGGAGCGGGCGCGAGCCCTGTGCTGGATAGAAGTCGGACCCGCCGGCGAGCATGCGCCAACGGTCTTCGCTCAAGAGCGCGAGTGCCTCGTCAATCGACTTCGGTTTCGCGTAGCGCATATCCTGCTCCCACGGCTGAGAATGCGACGAAACTCATTCGCATGCAAATGATATTGCAAGCCCGATGCTTGCCAAGCGGCCATTTTCCCATCAGCCTGATGCAGGCATTGAACTGCGCCGGCTTGAGAGAGGACATCATGAGCGACAAAGCCCTGATCGTGATCGACGTGCAGAACGATTTCTGTCCGGGTGGATTGCTCGCCGTAGAAGGCGGCGACCAGATCGTTCCGGTCGTCAATCGCCTGATCGAGGGCTTCGACCACGTGATCCTGACACAGGATTGGCACCCGGCGGGACATTCCAGTTTCGCTTCGTCACACGCCGGCAAGGCCCCGTTCGACACGGTCGAGATGCCCTATGGCGCGCAGACGCTCTGGCCCGACCATTGCGTGCAGGGAACGGCCGGCGCGCAGTTTCACTCAGGACTTCAGTGGACCAAGGCCGAACTCGTGATCCGCAAGGGGTTTCGTCCGTCGATCGACAGCTACTCCGCCTTCTTCGAAAACGACCACGAGACGCCGACCGGCCTTGCCGGCTATCTGCGCGAGCGCGGGATTTCCGACCTGACGCTCGTGGGACTGGCGACCGATTTCTGCGTCGCCTATTCGGCGCTCGACGCGGTGCGTTCGGGCTTCACCGCCACCGTCCGGCTCGATGCCTGCCGGGCGATCGATCTCGGCGGCTCGCTGGATGCCATGACGGCGAAGATGGCGGACGCGGGCGTCGCGCTCGCCTGATCAGCTTACGCCGACATACCGCCTGACATAATCTGGATCGGCGCGAACCTGCTCGACCGGCACCGTCTCGCGGTTCTGGCCGTTCTCGATGAAGGCCACGCGGTCGGCAAGCGACAGCACCGCATCGACGCGCTGCTCAACCAGGATGGTCGAGACCCCGCGTTCGCGAAGTGCGGCCACCGTCTCGCGGATCTTGGCGATCATCGACGGCATCAGGCCTTCCGTCGGCTCGTCGAGAAGCAGTACGTCGGGCTCGATGCACAGGGCGCGCGCCATGGCGAGCATCTGCTGCTCGCCGCCGGACAGCGTGCCCGATTGCTGTGAAAGCCGCTCGCGCAGAACCGGAAACAGGTCGAGCACGGATTCGCGCGTCGCGCTGCCCTTGCCGCGCGTCATCAGGCCGATCTCGATGTTCTCGGCCACGGTCATTTCGGCGAACAGGCGACGCCCCTGCGGCACATAGGCCACGCCGGTCTTCGGGATGTCGTGCGCCGCCAGTCTGCTCAGGTCCGCGCCATCCTTCATGACCGCTCCCGCGCTCACGGAGACGAGGCCCATGATCGCCTTCAGCGCCGTGGTCTTGCCCGCGCCATTACGCCCGAGCAGGCAGAGAACCTCGCCCTTGCGCAGATCGAGCGACAGTCCGCGCAGCACCTGCACATTGCCGTAGCCTGCATCGAGGCCGGAGATCGAGAGCGCCTCAGCCATCGGCGGTCGTCCCCAGATAGGCGTCCTGCACGGCCGTGTTGGCCCGGATGTCTTCCGGCGTGCCTTCCGCGAGAATGCGGCCCGAACTCATCACGGTGATCTTCTGCGCAAGCTGCATCACGACATGCATGTTGTGTTCGATGAGAAGGACGGTCGCGTCCTTTGCGATGTCCCGGACCAGCGCGACGAAGGTCTCGATCTCGCCATCCGACAGGCCTTGCGTCGGTTCGTCGAGGATCAGCAGGCGCGGTTCGAGCGCCAAGCCCATCGCGACCTCCAAAAGCCGCTGATGGCCATAGGCCATGTTGCCCGCGAGCGTCGTTGCGCGGTCGGCAAGACCCACGCGGCCGAGCGCCTCGATGACGCCGTCATGAAGCTCGGCGGGCTTGATGCGGCCCTTGGTCAGGAGCCGGCGCTGAACCGAGAGCGCGACATTGTCGTAGGCCGACAGTTTTGGAAAGATGCTGGTGATCTGGAACGTGTAGGCGATGCCCGCCAGCACGCGCTTGTGCGCGGGCATCGCCGTAATGTCGGTCCCGTTGAAGGCGATCGTGCCGCTGCTTGGCGCGATGCGACCGCAGATCAGGCTCACGAATGTCGTCTTGCCGGCCCCGTTCGGGCCGATGATGGCGCGGATTTCGCCTTTCTCCAGCTTGAAATCGACGCTCTCGACAGCCTTCAGCCCGCCGAAATGGCGCGACAGGGCCCGCGTCTCGATGAGAGGCATCCCAAGGGGCGTCAGGGCAGCCATGGCAGCCACCTCTCGCGGATCGTACCGAGCAGTCCCTTCGGGAAGAACAGCACCAGCAGGATGAGCGCGACGCCGACGAACAGGAGATACGCCGTCGTCAGGCCGGACGTGTAGTCGATCACATAGAACATGAAGAGCGTGCCGATCAGCGGCCCGAGCGTCGTCGCCGCACCGCCCGCAAGCACCCAGAGCAGCGGAAGGATCGAATACTGGATCGTCGCGAAGCCGGCCCCGACATAGCCGAACAGGATGGCGTATGCCGCGCCGGCCGACGCGCAGAACAGCCCTGACAGAACGATCGCGGACAGCTTGGCGCGAAACACGTCGTAGCCCAGCATGCGCATCCGCTCCTCGTTCTCGCGGATCGCGACGAGCGTGCGCCCGAAAGGCGACCGCACCAGTTTGAGGATCGCGAGCAGTATGACCGAGAACAGGGCCAGCGCGATCAGGTATCGCGTCGAAGGATCGGACAGGCTGATCGCGGTGCCGCCGAGATCGATGCTGCGCATCTGCTGGTTCAGCACCAGCCCTTCCTCGCCGCGCGTCCATGTCGTGAAATAGAGCGAGCCGAGATAGAAGACCTGCGCGAACATCATCGTGACGATCATGAAGGCGACGCCGGTCGTGCGCAGTGCCAGAAGCCCGACGATCGTCGCGACGCCGACACCTGCGACGAGCCCCGTCCCGAACGAAAGCGGCACGCCCCAGCCGAGATGATAGAGCGGAAGCCCCGCGCCATACATGCCGGCGGCGAAGAACATCGCGTGGCCGAGGCTCAGAAGTCCGGTGTAGCCGAACATCAGATTGTAGCCCATCGCGAAGACGGCCAGCACGAGCACGCGCGAGAACACCCCGCGATGGTACTCAGGCAGCAGGAAGTTGGCTGCGAGAAGCACGCCGATCACCGCGAGATGCAGCAGGACGACCTTGCTCGAATTCTGCGCGCCGTTCATCGGGCAGTGGTCCCGAACAGCCCTTGCGGGCGGAAGACGAGCACCATGGCGACGAGGCCTGTCGCCAGCATCTTGGCGAGCGTCGGCGAATAGAACATCGAGATGATCGAATCCGACAGGCCGATGAGCACAGCGGCGACGACGGTGCCCCGCAGGCTGCCCAGCCCGCCGATGATCACGACGATGAAAGACAGAAGCAGCGGGTCGCGGCCCATCAGATAATGCGCCTGCTGGATCGGCACGATCAGCACGGCGGCGAGTGCGGCCAGCATCGCCCCCAGCGCGAACACGCCCGCATAGACACGATCGACGGGAATGCCGAACGCCTGAGCCGTCTCGCGATCGTACTGCGTGGCGCGCATGACGAGACCGATCTTCGTCCGTGTCAGCACGAACCAGGTGACGATCATCATGGCGATCGCGGCAAAGATGACGAACAGCTTGTAGCCCGAGAACCCGAACCACGGCAGCGGAATGCGGATGTTGAACGGCGGCTGCACCGGCCGCGCATCCGCGCCGTAAAAGGTGAGCGCCAGTTGCTGGATGATGTAGAGCATGCCGATCGTGGCGACGATCGTCGCCTCCGGATCGTAATTAAGCCGGCGAAGCACCAGCCGTTCCGACAGGAGGGCCGCGGCCCCCACGACCAGCGGCGCGACCAGAAGGGCGGCCGTGAAGCCGATCGCCGGATGCCCCGCAAACGCCGTCGAGACGCCCCAGGCCAGCACCGCGCCGAGCATGAAGAACTCGCCATGCGCGACATTGACGACGCGCATGACACCGAAGACGAGCGACAGTCCGAGCGCCGTCAGCGCCAGAACGGCCGCTGTCACCAGCCCCTCGAGAGAGGCGAGCAGGAGATAGGGACCAAACCCCATCAGCCGGCCTGGAAGCGCTGTGTGCGCCCTTCGAACACCATCCTCACATCGATCCGATCAGAAGGACTGCGTGGTGTAGTCGGCCTCCGCCTCGTACATGCCGTCTTCGATCGTCGTGCGGTGAACGACGTTGAGCTTGCCGCCCTCGACCACCGAAATGCTCTGGCTGCCATAGACCTGATGGTTCTTGCCGTTGAACACCTTCGCGCCCTGCGGATGCTCGGGCCCGGCCGGCAGGTCGGTCATCGCCTCGGTCGCCTCGATCAGCTTCGCGCGATCCTCGGGGCCCTTGTAGTCGGCGGCTTCCATCGCGGCCTTGATGACGTAGAGCGTCTCCCAGCAGCCGAACATGTGCGCGGCGGTCGAGACGTCCTTCGCGTCGTTGACGCTGGCGCCATTGTCGTCGAGGCCGACGGCAGTGCGATAGGCTTTCTCGTCTTCCGACGCGTCTGCCTGCAGGTAGCGCGGCATGCCTTCCCAGAAATGCGTGCCTTCGAGGAATTCGAGACCCGGGCTCTTGATGTCGACCGCCTCGAGCGAGTCGATGAAGCCGAAGAGCTTCGGTCCGCTGTTGCCGTAGAACTCGCCGAGTTCCTTGACGAAGGTGAGCACCGCCGGCCCCACCATCACGTGATAGATCACATCCGTGTCGGACGGGATCTGCGGCAGGTAGCGGGTGAACGAGCTTTCGGTCGGCGGGATCGGGATCTGCGCGACGATCTCACCGCCCTGCTCGGTTGCCGCGGGTGCGAAGAAGTCGCGATGGTCGTGGCCGAACGCATAGTCGGGATAGATCATCGTGATCTTCTTGCCGACATTCGACGTGATCCAAGGGGCCACCGCGCGGCACTGCGCGCGCACGTCGGTGATGCCCGGCTGGATCACGTAGCGGTTCATCTTGCCCGACGCCACGTGATAGCCCTCGCTGACCACGTAGTACGGCATCTTGAGCTCGCCCGCAGCCGGCGCGGACCCGACGACGACATGGCTGAAAAGCGTGCCGTAGACGATATCGACCTTGTGCTGGTTGGCGAATTTCTCGATCACCTCGGCGCCGCGCGCAGCGTCCGTGCCGTCATCTTCGGTGATAATCTCGATCGGCCGTCCGTTGATGCCGCCGCCATCGTTGATCAGCTTGACGGCAGCACTCGTGGTCCGCTCATACCAGCGGCCATAGGCGGCGCCGATGCCCGTGCGATGCGCCTGGAAGCCGATCTTGATCGGCGCGGACGACTGCGCCTGCGAATAGCGCACGAAGCCGGGCGCCGTGCCGATCGCGGCGGCGGCACCCAGACCCTTGAGCGCGCTGCGTCGTGAAATACCAGTCGTGAGGAGGCGTGATGGCTTGAAAATGTCAGTCATGAGGGTTCCCCTTGTCGCGTACCGTTGACCGAACGTTTCGCCGATTTTCCGGACAGTTCCCGATGCCCGAAAATCGCTTGTGTACAAACTAAATCATCAAACCATTCACGTGGCAACTGCTCTGTTTCCGCAGCGGAAGAAGATCGCGACATCGCGCCTCATCCCGCCGTCGGTGACGACAGCAGCCACAGGCCGAAAACGGTGTAGGCCACCATCAGAATTGCCAGTGGAAGCTGGCTGCGGGTTGCCGCTCCGCCCGTGCCATGCAGGCGCAACGCGATCACATGCGCGACCAGGATCGCAAGCAGATGCCCCCCAATGATCGCCGCCGCCTGCAGGTTCCAGACGAGCCACGCGCCATCGGCCCCCATCAGGATGCCCGCCTGCACGTTGAACGTCACCGTTCCCAGGAGGTCGGCGCCCGTCGCGAAGGGGTCGGAGAGTGCAGCCAGCGCATATTGTCCGTTGATTACCAGCGCCGCGAGATAGTGCGAGAAATGGTAGGCCATCGAGATCGGGATGATCGACCAGACCAGCGCGCCCGCCGCATCCGCCACGGCTCGGTTGCCGGACATTCGCGCCGCCAGCGCGACCGCGCCGAAGAATGCAGATGCGAGAATCGTAGCCGTCAGGAGCAGGCCGTAGCTGCTGATCCAGAGAACGGCGGTGCGCCCGGGAAATTCGAGCGGGTTGATGCCATTGAGGCCGAGCCAGAAGAACGTGCGCATCAACCCGTCGAACGACACAGACCCAAGCGCAAGGAGCAGGAACACGACACCCGACAAGGGCAGCGGCGCGGCATCGGCGAGTTTGGCTCCGGGCAGGCACAGCGCGATGGCGCGCCGCTTGCCGACAGGCCGGCTGCCATCGACGATTGCCAGCCGCGAGATCATGCGCAGGAAGACCGACAGGCATTCGCCCTGCCGCATCCAGGCCTCATAGCCGAAGGTCAAGGCGGCAAAGAGGTTCAGCACGAAATAGACCGCGAGCACGGTGGCGAGGCGCGCGGGATCGTCGGGCGCGGGATAGACGAGTTCGAACCAGGCGAAGGCCGCGAAGAGGGCGACCGCCGGCCAGTAGCCGACCCGCCCCGGCAGCTCAGGAGCCTCTCGCCGGCCCGTGACACGGGAAAGAATGCGCCACGGTGCGTACCACGGATTGATCCACCACCAGATGTTCCCGAACACGCCCTGCGCCAGCGTCAGGCCGACCCAGAACACCGTCCAGACCATCAGCGGCAGCGGATTGGACAACGGGTCGCGACTGCCGAACCACCCCGCCACGAGAAGCCCGACGAGAAGGAAAAAGCAAAGCGCGCTCGCCGCAAGCCTCGGCCATGTCGGCAGACTGCCGATGCGCAAGCGCAGCCGCGCGAGATCGTCGAGCGGTCTGGCCGGAACGAGCGCCAGGACCAGAAAGGTCAGCGCCACCGCAATCGCCCCGCCGAAGATGTAGTGGCCCGTCGGCAAGAGCAGCACATGCCCGCGGTCGCCCGCATGCGCAAACGCGTCGCCGGCCCATATTACGGTCGAGAGCGTGAAGGATGCTCCGGCGAAAATCTGCAGGCACCGCCTCACAGCCACCGGGCGTACCCGTTCGATCGTCTCGTCATGCGCCGCCCCATCGACTCCCCGCGCCGTAATGCATGGCGGCAGACTAGGCCATCTGCGCGCAATCTGTGAACCGCCAATCGTGACGACCGGCAGCGGCTGCGAAATTCGCCACGCACTGCGCCGACTTTGCTCTTGTCGGACGCCGCCACAATGGTTATGTGTGCGCCGCGCCGGAAACGGCTGACCAAGCTCCGCGGAGAGGTGGCAGAGTGGTCGAATGCACCGCACTCGAAATGCGGCATGGGTGCAAGCCCATCGGGGGTTCGAATCCCTCCCTCTCCGCCATTTGCCCGCATCACAGGGCACGGATGTGCCTATATTTCACTCCACGACCTTTTGGGTGGCCACAGCAGGTATCCACCGTTGGGTAAGTGCCCAAAAAACGATCGTGGTGAGGCTGATACCTGCTCCTGCAATGCAGACACCTTCCCATCCGACATAGGCGTAGATGATCGTTGAGGTGGATGAGCCAATTGCGCTGCCGATCGAATAGAACATCATGTAGGCGGCCGTGAGACGATTCTGCGCTTCCGGCCTGACGCGATAGATCATCGCCTGATTGGTGACATGGGTCGCCTGCAGCCCGAAATCGATGATGATAACCCCTGCGATCAGCCATAGGATCGAGTGATCCAATAGCGAAATCGGCAGCCAGGCGACCAGCATCAGGCCGAGCGCCACCCCCGTGGTGCGTTCGCCGTGCCCCCTATCGGCCCAGCGTCCCGCTCGCGCCGCACCGAGCGCGCCCGCCGCGCCCGCAAGCCCGAACAGACCGATCGCGGTGTGGGACAGGGAATATGGCGGCGCGCTCAGCGGCAGGACCAGCGGTGTCAGCAGCATCGTGACGTTGGCGAAGATCAGCATGGCGATCACGGCACGGATGCGCAGGACCGGCTCCTCGATCAGGAGCGTAACGAGAGACCTGATGAGGCCCGTATATGTCAGGCTCGTGCGCGGCCTTTCCTGTCGCGGAAGCGCTCTCCAAAGCAGCAGCGCCACCACGAATGTCAGCAAAGCAGAAACCAGGTAAACCGTCCGCCACCCGGAGAGATCGGTTAGAACCCCCGCAACGCTACGGGCCAGCAGGATACCGAACACGATCCCGCTCGTGACCATCCCGACGAGATGGCCGCGTTCGGATGGCCGTGCGAGGCTGGCGGCATAGGCGACCAAGGCCTGCGTAACGACGGCCAGAAACCCCATTGCCGCCATGGAGACCAGCAACATGGCCGCGGTCGTCGAAAAACCCACGCAGATCAGGACCAGAACGGACAGGAGCGACTGTGCGACAATGAGCTTGCGACGATCGATCAGATCACCGAGCGGCACCAGCAGGACAAGGCCCAAGCCATAGCCAAGCTGCGTCATCCCCACGATCAGGCCTGCCAGACCGTGCGAAAGCCGAAGATCGGCGGTCATAACGTCGAGAAGCGGATGCGCGAAATAGGCGTTGGCGACGGCAAGACCGCTGGCGACAGCAAACAGGAAAATGGTGAAGCGGGTAACCGGCGGCGTGCTGGCTGGAGATACGCCGGCAGGCCCGTTCGCATCGCCAACGTCCTGTCTGGCCCGGGCGCGCGCGCCATTGCCCGCGCCGCCCGCAGGCGACGCGCCTTGTTCAGTGCTCATTGCAAGCTCCTGTCGAATGGTTTAATAATGAAACCATCTTCGGGTAACTTGATCGGTTTAATTATGCAACCATATTTTTTCCCCCTGAATCGAGTTTCGGACTAGGCGATGGTCGCGCGAAAGAGCCTCAAGGGTGACTATTGCCCCAGCGCACGCTCCCTGGACGTAATCGGGGACTGGTGGTCATTGCTGATCGTGCGTGACGCTTTTGACGGGCTTGCGCGCTTCGGCGAATTTCAAAAGAGCCTCGGCATCGCCAAGAACATTCTCACCGAACGCCTGCGGGCGCTGGTCGCGAACGGCATTCTCGAACTCGTATCGGCGAGCGAAGGCGGGACGCGCATGGAATATCGTCTGACGGCTAAGGGAAAAGATCTGTTTCCGGTGATGGTGGCGCTCAGGCAGTTTGGCGAGCGCCACCTGTTTGCCCCCCAGGAGGCGCATTCGCTCCTGGTAGAGCGTGCAACCGGCCAGGCGGTTCGACTGGAGGTCCGAACTCAGAGTGGCCGGCCGATTAGCCCCGACGAAGCTGTGATCCTGAAGGTGCCGGAAGGGGAATAAAGCGGCGACCGGAGGATTTAAGGAGAACAATGGAGGGCTAAGCGGTGCGCTTGCGGTACGGCTAAAACTGCGGTTCACGCCCCCCAACCGGACGGTATGGCCTGCGGATAACCGCCGGTTGTACGCCAAAGCGGGGAGATTTCGAGGGTAATCACGGTTCGCAGAATGCGAGATACAGTTGGTCTCGGCCCATGCCTATTAAGTGTGGTGCTGGTCAGTAGCGAACGTGATAGGGTGCCTTAGAGCGTCAGCCTTAGGGTCTGTGTTTGACGGCGTTCCTGCCGAGTGATGGCTCGCCCCGCGAGTTTTCGGCCCACAAGGGCCATTTCATGCCAAAAGAACCGATTGCGCATTTCGAAGCGGCGAGCACGCTTGCCGTGGTGGTTTCATCGAACGAGCCGCTGTTATTCCTGTCCGCAGACCAGAAGGTCATCGCAGCGAGCACATCGTTCTGCCGCGTCTTCGAAATCGATCCGGCGACAATTCCCGGTCAGCCGCTCAGTGAGCTTGGAAACGGAGAATGGGCGATGTCCAAGCTCGCCTCGCTGCTGAAAGCGACGGCTTCGGGAAGTGCCCAGATCGAGGCCTACGAACTCGACCTCAAGCGGCCAAACCAGAAAACACGGAACCTGATCGTCAATGCACGCACGCTCGATGACGGCATCAAGGATCACGTTCGCCTCCTGCTGGCGGTCACCGACGTGACCGTCGCGCGCGCCCAAGCTCGGCTGAACGACGATCTGCTTCGCGAGAAGGCCATCCTGATTCAGGAAGTCCAGCATCGCGTCGCGAACAGCCTTCAGATCATCGCGAGCGTTCTCATGCAGAGCGCACGACGGGTCCAGTCGGAGGAAGCGCGCGGGCACCTGCAAAACGCGCATCATCGGGTCATGTCCATCGCAGCCGTACAAAAGCAACTCTCGACATCGCCAGGCGGCAATGTCGAACTGCGCCCCTATCTGACGCAACTCTGCGAAAGTCTTGCCGCATCGATGGTCGCCGACCCGGATCATCTCTCGATATCAGTGACGGTCGATGACAGTGCCGTGGAGGCCGACACGTCCATCAGCGTGGGACTTATCGTGACGGAACTGGTGATCAACGCCATCAAACACGCCTTCCAGGATCAGCCAATGGGCACGATCGTGATCGACTACAGCTCGGCCGGCACCGATTGGACTCTTTCCGTGACCGACAACGGTATCGGCATGCCGACCGGCAGCGATGCGCCCAAGGCAGGATTGGGCACCGGCATCGTCGAAGCGCTCGTCAGGAACCTGCAGGGCGAAATCCAGTTGAGCGATGCAGACCCAGGCACCGCCGTGACGATCACTCATCGTGGGGCACCGATCGCCAATGCCGACCTTCCGCCAGCCGCGTAGGAGCTATCATGCCGCCGAAGCGCTATGCTACCGGGAGCCGAAGAAGCTCCTCGTCTCCTACACGAGTGACAGATGAACGAAGGTAAGGCAGTCGTCCTCGTGGTCGAAGACAGCGCGCTCATCAGGATGGGCGCGGTCGACCTGGTGGTGTCCGCAGGTTACGAGGCGCTGGAGGCACACGATGCGGATGAGGCGATCCGCATCCTGGAATTGCGACCCGACATCGACCTGGTGTTTACCGACGTGCAGATGCCGGGGACGATGGATGGCATCAAGCTGTCCCGCTACATCCGCGACCGATGGCCCTCGGTGAAGCTGATTCTCGCTTCCGGCACGGCAATCCTCGAAGAGAGCAGCCTTCCCGAGGGAAGCCGATTTTTCTCGAAACCCTATACCGACCATGCCATTGCAGACGCGATGGCTCGCATGCTTTCGAACGAGAACAGCTTTCCTGCAACTTAGCGTGAGGCGCGAGGATCGTCCGGCGGCAACCGCTTTCAAGACGGGACCAGGCCGTCCCGCCGCAATCGTCGATCGCGCGCGGTTTGTACTCCGCTACCCTGATGATCTATATCCGGCCGGTGCCAGATTTTTCTTCCCTTCGACGCCCGGTGCTTGCGCTTCTGGGGCTTGTCTTGATTGTCGCGTCCTCGATCGCGGCGGCGATCGCCTGGGAGGCTGCTGCCGAGCGGTCGCTGCGGTCTGCGGGCGATCAGCGATTGAGCCTTGTCGCTGCGTCGGTGCGCTCCACGGTGATGCAGAACGATCATCTGCCGCTCGCCATCGCCCTCGACCCGGATTCCCGGCAGGCATTGCTGACGCCCGGCGCCCCCCGGATCATCGGCGCGCTCAACCGGAAGCTGGATCTCCTCTCCAACGCATCGAGCGCGGCGGCGCTTTACGTCATGGACATGAACGGGCTCACCATCGCGGCCAGCAACTGGAACGAGCCGACATCGTTTCTCGGCCAGAACTACAGCTTCCGGTCCTATTTCACCCAGGCGATCGAACAGGGGCGCGGCGCATTCTACGCGATCGGCGCCACGACCAGCCGGCCCGGATACTTTCTGTCCCGGTCCATTCAGGATGGCGACCGGACCATCGGGGTTGCCGTGGTCAAGGTCGAGTTCGACGATGTCGAGGCCGTGTGGGCCGCGGCGGATGAATCCGTGCTGGTGACGGACGGCAACGACATCGTGTTTCTGGCGAGCGATACCGGCTGGAAATACCGCGCGCTCTCGCCGCTCACCGAAGACGTGCAGGACGACATCGCACGCACGCAGCAATATACCGACCTGCCGCCGACAGCCATGTCGATGGAAACCGTGGGCGGAAGCGCCGAAGCCCCGCATCTGCGCATCGACGGGCGGGAGGATGTCTTCCTGTCGCAATCCGCGCCGCTGCCGGAACTGGGGTGGGTCGTCCATCATTTGACCGGAATCCATCCGCTCGGCCTCGCCCGCCGTGACGGCGCCATCATCGGCGGCAGCGCCTCGGCGTTGCTGCTCGCATTGGGACTGGCGTTCCTGCAACGCCAGCGGATTTTGAATGACGAGCGACACGCCCGTGGTCGCCTCGAGGAGCGCGTCGGCGCGCGCACCATCGAACTCACCGAGGCCAACCGGCAATTGCGCACCGAGGTTGCCGAACGCGAGCGCGCCGAAGCCGGGCTGCGGGCAACGCAAGCCGAACTCGTCCAGGCGGAGAAGCTTGCCGCCCTCGGGCGCATGTCGGCGGCGATCGCGCATGAGGTCAATCAACCCTTGAGCGCCATCCGTACATCGGCTGCGAGCGCCGCCCTCCTCGTCGAGCGCGGCGATGCATCGGAGGCCGGCGCGACGCTGGAGCGGATCGGCACGCTGGCCGCGCGTGCTGCGACCATCACCAGTCACCTGCGCGCCTTCGCGCGCAAGGGCGGACAGGGCGTACGCAAGCCATTCCGTGTCGATGTCGCGCTCACCCGGGCGCTCGATCTTTCGCGCGACGCGATCGAGATGGGCGGACTGGACCTGGCGACCGAGATCGCGCCGCTCACCGCTCTGGGAAGCGATGTCCCGTTCGAGCAGGTGGCGGCGAACCTGATCCGAAACGCCGTCGATGCCGTCGCGCAGACGACAGCCCCTCGCATAGAAATCAGTACGGCACTGGTTGCCGACCACGTGTTCGTCACGGTCAGCGACAACGGGCCCGGGTTCCCGGAGGCAAGCCTCGACAAGGTGTTCGACCCGTTCTTCACCACGAAGGATGTCAATGAGGGGATGGGCCTGGGGCTGTCGATCGCCTACGGCATCATCCGGGAGTTTTCCGGCTCCATCCGCGCGGAGAACCTGCCCGGCGGCGGCGCGCGGGTGACGGTGACGCTCGACGCCGCACCGGGACTATCACCATCCAAGGAGATGACGCGATGAGCCAGAAAGCGGACGTGCTCTTCGTCGACGACGATCCGGCCATGCGCCAGTCGGTCGAGCAATTCCTGCGGCTCGCCGGCTTCAATCTCACGGCGATCGATTCCGGCGCGGACGCGCTCGCCCGCCTGTCCGCGAACTTTCCGGGCATCCTCGTCACCGATTTGAAGATGCCGGGAATGACCGGGGCGCAGCTTCTGGACGAGGCACTGGTCATCGATCCCGAACTGCCCGTCGTGGTCATCACCGGCCATGGCGATGTCGAGACCGCCGTCGAGATGATGCGGCGCGGGGCGTATGATTTCATCGAAAAGCCGTTCGATCCGGTTCGCTTTTCGGAAATCCTGACGCGGGCGGCAGAGAAGCGGCGCCTCGTTCTGGACAATCGCCGGCTTCGGCGCGCGGTATCGGACGGGTCGCTTGCCGGGCGCATTCTGGGCACGTCGCGCGCCGCGCAAACCCTGCGCGACGCCGTCGCCGAGATCGCCGCGACCGATGTCAGCGTCGTCCTGCTCGGCGAAACAGGCGTCGGCAAGGATCTCGTCGCGCGCGCCATCCACGAGACGAGCCGCCGCGCCGCCGGCAATTTCGTTGCGATAAACTGCGCGGCCATTCCTGAAACCATGGTGGAGAGCGAGCTCTTCGGCCACGAACAGGGCGCGTTCACAGGCGCCGTGCGTGCGCGCACCGGGAAGATCGAGCACGCCGATGGCGGAACGCTGTTTCTTGACGAGGTGGAGTCCATGCCGCTGGCCATGCAGGCCAAGCTGCTGCGCGCCCTGCAGGATCACGAGGTCGAGCGGCTCGGCTCCAACCGGACCGTTTCGGTCGATCTGCGCACCATTTCCGCAACCAAGAGCGACCTCTTCCAGGCCGGCCGCGCGGGTACGTTCAGGTCCGACCTGTTCTACCGGCTCGCGGTCGTCGAACTGCGCATCCCTCCATTGCGCGAACGCAAGGACGACCTCCTTTTGCTGTTCGACCATTTCGTCGCGCGCGCGGCGCATGCGCATGACCGTGAACCCAGGCCCCTCACCGACGCCGTCGCGGCCAATCTCCTCGCGCACGACTGGCCCGGCAATGTGCGCGAACTGCGCAATGCCGCCGAACGCTTTGCACTTGGCTTCGCCAGCTCGGCAGCGATCGGCGGCGTGGCATCGCCATCGGACGAATTGACCAACCCCACCCTTGCCCAGCGGGTGGAGGCTTTCGAACGGTCCGTGATCGAACGCAGCCTTGCGGAGGCGAAGGGATCGATCGCCGACGTCATGGCGGCGTTGCAGGTTCCGCGCCGAACCCTGAACGAAAAGATGGCGCGTCATGGGCTGTCGCGGCCTCGTCCGGACGGCGTCGATCGGCAAGATTCCGCCGACTGAAACTCGCCTGTCGGCACAAATCCGCCGACCACGTCACGGAACCCGCTGAAAACACGTCGCTTTTATGCTGGCACGCCCCTTGCTCGGTGATCGGCGAGGGCCGCTTTGCGGTCATCACCGCCTTGGCACGCGCCGGGGCACGACATGGGGAGGAGGTCCGGCTGCGCCGGACGGTTCGAAGGGTCTTCGAACGGCCTCCAGTGGCTGTCGCGAGCGTGCCTGAAAGAAAACCCAAGGGAGGTTTCAGCATGAAAATCTTGAAAGCGGCGTTGATCGCCGCATCCGTCGCGATTGCCGGTCCGGCACTCGCGCAGCAGCAACTGTCCGTCGCAACCGGCGGAACCGGCGGCGTCTACTATCCGATCGGCGGCGGTCTGGCGGAACTCATCAACCAGCACATCGAAGGCTATGCCGCCGTGGCCGAAGTCACCGGCGCCTCCGTGGAGAACGTCGCGCTGATCCATCGCGGCGACAGCGACATCGCCATCGGCCTCGGCGACAGCGTCTATCAGGGCTACACCGGCACCGGCCAGTTCGAGGGCCGACAGGCGGATTCGATGCGCGTTCTCGCGTCGGTCTACCCGAACGCGGTGCAGATCGTCGTTCCGGCCGATTCAAACATCCAGTCGCTCGAAGACCTGCGCGGCAAGCGCGTGTCGGTCGGCGCACCGGGCTCGGGCACGGAACTCAATTCCCGTGCGCTTCTCGAGGCTGTCGGCATGACCTATGACGACCTCGCATCCGCCCAGCGCCTCAACTTCAACGAGACCGCCGACGCGCTGCGCGACAACGACATCGACGCAGGCATCTGGAGCGTTGGGCCGCCCACCTCCTCGATCATGAACCTTGCCGCGACGCGCAACATCCGCCTCATCCCGGTCACCGAGGAGCAGGTGGCGGCCGCGCGCGAGATCGAGCCGATTTTCGCGCCCTACACGCTGCCTGCCGGCATCTATGACGGCGTCGCGGAAGACACCGGCACGGTCGGCATCCCCAATGTCTGGTTCGTCAGCGACGAGATGGACGAGGAACTGGCCTATGCGATCACCGAGATGATCTACGAGCGCCATGCCGATCTGGTGGCCATCCATCCGGCCGCGAACGACACGACCGTGGAGTTCACCATGGCCTCGAGCCCCGTGCCGCTGCATCCCGGCGCGATCCGCTACTACGAGGAAATCGGCGCGGACATCCCGGACAATCTGCGGCCGTAAGCGCGGCCACAGGTACTCGCCATGCAATGGCGTAGACGGCACCACGCGAGGTGCGGGCTCCTGCCCGCCCTCGCTCTTTCGCTTCTGGCGAGCACCGCTTCTGCCGGAACTGTCGACGTCGTCGACGCCACCGGCACGCGCATCGCGCATGTCGATGCAAGCCGGTGGTGCATCGTCTGGAACCACTCGGTCGCAGGTTTTGAAGTCAGCGACTGCTACGAACTGCGCGACGACCAGATGGTTCTGTCACGCAGCCACCAGCCGGATTTCGCGGCGGGTCTCGGCCACATCGCCGGTCGAGGCACGCAACGCTCGGACGGCGCCGGTGGATACTGGATAGAGGGCATCGACGAGGTCGTGCCCGGAAACTGCTACCGCCTGCGCGTCGGATCGGCCTTCGTCGATCACCGTATCGTCGCGGGCGACACCACAATCAGCCTCTCGGCACTGGCAGCGGGCGAAAGCGTCGCCATACGCGCCGGCACTGCCACAAAGGGAAAACGCACATGTTGAACAGGTTTTGGGGATCGCCCCAGGCGAAATCCGCCGTCGCCGGCGATGTCGGTGCCGGACTCGTCGAGCCCCCTGCACTGCAACAGCCTTGGCTGGTGGCCAAGCTGATCATCGTCCTGTCTGTAGGCCTTTGCCTCTTCCAGCTCTACGGGGCGGGCATTCAGCCCATGAGCCTCTTCTACCAGCGCTCGATCCATCTGGCGTTCATCATGATGATCGCCTTCCTGATGTTTCCCGCATTCGGGCGGCATAAGGAGCGCGGCATTTCCGGCGCGCTGATCGACACGGCGTTCTTCATCGCCGCGATCGTGTCGGGCTTCTACATCACCCTCAATCTCGACGCGATTTTCGCGCGCGCCGGTTTCTGGACGCAGACGGATATCGCCGTCGGCGTGCTGGCAGTGGTCACATTGCTCGAAGCCAGCCGCCGTGTCGTCGGGCTTGGCATCACGATCATCGGGCTGGTGTTCATCCTCTACGCGCTGGCAGGCCCGCGCGGGACGTTGCCATGGCTGGGCGAGTGGTTGCCGGGCATCCTTTCGCATCGCGGCTACAACGTCGAGCGGCTCGTGGCACAGCTCTATCTCGGGCAGGAAGGCATCTTCGGCCTGCCGCTCGGTGTGGCTGCAACCTATGTCTTCATCTTCGTGCTGTTCGGCGCGGTTCTGGAAGTCACCGGTGCCGGCAAGTTCTTCATCGATCTCGCCTATGCCGCGACCGGCCGCAAGCGCGGTGGTCCGGCCAAGGCGGCCGTGCTTGCATCATGCGGCATGGGCTCGATCACCGGCTCGGCGATCGCCAATGTCGCGACGACCGGCCCCTTCACCATCCCGTTGATGAAGCGCCTCGGCTACAAGCCCAGCCAGGCGGCCGGCGTCGAGGCCGCCGCGTCGACCGGCGGCCAGATCACACCGCCGCTGATGGGCGCAGGTGCGTTCCTGATCGCTGAATATACGGGCATTCCGTATATCGAGATCGTGATGGTCTCGATCTATCCGGCCTTCCTCTACTTCCTCACCGTCTATCTCTTCGTCCACATCATCGCCATCAAGCAGGGCATGAAGGGGCTTCCCGCCAGCGAACTGCCTTCGGTTCCGAAGGTCATGCGCGAGGGCTGGCATTTCCTGGCACCGCTCGCGCTGCTGATCTGGTTGCTCGTGATGGGGCTGTCGCCGATGCGCGTCGGCTTTTATGCGATCCTTGCGATCCTCGCCGTCACTGGCGTGCGATTTGTCGTGGATATTGCCATGGCGCGCCGGCACGGCTCCACGCCTGCGGCCCGTCTCGCGGATTATGGCGGCTCGCTGGGCATCGCGCGCAACACGACATCCAAGCTGATCGAGGCCTGCGAGGTCGGCGTGCGCTCGGCGCTGACCGTGTCGCTGGCCTGCGCCGTCGGCGGCATCATCGTCGGCGTCATCGGGTTGACCGGCCTCGGGCTGAAATTCTCCTCGCTGATGATGAGCTTCTCGCAGGGCAACATCGTGCTCGCCCTGCTGCTGGTCCTGATCGCCAGCCTGGTGATCGGCTTCGGCCTGCCGGTCACGGCGAGCTACATCGTGCTGATCATTCTGGTCGGTCCGGCCATGAGCGCCGAGTTCGGCATCCCGCTGCTGATCGTCCATCTGGTCGTGTTCTGGTACTCGCAGGATTCCAACGTGACGCCGCCGATCGCGCTGGCGGCCTTCGCGGCATCGGCGATCGCCGGATCGAAACCGGTGGAGACCAGCTTCCAGGCTTGGAAGTTCGCCAAGGGGCTCTACATCATCCCGCTCTTCATGGTCTTCAACCCGGAGATCATCATCGGCGGCCCGGTGCCGTTGGTGATCTGGAACGGTGTCGTCGCCCTGGTTGCGCTGGTGGCGTTCGTCGCTGTGCTGGAGGGCTATCTCTTCGAGCGCATAGGCCTCATCGAGCGCGGCATTCTCACGGCCGCCGGCATCGGTTGCCTGTGGCCAAGCATCCCGGCCGAGATCGTCAGCGTCATCGCGATCGTCGCCATCCTCGGCCGCAACTACGTGACGGCACGCCAAACCGGCGCGCTGTTGGAGGTTTAGCCGACGCGCTCAGCCACCGACGCTGAAAACAAGCGGCGCATGCAACGCTTTGGCAGGCATGCGCCGCAACCAGGAACTGGGCATCCTGGAAAGACGGTCAAATTCGACATGACCAGGATCATGGCGAAGATCAAGGCGCGCAACCGGGTCGAGGCATCGTTGATCGCGCGGCGGGAATGGGGAAACGGCGACTGATGCAGGTCGCCAACAGCAGCCCCACATCCGAGTTGCAACCGCTCCGGGAAAGATACATCATTTGCATGATGCGAGGCCCATTTGCCTCGTGGAAAGTGCTCATCGATTGAGATTGCTCGTCATGAATCCCTTCGAAACGCAGTCGGATACGACTGTTCCGCCAGTTGCGTTCGAGGCACATGCCGAAAATCGTCCGGGTTCGGGTTTCGGGGAGACGTCATCTTGCAACGGTGGAATGTCGAGCAGATCGTCAAGCTTGCCGGCGACATCTACGAGGTCGCCAACAACCAGAGTGAATGGATCGTGGCGCTCGACCGGATGTGTGACGCATTCGGCGGCTCGCGTACCTGCATCCAGCGCTTCGACGGCATCGCGATGCCGGGGCATAGCGAAAGCAACGTTCACGAAACCAGCGGCTTGAAGGAAGAGCTGGCTTCCGGCGGTTATTCCTACGTGATGCCGCTGACCCAAATCCTGATCTCGATGCCGCACGGCTCGACATATCACGAACGCAGCCGCATCGATTGCAAAGCCTGGCACAGTACGCCCGTATGGCAGGATTTGATGGCGCCACGCGACATGTATGGCGGCGCGGGCTGCCGGCTGAACGGCGCGCACGGCGCCGACGAATGGTGGATATTCGACATCCAGCGCGGGCGCAGCCAGGCGGACTTCAGCGCGGAGGACATGCGCGTCCTCGACATGTTCGTTCCAGCATTGAGCAGGGCCTTTCAGATCGGGCCGACCGCACGGCACGACCGGGCTTCCGGCTTCATCGAAACCCACACCTTCGATCGGCTGCCGACAGGGATGGCAGTGGTATCGAAGGACCTGAAGACCCTTCGCCTCAATCAGGCCGCCGAAACCCTGATCGAACGCTATGGACTGCGCGTCTCCCACGGAATGTTGATGACCGGAGACGCGGCTGCGACGCGGCAGTTGCATGCACTGGTCTCGGACGCATGCTACGTCATCGACGGTCTGCCGGGCTCGGGCGGGGACATGCTGCTGAAGAGCCGCGATGACGAAACGGCGGGGCTGATCCTGTCGATAGTTCCAATGGTCAGCGGCAGCGGACACGCGCAGTTCAACCCGACGGCGGCGATCTATATGCGCGAGACGCACGCGAAGCCGGACGCAGGCTTCGCGCGGCGCGTATCCAGCCTGTTCGGCCTGAGCCAACGCGAGAGCGAAGTTGCCGAGCGCCTCGTCGAAGGCCTGTCCCTGAAGGAAATCTCGGAAGCCCAGGCGGTGAGCATCACCACCGTGCGCACCCACGTCGCCAGCCTGTTCCGCAAGACGGGCACGAACCGGCAAAGCCGCCTCGTCGCCATGCTGGGCCGCATATCGGAACTTCACCACATCCACTGAAGCAGCACGTATGGGCCTCGGAGGGGTGTCGTCACATGCCGGCGCGGTACGGGTTGCGCACCCTCACGTCCCGCAGAAGGTCTGCAGCACCCGTTCATGCATCTGCGGCGGCTCGGCATAGGCTGCCATGTCGGGCTGCTCGTCGAACGGTTTCGTCACCACTGCCAGCAACTCTTCGAACGGCTGATAGTCGCCTTGGTCGACCGCAGCCGCGATCACCGCCTCGACGCGGTGGTTTCGTGGGATGTACTTCGGATTGACGGCGTTCATCGCCGCGCGCCGTGCCGAAGCATCTCCCGGCTCTTGCGCCAGTCGATCCCGCCACAATGCCGCCCAGGCGTCGAAAGCCGCCGGGTCCGAGAACAGCGCCCGCGTCTTGCCGTTTGCCGTCCCGTCGGCAAGCGCCAGGACGTCGTCTCCGAGTGACCGGAAGGTGAGCGTGAAGTCTGCGCCGCCTTTGGCCATGGTGTCGAAAAGACCGCGAGCCAGTGCGCCGTCTTCCTCGCGTTCGGTGAGCAGGCCGAGTTTGGCCCGCATGCCTTTCAGGAACGTCTCTTCGAACCGCGGTTTGAACTCGCCCAGTATCGACTGTGCGCGCTCGACGGCAGCATCCTGGTTCTCGGAGAAAAGCGGCAGCAGGGTCTCGGCGAAACGAGCAAGGTTCCACTGCCCGATCGGCGGCTGATTGGCGAAGGCATAGCGGCCATACTGGTCGATCGAGCTGAACACGGTCGCAGGGTCGTAGGCATCCATGAACGCGCACGGCCCGTAGTCGATCGTCTCGCCGGAGATTGCCATGTTGTCGGTGTTCATCACGCCGTGGATGAAGCCCAGATGCATCCAGCGCGCGATGAGGTCGGCCTGCGCATTCACGACCGCCGCGAAAAGGGCCGCGTAGCGGTCCGCGCCCTGCGCCAAAGCGGGGTAGAGGCGGGCGATGACATGATCGGCGAGGATCTTGACGCCATCGGTGTCGCCGCGCGCGGCAAAATACTGGAACGTACCGATCCGCACATGACTGGCGGCCACGCGCGTGAGGATGGCGCCCGGCAGCCGCTGCTCGCGATAGACCGGATCGCCGGTCGCGACTGTGGCCAGCGATCGCGTCGTTGGCACGCCGAGCGCCGCCATCGCCTCGCTGACGATGTACTCACGCAGCACCGGCCCAATCGCGGCCCGTCCGTCGCCGCCGCGCGAAAATGCCGTCTGGCCCGAGCCCTTGAGCTGGATATCGCGCCGCCTGCCGTGAATGTCGGTGACTTCGCCGAGCAGGATGGCGCGGCCGTCCCCCAGTTGCGGAACGAAATTGCCGAACTGGTGTCCCGCATAGGCCATGGCGATCGGCCGCGATGACGCCGATACGGCGTTGCCGGAAAACAGCGCCGCGAGATCGTCTGTCGCGAAGCCACCGAGATCGAGCCGCAGCTCGTACGCCAACGCCTCGTTGAGCTTGATGAGCATCGGCGCCGAGACCGGCTCCGGCAGGGCGCGCGCATGGAAGCGGTCGGGCAGCGTCGCGTAGCCTTCGACGAGCCCCGGGAGGCTGGGGCCCGTTACCGCTTCCCGTGCTGGCGTTTGAAGATCGGTCATCTCGAAGTCCAGTTCCGGTTCCCGCCGCGCTGCCCACGCCGTCGATGGCACTGCGCCACATATGGGTAGCAATGCGCCGTCGAGAAAGGGCTAAGGCTTGATCGGCTACCAGCTTTCCGTGGATTGCATGATCTCGCGCGCCATATGTTCCAGCGGCAGGACCTTGGCTGCCGCGCCGCGTGCGATCGCCTCCCTGGGCATGCCGAAGACGACGGATGTGGCCTCGTCCTGCGCCACCGTATGCGCGCCGGCATTCTTCATCTCCTCGAGGCCGCGCGCGCCGTCGTCGCCCATGCCCGTCAGAATGATTCCCACGGCATTCGCGCCGGCAGACCGCGCGGCCGACCGGAAGAGCACGTCGACCGATGGCCGGTGCCGCGAGACCAGCGGCCCGGTTCGGACGGAGACGTGATAGCGCGCGCCCTGCCGCTCCAGCAGCGTGTGGCGATCGCCCGGCGCGATGAGGACATGCCCGCGCAACACCGGGTCGCCATGTTCGGCCTCCTTGACCTCGACCTGGCAAAGGCTGTTCAGGCGGCGCGCGAAGGCGGCGGTGAATTTTTCGGGCATGTGCTGGACGATGACGATGCCGGGCGCGTTGGCCGGCAACGCTTCCAGCACTTCGCGCAGGGATTCCGTGCCGCCGGTCGATGCGCCGATGCAGACGACCTTTTCCGTCGTCTTCGCCATCGCCCGCCCGGTCGGCGGCGGCAGCACCGCATCGGCCGTCAGCTTCTTCGTCGTCCCTGATGCGGACGCGCCGTGTGTGCGGCGCACGTTTCCGAGGCGCGCCTGCGCGGCTGCCTTGACGACATGCCTGATACGATCGCCGATCTCGTTGAGGTGGTCGGCCGCGGCGATCTTCGGCTTCAAAATGACATCGACCGCGCCGGCTTCGAGCGCCTGCATCAGCGTTTCCGACCCCATTTCGGTCAATGACGAGCACATCACCACCGGGATCGGCTTCTGCGACATCAGCTTGCGCAGGAAGGTGATGCCGTCCATGCGCGGCATCTCGACATCGAGCGTGATGACGTCCGGAATTTCCTCCTGGATGCGCCGTGCGGCGACGAAGGGGTCAGGAGCAACGCCCATGACCTCGATGTCGGGGTCAGCCTCGAGAACGGAGACCAGCGTCTGGCGGACGCTTGCCGAGTCGTCGATGACGAGAACGCGTATCTTTTTGCGCATGCGGGGCCTTCAGGTGCGCTGGAAGACCGTGTTCGCCACGGTGCGAACCGGCAGGTCGAGGCCGGCGATGGTTTCGGAATGCCCGATGAAGAGATAGCCGCCCGGCACGAGACAGTCGCACAGCCGGTTCAGCACCTCGCCCTGCGTCTTCTTGTCGAAATAGATCAGCACGTTGCGGCAGAAGATGATGTGCATGGGTTCGCCGACATTGTAGCGCGAATCCATCAGGTTGAGCCGACCGAAACCGATCTTGGAGCGCAGATAGGGTGTAACCCGTACATCCCGCCGCGTCTCGTTGGCGGCCTTCAGAATGTATTTGCGACGCATGTCTTCCGGCACAGGATCGACGATCTCGCTGGCGTAGATGCCAAGCCGGGCCTTCTCCAGCACATCGGTGCTGAGGTCGGTTGCGAGGATGGAATACGAGCCGTCCCGCTTGTTCTCGAAAAACGTGTCGAGAACCATGGCCATCGTATAGGGTTCGGCCCCGGTCGAGCAGGCGGAGCTCCACGTCCTGATCGATTTGACGCCCTTGCCGACGAGCGCCGGGAGTGCAAGGTCCTTCAGGTAGTCGAAATGCTTCGGCTCGCGAAAGAAGTCGGTCTTGTTCGTCGTCACTGCATCGACGAGATGGACGAGTTCCGTCTCCAGCCCGCCATGGTCGAAGACATAATCGCAGTAATCATCGAAGGCCGGAATGCCGGTTGCCCGGAGACGGCGACGCAGCCGCCCCTCAAGCATCGTATGCTTGGCCGGAGGCATCTTGATGCCGCTGTAACGGTAGATGAATGCCGACAGTCTGTCGAAATTCCGCTTGCTGAGCCGATCATTCATCGGCTGTAATCTCATTGCTGCGGTTGCCATACTCACACCCAAACGCTGTACACCTGAATCAGGCCGCTTCCGGCTGGCGCGCCAGAAGAACCGTGTCGTGCTGCGACAGGAGCTTGGCGAGATCGACCAGGACGACGAAGCCCTGGTCGCGCCGCACCACGCCGGCGATGTAGTCCGAGCGCCAGTGGCTGCCGATGTCGGGAGCCTGCTCGATCTGGTCACGCCGGAACGGCGTGACCTCGTAGACCCGGTCGGCGACCATGCCGAGCGTCAGCAGCCTGTCTTCCATCGGAATGTCCATGACGAGCACCCGCGTATGCGGCGTCGGCACGGTCCTGGTCAGTCCGAGCTTGAGCCGCAGGTCGATCGTGGGCACACCTTGCCCACGCACGTCCCTCAAGCCCAGTAGGTAGTCTGGGCCATTGGGAATCTTGAAGGCTTCCTCATGGTCCAGGATTTCCCGCACGACTTCGACAGGCACCGCGAAGACTTCATCGCCGAGGCTGAAGGTGACGAACTGGGCTTCGAGAGACGTGGCGGACATCTTATGCAGACTCCTTGAAGTCGACGTCGTGCTCGTCGGGGCCGCCCATGGCCATGTCGAGCGCGAAGCCCCTGACACGTTCCTGCTGCGCGGAGACGGAGTTGCGGGCCGGCGCCGCAGGCTTGCGGTAGGTCGGCTTCGCGGACGGCTTGATATGCGCGACCGTGGGCTTGGCGGCAGCCGGCTTCTGGGCGGGCGCGGCACGACGGGTGCCCGCATTGTCGGTGCGGAAGAAGGCGATCGATGCCTGGAGCTCTTCGGCCTGCGCCGCCAGCTCTTCGGACGTCGCCGACATCTCTTCCGATGCGCCGGCATTCTGCTGCGTCACCTGGTCGAGCTGCTGGATCGCCTCGTTGATCTGGGCCGCCCCTATATCCTGTTCACGGCAGGCCGCGCTGATCTCGGAGACAAGTTCGGCTGTCTTGCGGATATCGGGAACCAGACGCGTCAGCATCTCGCCCGCTTCGGCCGCAACCTTGACCGTGTCGTCGGAAACGGCGCTGATTTCCGCTGCTGCGGTCTGGCTGCGTTCGGCGAGCTTGCGCACTTCGGACGCGACGACCGCAAAGCCCTTGCCATGCTCACCGGCGCGCGCTGCTTCCACCGCAGCGTTGAGTGCGAGCAGATCCGTCTGGCGTGCGATCTCCTGCACGATGCCGATCTTCTCCGCGATGGTGCGCATCGCCTGAACGGCGCGGGTCACCGCCTCGCCGCTGGCTTCCGCGTCCTTGGAGGACTGGCGGGCCATCTTCTCGGTCTGGGCCGCGTTGTCGGCGTTCTGCTTGATGTTTGCGGCCATCTGCTCCATCGAAGACGATGCCTCTTCGGCAGCCGATGCCTGTTCCGTCGCGCCTTGCGAGAGCTGTTCCGAGCTCGACGACAATTCCTGGCTTCCCGACGAGACGTTTTCGGCAGCCGCCGCAGCGTCCGCCACGACGGAACGAAGACGTTCGACCATGCTTTGCAGCGACAGGCCGAGCGTGTCCTTGTCGGAGAGCGGCGTTGGACGAACGGTCAGGTCGCCTTCCGAAATCTGCTCGGCGATGCGCGCCGTCTCGCGCAGGTTCGCCGTCATCGTGTTGACGTTGTCGACGAGGTCCTTGATCTCGTCGTTCGTGGTGACATCGACCTTCTGGTTCAGATCGCCGATCGAAACGGCCTTGGCCAGATCGATGACGCGGGCCAGACCGCGGCTGATGCCGAGCGCAATCCACAATGCGATGCCGATGCCGGCCACGAGCGCCACGCCGGTGATCGCAAAGACGATATTGCGCGTGTTGGCGTATAGTTCGTCGGTGACGCGATCGGCTTCGACCATCGCGACCTTGTTGGCCTCTACCTGCGTGCTGATGATGCCTTCGATCGCATCGGTGATCGGGCGGCCTTCCACGCGCGTCAGGCGAACGGCTTCGGCAGTGTTGCCGGAACGCGAGGCGCTGCGGATGCGGTCGTCCACCTGAACCAGCCGGTCGAATTGCGTGCGAACGTCAGCCCACTGGCGGGCGGCGTCCTCGCTGGCTGAATTGTCCCGCAGCCACTGGACTGTCTCCAGAAAATTCTGACGGTTACGGTCGCTCGCATCCGTATAGCTCTGGATTTCCGCAGGCGTCTCTGAATTCGCCAGGTTGAGCTGCGCGCGAGCGATGCGGAGCTGGTAGTCTCCGAGGTTTTGGGCCCGCTCCAGCCGAGCGGCCGGTCCCTCCACCATTTCGGTGATGGACTGGTTGAGATTGGACAGGCTGTAGATTCCGTAGCCTGCCGTTATGCCGAGCATGAGGATCAGCAAGCCGAACCCCAAGGCGAGTTTCATTTTGATGGTGAAGCGCATTTGATCTGTAGCCCCAAAAAGATCGTAAGTTTGCTGTGACGCGGCGCGCCTGTAGTGGCGTGTCGGTGGTGAAAGAACGTGCCGGTCGCGGCAGGGGAAGAGTGCAACTCCACTGCCTGGATGGCCCGTGCATGAAGCCGGACGCCTGTACATTCCCGCCTGTCTTTATCTGGCTCTTGTTTGCGGGAATGCCGTGTTCATACCTGCTCAATCAGGTTTCAGGCCGCCGCAGACGCGTCGGCCAGAAGTGTCGTATCGCGCTCCGAGAGAAGGCTTGCGAGGTCGATCAGGACGACGAAGCCCTGGTCTCTCCGCACGACGCCGGCGATGTAGTCGGATCGCCAGCGGCTGCCGATGTCGGGAGCCTTTTCCACCTGGTCACGCCGGAATGGCGTGACCTCGTAGACCCGGTCTGCGACCATGCCCAAAGTGAGCATGCGATCGTCGAGCGGGATATCCATGACCAGCACCCGCGTGTGCGGTGTGGCCACCGTCTTCGTCAGGCCGAGCTTGAGGCGCAAATCCATGACCGGAACGCCCTGGCCTCTCACATCCCGCAGGCCCAGCAGGTAATCCGGACCGTTGGGAACCCTGAAGGCCTGCTCGTGGTCCAGGATTTCCCGGACCACGCCGACCGGCACCGCGAAGACCTCATCACCGAGACTGAAGGTGACGTATTGGGCTTCGTCGGAGCCGGACATCATGCAGACTCCCGGAAGTCGGCGTCATGCTCGTCCGGTCCGCCCATCGCCATGTCGAGCGCAAAGCCCTTGGCGCGTTCCTGCTGGGCATGGACCGGGTTGCCGGCCTGCTTCTTGAATACCGGCTTTGCAGCCGGAGACTTGCGAGGTGCCTGAGCCGGCGCTGCCATCTTGGCGGCGGGAGCGCTTCGCTTCGCGTTCGCAGCTTCGATGCGGAAGAACGCGATGGAAGCCTGGAGTTCCTCGGCCTGTGCGGCGAGTTCTTCCGACGTCGCCGACATCTCTTCCGATGCGCCCGCGTTCTGCTGCGTCACCTGATCGAGCTGCTGGATCGCCTCGTTGATCTGGGCAGCGCCGATATCCTGCTCGCGGCAGGCGGCACTGATCTCGGAGACGAGTTCGGCGGTCTTGCGGATATCGGGAACCAGACGCGTCAGCATCTCGCCCGCTTCCGTGGCGACGGTCACGGTGTCGCCCGACAATGCGCTGATCTCGGCTGCCGCAGCCTGGCTGCGTTCGGCAAGCTTGCGCACTTCGGAAGCAACGACCGCGAAGCCCTTGCCGTGCTCGCCGGCGCGGGCAGCTTCGACAGCCGCGTTGAGCGCCAGCAGATCGGTCTGACGTGCGATTTCCTGCACGATCCCGATCTTTTCCGCGATGGTGCGCATCGCTTCCACCGCACGCGTCACGGCAGCGCCGCTGCTTTCAGCATCCTTGGAAGACTGACGCGCCATCTTCTCGGTCTGGGCTGCGTTGTCGGCGTTCTGCTTGATGTTGGCAGCCATCTCCTCCATCGAGGACGAGGCCTGTTCGGCAGCCGAAGCCTGCTCGGTGGCGCCCTGCGACAACTGCTCGGAGCTCGACGACAGTTCCTGACTGCCTGCCGAAACGTTCTCGGACGCGGCCAGAGCATCGCCCACGACGCCGCGCAGACGCTCGATCATCTTGTTCACGTGGCCGAGCAGGTCGCCGACCTCGTCACGCGTGGTGATGTCGGCATAGCGCGTCAGATCCCCCTCGGCGACGGAGCGGACCGCTTCATTGGCATTGCGCAGACCGCGTCCGATGGAGACGACGATCCAGAACGCCGCAACAATTGCGATCAGGGTCGAAAGCGCAAGCAGACCCATCAGCATCATGCGGCTGTTCTCGTAGGTCGCGTCCGCTCCGGCGATGCCCTCAAGCTTGAGCTGGCGGTTGAACTCGACGAGTTCGTTGAGCGATTCCACTGCCGCGGCACGAGCCTCACGCATCTCGCCATTCGCAAGCAGCGTGGATTCGTACGTGCTGCGCTGGATGGCAACAGCATTGGAACGATCGGCTGCGCCCTTGACCGTGGCAAACGCGGCCTGCATGGCCTGCACGGCAGCGCGCTGCTGACCCTGCGCAGATGCCAGCAATGCGGAAATGTCCGTTTCGATCTCCGTGGCGGCGGCGTCATACGCCTTCATCCAGTCGGCCTGCCGGTCGGGATCGCTGCTGGCGAGGAGAATATTGCGGTGCTGGCGGAAGAAGTTACCGACATCAGCCCGGATTTCCGAAGCCCGCTCATAGTTCTCCAGGGCACCGACGTCTCCGCGCAGCACGGATTCCCGTATCGTTCTGGAAAGCGTTACCGCGGCTTCCTCGGCGGCGCGGTAGGCGACTGTGCCGTCCGTCGTCGATATGTTGAACGCTTCAAAATCCGTGTTCTTCTTGGTGATCTCCTGCAAGGTCAGGTTCTGGGCCCAATAGGACGACCACTTTGTCGTGAAATCGTTGAGCAAACCATGGCCCGTTTGGGTGGTGAGCTTGCTTCTGACGTCTTCGGTAAGCTTCGCCAGATCCGCGTTACGTGCAGCCAGGGTCGTGGAAATCTGGTCCATTTCCGCGGCGTCGTTGGTGAGGATCATCTGCCGTGTCTGCGAGCCGATTTCGCCGGTAAGCGTTTCAAGCCCGCTGAGGCCGAGCGTGGCTTCGCCGGTTACGTTCACGAGCCGGTCCATGGTCTCGTTGAGCTCGCCAAGACTCTGGACAGCAACGAACATACTGACGCCGGACAGCAGAATGACCGTTGAAAACGTCGCTATGAGCTTGGTTCTGATGGTTAATCGCATTTGAATCGTCCCCCGTGAATGAACCGTCAGTTGACGGTGCGTGCGGCGCCGGGTGCAGGCGCGTCGTGATGATCGAAGATGGCTTGCAGGTTCGGGAGGATGATGAATTCGCCCCCGCGCTTGAAAAGCCCCTCGATGTAATCAGGCCGCCAGCGCATACCGACGCTGGGTGGCGGTTCGCTCGCCTTCATGGCGAGAGTCGTCACTTCATTGACCTTGTCGGTCCGGAGGCCGATCAGGGTCGTTTCCCCTTTCAGGTCGAGCTCGATGACGACGATGCGGCTGTCGATCGTCGCCTCCGTCGCATCCATCCCGAAAGCCAGCCGAAGGTCAGCCAGCGGGATCACCCGTCCGCGAAAGTTGATGACGCTGCCGACGAAACGTTCCGCGCCCGGAACCCGCGTCTCGGGCAGCATGTCGAGGATTTCCTGCACCCGCATCGCCTCCAGCGCGAAGGTTTCGCCATGAAGGTTGAAGGTGAGGACTTCCATTTCGTCGCCGGCAGGGCCGGCATCTGTTGTCTGCTGCATCATCGCAATCACCCTGCAGCGCGCAGTCGCGCTTCCTGTTGCTGGCCGGCCGCCACGAGATGGGCGACGTCGAGAATGAGCGCGACGGTGCCGTCGCCCAGGATCGTCGCGCCGGAAAAGGTCGCAACGTCGGCGTGCAGCTTCGACATCGACTTGATGACGGTCTGGTGGTCGCCGATGATCTGGTCGACCACGAGGCCCACGCGCTCGGAGCCCGTCGAGATGACCACGATCTTCTGATGCGGGTCGGGTCTCGTGCCGGTATCGAAGAGTTCGCGCAGGCGCAGGAACGGAACCAGCGCGTCGCGCAGCGAGATGAAGGACCGGCCCCGCGAGCGCAGATCGTCTTCGAGCGACAGTTCGATGCATTCCTCGACCGCGGCGAGCGGGATCACGTAGCGCCCCTCGCCGACGCGGACGAGCAGCCCGTCGATGATCGCCACCGTCAGCGGAATGCGAAGCGATATCTCCGACCCCTCGCCCGCCTTGCTGGTCATGTCGATGGCGCCGCGCAGCGACTCGATCGTACGCTTCACCACATCCATTCCGACGCCGCGCCCGGAGAGGTTGGTGACCTTCTGCGCCGTCGAGAAACCAGGATGGAAAACGAACTGCAGGAGTTCCTGATCGCTCACCGCCTGGCCCGGCTCTATCAGCCCCGATGCTTCCGCCTTGGCGCGAACCTTCGCCCGATCGATGCCACGGCCGTCGTCGGTAATCCTGATGATGACCTCGCCGCCGGCCTGTCGGGCAGACAAGCGGATCGTTCCCATGGACGGCTTGCCGGCAGCCTCGCGATCGCCCGGCAGTTCGAGCCCGTGGTCGATGGAGTTCCGCACGAGATGCACCAGCGGGTCGGCCAGCCGCTCGATGACGGTCTTGTCGACCTCGGTGCTCTCGCCCTCCGTGACGAGCTCGATCGCCTTGCCGGTCTCCCGCGCAAGGTCATGCACGAGCCGCCGGAAACGGCCAAACAATGTCGCGACCGGCACCATGCGCAAAACCATCATCGTATCGCGCAACTCGCCGGACAGCCGCTCGATCTCCTCGGAGACCGAGCGCAGATGCAGGTCCGCGCTGCTGGCGGCCAACTGGCTGAGGCGAGACTGCGCGATGACGAGTTCGCCGACGCGGTCCATCAATTCGTCGAGACGTTCGGCGGGAACGCGGACGTTCTCGGCAGACTTGGCCTGACGAGCCTCGGCCGTCATCGTGACCGGCGCGAGGTCGACCGGAAGTATGGCAGGACGCGGATCGTTCGCCGGGACCGCAACCGGAGGCGCTGCGACAGCAACCGCCTGTACCTCGCTCGAAGCGACCGGTGTTTGCTCTCCGCCCAGTTCCTCGATGCGAATCTGCATGTCGTCCATCACGAAAATGAACACGTCCTCGATCGCCGCGCGCGGCTGGTCCGTCTCGACCGTCACGTCCCAGGCGAGGTGGAGATCGGTTGGAACGAGCGCCTCGATGGGCGGGACGGCGGAGACGTCCGCCTTGATCGTTGCGGGACCCAGATCGCGGATTTCGGCCAGCAGCGCCAACGGGTTCGTGCCGTTCGACATCGAATTGACCGGCAGGCTGAACCCGACCTTCCAGCCCTTGCGGCCGCTCTGTGCGGGTGTGTCCGTCACAGGCGGAGGCGTGGCCGCCGCCCCGGTCTCGGCACCCTCGACGGCAGCCCTGAGTGCGCTCAGGAGGCCCTCGCCCCGCTCCAGATGGGCGGGCGTCACCGCGTCTTCCACCAGCGAGCGCATGTGGTCGCGTGCTGACAGAACGGCAAGGACGAGCTCGACGGTCGCCGGCACTTCGCCTTTGCGCACGCGGTCGAATGCCGTCTCGCAATGATGCGTGAACGCGGCCAGCGCCTCGAAGCCGAACATCGCGCCGGAGCCCTTGAGGGTGTGCAGCCCGCGAAACACGGCATCGATGAGGTCCTTGTCGGCAAGGCGGTGCGTGAGATCGAGCAACCCCTCTTCGACCTGCTCCAGAAGCTCGGCAGCCTCGATACGGAAAGTCTCGACAGGATCCATGCTCATCGGCCCAGCACCTTCCTGACGATCCGGACGAGCTGTTCGGAATCGAACGGCTTGGTCAGCCAGCCGGTAGCGCCCGCCGCCTTGGCGCGCTGCTTCATGCCCTCGTCGGATTCCGTGGTGAGGAAGATGATCGGCACGCCCATATGGGCCGGCGACTTGCGCAACTCCTCGATCATGGTCAGCCCGTCCATGACGGGCATGTTCAGGTCGGTGACGATGAGGTCGTAGTGGTTCGCCTTCGCCTTCTCGATGCCCTGCGCGCCGTCGGCGGCTTCCGCAACCGTGTAGCCCGCGCCGCTGAGAGCGATCTTGATCGTCATGCGTATGCTGGCCGAGTCATCGACCGTGAGAATGGAAGCGCTCATTGCAGAACCCCTTCTGTGGTCCAGAGGCCGGCGATGTCGCTCTCGAGGAAGCCGCCCCGCGTGAGAACATCGAGCAACGGGCCCTGCGGATCGTGCGCAAGCTTAACCGCTTTACCCGATGCCCTTGCACTGACCTGAACGGAGATTAGAAGCTGAACGAAGCTGATATCAGCCTCGACATCCGAAGGTATCTCGATGTCTATTGATTGATGTGATGCCAGAGACGACGCCAATACTTCTTTCAATTCAGAAATATATCTAATCGTCAACGGGCCAGACAAGCGGATGTAATCCGCTTCTGCGCCAGTATGTTCCAATTTTGCCCCCGAAAACTTGAATTTCCGACTCGTAACCCGAGGCGGATAGACTCATTTCTCGGTAAAAAATTTATGAAGCGCTGGGGGTGACTCTACGCCCGCCCAAGGTGAGGCTTAGTCGCGATCTTGCCTTCGGACTGCACATATCGATCGCAGATGATGCATTCTGATACATCTTCACATGATCCCAGCTATCCGACTCCCCAACTCTTCCACCCCAGAAATGACTCCTCTCTGGGCCAAGTCATTTAATCGAATAGGCCACGCAATTTACCGGAAATTCGCAGTTGATCGGCATAACTCGCCCCAGATCCAGCATGTGCGAGTAGTGTAGAGTGAATCCACAGATCGACGTCACCAGTTCCGCCCCGTCGAGCGCCCACCTCGGCGATCGCCTGGAGCATGCGCGAAGCCGGCTGGAACAGCGTTTCCTCGATGGCGGCACGGTGCTGGCATCCGCGCTCGAACAGATCGGCGACCTGATCGGCGCACTCGATCAGGTCACCGGATCGCTGGGCGAGGATGCCGTCAACGCGACGATCGGAGACCTGACGGACACGGCCAATCAGCTTCTCGGGCTGCCCGCGCTGCAGACTGCGCGCCAGGACAGCATGCGCGAACTGGCGCAGTCCGGTGCCGTGCTTGCAGGACACGTCGATACGATGCTTGAGACGCTGCGCTATCTGCGCACCTTCGCGGTCACAGTGAAGATCACCGGCGCGGGCGCCATCGAGTTCGCGGGCTTCGCCGATGAAATGCTGGACAAGATCCAGAGCGGGCGAAACCAGGTCGACGGCTTTTCCGCCCGCCTCGTCCAGCTCTCCGCGCAGGTCAAGGCCGCGATCGCGTTCGGCACAGAACTCGACAAGCAGTATCAGGGCATCGTCCCGCAGGTGACCCGCGACCTGTCCGGCGATGCCGTGCGCATGGGCGACTATCACCGCGACGTGGCGGACGTCGCCCGCGCGCTTGCCAGGCTGGTTCACGCCGTCCAGAGCAAGGTCGCCAAGGTGCTGTCGGCGCTTCAGATCGGCGACATAACCCGCCAGCGCATCGAGCATGTGCAAGCGGGCCTGACCATCGTCGACGAGATCAGGAGCGACACTGCCTTCCCGCAGGCCGACGCGCAGGCGATCCTCCGTTTGCTTGCCGATCAGACCGAAGACCTACTCGAGGAATTCCACGCGGGATGCCAGGTGGTGACGTCGAGCCTCGCCGGCCTCGCTGCGGATACGAAGGAAATCCTGGCACTCGGCAAAAAGGCGCGGGGCGATGCATCGGGCGGAAGCGAGAGCTTTTTGCGCGCGCTCGAAACCAGCGTCGGTGCCGCTCGCAGGCTCGTGGACAAGGTGGAGGCATCGGGCGCACGCGCCGACGATGTGAGCCGTTCGGCCGGATCGACCGCGCAGGAACTGATCGACGGCGTCGACAGCATCCGGGCGATCAAGACCGAAATCCAGCACATGGCCATCAACACCAGCCTGCGTTGCAGCCGCATGGGCGAGGCCGGCAAACCCATGAACGTCGTGGCTTCGGAACTGCGCATCTTCGCGGACCAGATGGAGACCGTGTCTTCGCACATTCTGGGCTGTCTGGATCATCTCAGCGCCCGCGCCAAGGGCCTGTCCGGCGACAATTCCGGGCTCACCCCGCGCATGGGCGAGACGCTCGATGGTGCCCTGTCTCACATACGCCAGTCCGGCGAGGAGATGGCCGGAAACCTGAAGGAACTCGCGATCCGCGGTGATCAGGTCGCAAAGAGCGTCGCGCAGAGTGTCGCCAAGCTCGACTTCACGCGCGAACTCGGCGACGTTCTCGAAGAATGCGCCGTTGCATTGGACACGGAGGCTGCGGGCCCTGTGTCGGCAGAAGACCGGGTCAGCGGCGATGGACCGTTGCACGGCATCGCCGAGCGCATTTTCGCGACCTACACGATGGCCAGGGAACGCGACGTGCACAGGCGCCACTTCGATCAACCGGCGGCGGGTCATGCGCGCGCGGTCACCGCGCCCGACCTCGACGACGTCTTGTTCTAGCAAGGACCGGCATGGGCGGCGCGGCCGCCCGCCTCACCGCTGACGATCACGCGACCTGCTGGGCCGGGTGGTTCGTCACTGCCTCGAACAGGGGCCGGATGTCCGGCCACTTCGCCTTGAACGCCTCCACGCAGGCCGGGTCGAAATGCGTGCCGCTGCAACGCAGGATCTCGTCATAGGCATCCTGTATCGGCCATGCACGCTTGTAGGGCCGCTCCGAGCAAAGCGCGTCCAGCACGTCGGCAATCGCGACGATGCGCCCTTCCATGGGGATCGCCTCGCCCGCCAGACTGGCGGGATATCCGCTGCCGTCCCACTTTTCGTGATGCGAGGCGGCGACCGTCGCCGCCATCCTGATCAGGTCCGACGAACCGCCTTCCAGGATCCGGCAGCCATATTCGACATGGCGGCGCATCGTCTCCACCTCGTCCTGCGTCAGCCGCCCCGGCTTTTGCAGGATGGCATCCGAAATCCCGATCTTGCCGATATCGTGGAGCGGAGCAGCGAGATAGAGGATGCGCGCGCGCTCTTCCGCGAAGCCCATTCCCTCCGCGATCAGGCGCGACACCGTCGCGACGCGCGAGACGTGTTCACCCGTTGTCCCGTCGCGATATTCGATCGCGCGCGACAGCCGCCAGATCACCTCTTCCTCGCGATCCATGATGTGCCGCGTGGCGGCATCGACCTCGCGCGCAAGCATCCGCGCACGCTCCGCGAGCTCAAGCTGTGCCCGGCGCAGCGCAAGCAGGTTGCGAACCCGTGCCTGGAGTTCGATCCAATCGAAAGGCTTGTTCAGGAAGTCCGTCGCCCCGACCTCGATCGCATGCAGACGCAGCTTCTGGTCCTCATCCGACGTGATCATGATGATGGGGACGAGACGGTAGGGTTCGCTCGCCCGCAGCGCGGCGATGAAATCGACGCCGTTCATCTTCGGCATCACGTAATCGACGAGCAGAAGGTCGAACTGGCTATCGGCACAAAGCCTCATGGCAATCTCGGCGCTGAGGCATGTCTCCACCGCGCAGTCGCCAAGCTGTGCAACCACGCCGGCAATAGCCGCAAGACTGGAGCGACTATCGTCGACAACGAGTACTTTCACCGAACACCTCGCAGGAGCGCGCAATCAACTCACGGCGTATACCTTATCCATTGCATGTGTTTCCCAGAGGTAACTTTCGGCATCAATTCTCGCTCTTTGCGGTTCAATCGTGAAAAATAAGGTGCGGGATATGGCGCGCGACAGCACGTTGGAGGCCTCTCGATGGCACCCTGTTCGCCGATCGACACACAAGATCGGACATTCACCAACCCCGATCGTGAAATTTTCAGCGGGTGGATGGCACCCTCACCGGTTGGATATGTTGCCATTGACTGCCGGATTGTCTATGGGGCGATTGGGGGCGAAATCGACGGATTATCCGGTAGCCATGCACCCGTACGGGTTGTCACAGCCGACCTGCCATAGACGGCCAACGGCCGCTGGGCATTTGCTATGGAACTTGAAGACCGCTCAGGTCTTAAGTGCGAAGTCCGGCCGTGAGGTGGACTTGTGAACGTGTTCCACAGGCATCACAGGATAACGACGCGAATGGCTGCGTGAGCATGACGAAGTTCCCCGTAGTTCCGTCGCTATCGAGGCTTCGCGACCAGATTTCGGCGGGCGGGCGCGCGCCCAAGCGTTTGGCCCTGATCATCTTCGACGCGACAGCCCTGACGTTCGTTTGCTGGCTCAGCTTCACGCTGCGTCTTGGCCACACATTCGTGCCGAATGCGGGTCAGACCGCGATCATACTGGCGGCGCCCGCGCTTGCCATTCCCATCTTTGCCCGCATGGGCCTGTACCGGGCGGTGCTGCGCTACCTTCCGGACCGCGCGGTCTGGACGATCGTTCAGGTCGTCAGTCTCGCGGTGCTGGGCTGGGTGGCACTCGCCTTCCTGACCGCGATGACCGGAGCACCCGGCGTGCCGCGCTCCGTGCCGGCGATCTACTGGATGCTGTCGCTCCTCGTGATCACCGGAAGCCGTTTCGGTGCGAAGTGGCTGCTGTGGCGCAACCCGTGGCGCACGGATGAACGCGTCAAGACACTGATCTACGGGACCGGCGACGCCGCCACCCAGCTTGCGGACGCGCTGCGTTCGTCGGGCGGGCGCGACGTAGCGGGATTCATCAGCAAGGACGCGTCCCTCTACGGACTCGACATGATGGGAATCCGGGTCTACCCGCCTGCCGAATTGAGGCGTCTCGTCACCAACATAGGCATCGACGAGATCATCATCACGACGCCTTCGGTCGGCGGCGCCAGCGGGCGCGCGCTGATGGCGGAGTTGAGTTCCCTGCCGGTCAATGTGCGCATCCTGCCTCCGATCGCCGATCTGGCCGAGGGCAAATATCTGGTCAGTCACGTTCGCGATATCGACATCGACGATCTGCTCGGGCGCTCGCCGGTGCCGGCCGACCCTGCTCTCCTGCGCGCCATGATCCATGGCCGCTCGATCCTCGTCACCGGCGCTGCAGGATCGATCGGCTCCGCGCTCTGCCGCATCATCGCGCGGCTGCAACCGGCGCGGCTTGTCCTTCTGGAAACGAACGAGCACGGCCTCTACCAGATCGACCGAGAATTGCGGCAGGACGCGGCGTTTCCGATCGTTCCGGTGCTCGGGTCGATCGGCGACTCCAGGCTGGTTCAGCGCCTGCTCGCCGGCAATGCCGTCGAGACCATCTATCACTGCGCCGCCTACAAGCATGTCCACCTCGTGGAGGCCAACAGTCTGGAGGGCATCCGCAACAACGTGCTGGGCACCCAGGTGCTCGCGGAAGCGGCCGTCGAGGCGCGGGTTCCCAACTTCATCCTGATTTCGTCCGACAAGGCCGTGCGGCCCGCAAGCGTGATGGGCGCGACCAAGCGCTGGGCCGAGAAGATCGTGCGCTTTCACGGCACGAAGCCGTTGGCCGATCCCTTCACGCGCAACTATGCGTGCGTGCGTTTCGGCAACGTCATCGGCTCCAGCGGGTCCGTTGTGCCACTCTTCAAGGAGCAGATCGCTTCGGGCGGGCCCGTCACCATCACGGACGAGAAGATGACGCGCTACTTCATGTCCGTCCGCGAGGCGGCCGAATTGATCGTGCAGGCGGGCGGCCTGTCGCAGAGCGGCGATATCCTGCTTCTCGAAATGGGCGAGCCTATCAGCATCCGCGATCTTGCGCAGGACATGGTGGCGCTGGCCGGCCTGACCGTGCGTGACGCACGCCATCCCGAAGGCGACATCGAGATCGTCACCATCGGAATGCGCGAAGGCGAAAAGCTGCACGAGGAATTGTTCTATGATCCCACGGGGGTCAGCGCGACGGCGCATCCAAAGATCCTACGCGCCAAGCGTCAGAACGGCGGCCACAGCAGCGTGCCGGACATGATGGCCGACCTGCGCGCCGCCATGGATGCCATGGATTCCGATGCAACGGTGAACGTGCTCTTCAAGCACACCGAGCAGTGATGACCCGCGCCGTTCTGGTGACCGGCGCTTATGGTTTCATCGGCAGTGCGGTCACGCGCCGTCTCACCGATGCCGGGTGGACCGTGAAGGCGGCGACGCGTGATCCCGGTCGTCACCCCTCGACGCTTTCCGCGCCCGTTCGCCTGCCCGACCTCGAGGCTGACCCTGTCGCCTGGGACGCGCTTCTGGATGGCGTCGATCACGTGGTGCATTGCGCGGGCATCGCGCAAGCCTCGGACGCCCTGTCCGATGCCGACTATCGCGCAGCCAATGTCGATCTTACGGAAACCCTCGCGAAGGCAGCCTTGCGCCGCAGCAAAGGTCGCTTCATCTTCCTGTCCTCGATACGGGCCGTGACCGGCCCGGTCGCTCCGGGCGTCATCGACGACACGACGCCCCCTGCACCGAGCGATGCCTATGGCCGCTCCAAGCTTGAGGCGGAGCGGGCGCTTCGAGCCATGTTCGCGGGCGACGACGCGAAACGTCTGGTCATCTTCCAGCCGGTTCCCGTCTATGGCAACGAAGCGCGCGGCAATCTGCACGCGCTGCTGCGCCTCGCGTCCCTGCCGATACCGCTCCCGATCGGGCGGCTGACCGCGAAACGGTCGCTGCTCCACGTCGAAGCGCTCGGAGGTGCGGTCCTGCACATGCTGGACCAGCCTGACGTGGAAGGCGGCATCTACACGATCTGCGACAGCAAACCGCTGTCGATTGCCGAGATCGTTGCGGCCTTCCGCATGGGACAGGGGCGCAAGCCACGCATTCTCGCCGTTCCGCCGTCGATCCTGAGCAGCGCCTTGACGCTGCTGGGCAAGGGTGCGCTGTGGCAGCAGCTTTCCGGCGCGCTCGTGGCCGATGCATCGCGCCTCGAACGAACGGGGTGGACGCCGACCGACGACACCGTGCAACGTCTCTCCGCGCTGGCTGCCGCACCGCACAGCGCCGACTGAACAGCAACGGCCGCCGCATCATCCAATTGAATGATGCGGCATCACTGATTGTCGTATACGATATCAACGTCGCATCATATTGGTCTGTGGGTAGCGGCCACATAGGCGATGCGCTGATTTTTCGGCACCGAACCGCAAATTGAATGCACTGGACTTTTGTCGATTCTAGACTTCAATTCCCAGATCGGGCTTGGGCGATATGCACTGTCCGCCGGGGTTTCAGGGGAGTGCTCAGTTGAAGACAGGGATCCGCCCGCTCGTAATCCGCAGCGTGATCGAGATCGGTATCTTCTCCGCCGTCGTCAATCTGCTGCTGCTGGTTCCGCCACTCTACCTCTTGCAGGTCTATGATCGCGTCCTGCCTTCCAGCAGCCTCAGCACGCTGATCTACCTGTCGCTTATCGCGCTTGGCGCGCTGGCCGTGCTGGGGCTTCTGGAGATCGCGCGCAGCCTCTATGCCGGCCGGGTCGCTTCGCGCCTTGCGGTCAAGCTTGGCCCGCAGGCCTTCGTCGTGGCGATGAACGGCGCGCGCGCCGGCTTCGGCGACGTCCAGCCACTGCGTGACCTTTCTGTGGTGCGAAGCTTCGTCGCCTCGCGCGCACTGACCTTCCTGTTCGATCTGCCGTTCGGGCCGCTGTTCATCGCGATCATGTACCTGATCCACCCGCTCCTGTTCCTGATCACACTGGGCGGCGGGGTGGTGATGGTGGCGATCGCAATCCTGAACCAGATGGCCACCAGCCGCAGGGACCGCGAGGCGTCCGAGGCGCTTTCCGGTGCGACCAACTCGGCGCAGACCTTCGCGCGAAATTTCGAGACCGTGCGTGCGTTGGGCATGACCGACAACGCGATGGAACGCTGGGGCTCGCTTTATGGCGACTCGCTCAACGCGACCGACGGCGTCGGACGCATCAACGGCATCTTCAGCGGCATCTCACGCACCGTGCGCATGGTCCTGCAACTGCTCATCCTGTGCGGCGGCGCCTATCTCGTCCTCCAGCAGGAGATCACCGCGGGCATGATCTTCGCCTCCGCGATCATCTCGGGACGCGCCCTCCAGCCGCTCGACCAGATCATCGGAAGCTGGCAGCAGATCATCGAGGCCGGTCGCTCGTGGAAAAGGCTGTCGTCGCTCGAAGGATTGGCCGACGAGGAACGCTTCGAGCTTCCGGCGCCGAAGGGCCGCGTCTCGGGCGAGAACATCGTCTACTACCCGCCCGGCGCGGACGCGGCCACCGAGCCTGTCATTCGCCGCTTGAGCTTCATCATCGAGGCAGGCGAGACCGTCGCGATGATCGGACCGAGCCAGGCCGGCAAGTCGACGCTCGCGCGCATCATCGTCGGCGCGATCCGGCCCCGATCGGGCGTGCTGCGCATCGACGGCGCGGACATCGCCACATGGGATCCGGATTCGCTCGGCAAACATCTCGGATACCTGTCGCAGGAAGTGGAATTGTTCCCCGGCACGATCGCCGAGAACATCGCACGCTTCGATCCCGATGCGCGTGAGGAAGACGTCATCGCGGCGGCACGGATGGCGCATGTCCACGATCTGATCCTCGGCCAGAAAAGTGGCTACGGCACGCAGATCGGTCCGGGTGGCGTCAGGCTTTCGGGCGGCGAACGCCAGCGCATCGGGCTTGCGCGCGCCTTCTACGGCGATCCGCGCCTCATCGTTCTCGACGAGCCGAACGCCAGTCTCGACAATGAGGGCGAGGCGGCGCTCGAGAGCGCCATGCGGAAGGCCAAGGAGCGCGGCACGACGGTGATCATCATCACCCACCGCCCCACGATCGCATCGGGGTGCGACCGGATCATGATGCTGCGCGCCGGCCAGATCGAACTCTACGGTCCGACCGCCGAGGTGCTTCAGCGCCTGCAGCAGGGGGCCGGCGCGACCCAGCAACCGGCGCCCCCGACGAAACCTCAACCCGGCAATGTCACTGCGACCTTTGGCAACACGATCCGTGCGGGTGGCCAGACATGAAGACGAGCGAGACCGGCTACAAATGGCAGAAGCGGATCGCGACCCGCACCGGCGGCGTTGCGATACTGGGCTATGTGACCATCGCCCTGTTCGGCGGCGGGTTCGGTGTGTGGGCGGCCACGGCGCCGCTGGCGGGCGCGGCGATCGCGCCGGGTGTCGTCGCCGTCGCGGGCCAGAACATCATGATCCAGCACCAGGAAGGCGGCACCATCACCAAGATCAACTTCCGCGAAGGCGAGACGGTTCGTGAGGGCGACGCGCTCTTCGCGGTCGATTCGACGATGACGCGGGCGCAGCTCAACCGCCTGGTGAGGCAGTTCGTCGCCCAGCGTGCGAAGGCCGTGCGCCTGGAAGCCGAGCGCGACGGCCTCGACCGGCTGACGATGCCCGACGACATCGCCCGCTTCGGGGACGGCTTCGGCCATGAAGACATTTTCCATGAGCAGGAAAAGGAATTCACCGCCCGCCTGTCGCGATACCGCGCCGAAGCCGAGATCCTCGTGCAGCGCAAGCTGGCGCTCGACGAATCCATCAAGGGTCTTCGCGCCCAGAAGACCGCGTTCGAGGAGCAGATCGCGATCGTCAAGGATGAGACACAACGCAAATCCGACCTGCTCGACCGGGGCCTGACCAACCGTTCGGAATATTCCGAACTGCTCCGTGCCGGCGCGTCGCTGCTCGGACAGGCCGGCTCGATCGAGGCGCAGATCGCCAGCACGATCACGCAGCTTGCCGAAGCGGGCCAGCAGACCGAACGCCTCACCACGAGCCGCGTCGAGGAAGCCGTCGGCGAGTTGAACGAAGTGCGCACCGCCCTCTTCGACCTCGAAGAACAGATCGTCGCCGCTCAGGCGGCGGTGGCGCGCTCCGTCGTCCACGCGCCGACCGATGGCGTGGTCGTGCGCATGCATCACAACTCGCGCGACGGTGTCGTGAGGCCGGGCGAAGTCGTGATGGAACTCTTGCCCACGACCAGCGAACTGATCGTGCAGGCGCAGGTGTCTCCGCAGGATATCGACAAGATCCATATCGGCCAGCCGGCGAAGATGATGTTCAGCGCGCTCAACCAGCGCACGACCCCGCAGGTCGCCGGCGAGGTCTTCTATGTCTCCGCCGACCGGCTTGTCGATCAGCGGACCGAAATGCCGTATTACACGGTCAGGCTCAGGATTGCGGGCGCCCTCCCGGACGAGATCAAGCCCGAGCAGGTCTATCCCGGCATGCCTGTCGAAAGCTTCATCTCGACCGACGAGCGAACCTTCGTCTCCTATCTGGCACGCCCGATCATGGATTCGTTCCAGAAGGCGTTCCGCGAGGAATAGCTGCCTGAACGCCGTCCGGAGCGTCGCGGCATGCGGCGCTCCGTGGAGGTGGACCTCAAAATTCGGCATTCGCCATGACCTTGAGCTGCACGCTGGCGGAACTCGCCGTCACATTGGCGACGAAAAAGAGATGCGCCCCTGTGGTGCGGCTCAGCCCGCTGGACGTATAGGCGGACGTGACCGTCGGCACGCCTGACGAGAACTCGACCTGATCGATCGAAACCAGCGGCACGATGCGTTTCGCCACGGTATAGGGCGCGACGACCCGGAAGGTGCGCCGCTGACGGTCGCGCCGCTGAAGACCGGATGCACCGCCTCGAAATAGCGGCGGCACAGCACCTCCTCCAGCGCAGCCGGTCTTGCCTCGAACGGTGTGGGTCGGGGGCCCCGTTCGACCTGGACCTCGCCGAAGGAGGTCGACGACGTTACCTCTATCACGAGCTTGAGGTTGTCAGGCTCCCCGGTTCCAAGCGAGAGCGTGACGTGACGGCGCCCCGAACCGGCCGGGATCGTGCCGGATTTGCTGCCCAGCGTGACGTGAAGCGGGTTGCTGGGTGCATCGACGGAGATCGTGACGACAGACCCCGCGAGCCGCGCATTCTCGATCGTCTGGCTGATCGCTCCGGTCAGCGTGAAACGGCCGGCGGCCACCGAAACCGTGCACCCGCTCCCTTCCGACCGCCAGCGGTCATATCCGTATCCTGCCAGCGCGCCGCCAGGGAAACCGCGCTGGTTGATGGCGCCGGTTCCGTTGATGACCGCGTTCCTGAACCCGGCGAGGGGCCCGGAATTGAGGCTGCCGAGGCACACATCGCCGCTCGCTTTGTCGACGCGAAGCGCTTCGACGAAATTGGCCCCGTCGGCACTGACCTTGAAGACGAGATCGTCGTCGCCGACGAGTCCGATCTCGGCGCGCCCCTCATAGCCGCTTTGAAAAACGAGGGTGGCGCGCGCAGGTGCGTCCGCCTTGTTGACGGTCAATTGGTGGTCGCCGCCGTCATGCGTGAACAGCGATGCCGGGCTCGCCACGGCAAGCTTGTTCACCGCGTCCGGTGTGGCGTTCACGCCGAGCGACGTCAAGTTCTCCGCGACGCTGTGCCAGCCGCCATCGCGCCGCACATAGAGGCGGCCCTCGTCGCGAACCCACGCCAGCCATCCGTCGCGCGGCACCAGACAGCGCCAGCCGCCGTCGATCATGCAGGCGACCTCGCCATCATGGCCAAGCCATTCACCGTCGGCATTGGTGCCGACAATGTGGCGGTCGCCTTCCCCCGGGCTTTCCGGTGGCGTCGCCAGGTCGCGGCTCTCGACTGCAAGCTGCACGATGAAGTCGAGCACTAGCAGCGCTTCATTGTGCGTGACGTGCTTCTGCGCCTGCGACGGCATCAGATAGGGAAGCTTGAGGTGACGAGTATCCATGGCTGCGATTCCTTCTGTGGGATTCGCAGTGTCCGCCGAATGCCGGACAGGTGGATAAATCTCGGTCGTTTTTACCGCGACGTTAAATCTTGAGCGTGTGGGTCAGCCCGTTTTCTTCAAAGAAATCAATGAACCCATCGTAGATCGTCGGCATCAAGCGCTCGAATTCACTCCAGTCGGCATTCTCGATGTCGAAATCCGTTTCACCCCTGTCGAAAGCCATGTGCGGCAGTTTCAGGAACTCCACCATGTCCTTCAGCCGGTAATCGTGAACCGCGTATACAGCCGGCGTCCCTTGCGAAATCGCGATGATGTTGCCGTGGAGACGCGTACCGACGATGAGCGACAGGTCTCGCGAACGCCGCAGATATTCGGGAAGCTGCGTCGAGAAAAAACCGCGCTCCTTGATGTTCCGGCGCAACGTTTCCGGCAGTTCGCGATAGTACCAGTCGACACTCTTTGCCTTATCCTCGATGGAATAGCGCGTGACATAGGACTTCATCAATTGACCGGGCTTCAGGCCGCCGGAATAGTCGGTTTTCGCGACTTCGCTCGTATGGCCTGTCATCCCCTCGACCAGATAGTCCTCCCTCAGCGAGGGGTGCACCCCATCGCGCAGCGTCAGATAGTCCTGCAGGACGTATTCACCGCCCTGCGCGACCAACGAGAAATTCTTCGCTCGGTCGAATACCTTTTTCATGATGTCGAACTGGAACGCGTGCAGGACGGGGATTGCGCCCATGTCGGTGATCGTGAAGCCGACATTGTCGTAGCTGGGGGGCTTCAGCTTGAGGTCCCGCTTGCCCGACCACAACAGGCTCGGGCAGCCCAGAACACGGGTGTTGTGAATGCCGTAGCGCGCCAGCAATTCCTGGCTCATATGGCCGCGAACCTGGGAACTCGCGGCATTGTCGTGCAGCCATTTGAGCGAATCGACGTCTTCCGGCGTCAGTTCGATCGTGTCTCCGAACCGGAACTGAACGCCGAGCGACAGCAGGATGACGGGGATTTTGAGCTGCTTCAGGTATGAAACCGGGAGCTGCGTGCCAAAGAATCCCGGATAGAGCGCGTTCTGCATCACGGCGATGACGGCATGGCATTCATTGTTGATGATATCGAACTGCTCGGGCGTCGCCTCGCGGGTCAGCGTGTAGAACTCGTCGAAATCGAGGGCGCGGCCAAGCGCCGATGCGACGAACTGATCGCCGACATTGTGCGGCCAGCGGCCGAGAAACGGGTGCCCACGCTCGTCCCCAGGCGGAACCACATAGCCCGCTCCGCGCCCGTCGATCAGGGAATGACGCGAGAAAATCGCCAATCGCGGCTTTCCCGATGCAGTCCTCGAATTCTCTCTCGGCGTCATGGCATTCCCGTTGCGGCGTGTCGGTTGCGCACTGTACTGCTGCAATTGCTTCGATCTTGCAACCGAAGCGAGGCGAGCGTTTGGCTTCCGTTTCCGCGGTTTGGGGCCATCACCCATTTGGACGCAGGCCGCAGGTGTTTGCATCGCGCACGAATTGTCGTAAATGGCGGGCGGGAGACGACGCCCGCGGCAATCGCGCAGGAGCGTCGCCGGTTTATGAGAGCACGTCGCCCAATTGAAACAGTCCCCCCTCTACGAGGCCACCGCCGGCCGAAGTCACCTTGCCGATGGCTTGAAGGATATCCGCGAAGGCTTCGAAAGCCGCGCCATCTGGCGCGAGCTCGTCCGTCGCGATCTCTACGCCAAGACCAAGGGCGCATCGCTTGGCAAGTGGTGGATCATCATCGCGCAGGCCATCGCCATCTCGGGCATCGGCCTCGTCTACGCCCAGTTGTTCGGGATGACGCTGGCCGACTACCTGCCCTATCTGGCAACCGGACTCATCACCTGGGGCTTCATGATCGCGCTGATCAATGAAGCGCCGGACGTATTCGTCGCCTCGAAAGGCTATCTCACACAGACGCGCTTCCCCCTGAGCGTCTGCGTATTTCGGTACGTGACCCGGAACGTGTTCATGTTCCTGTACAAGGCGTTGATCATCCTCGTTGTCCTCGTCATCTTTCAGGTGCCGCTCGGCTGGAGCACGTTGATCGCGATTCCGGGTGTCGCTTTGATCGCGCTCGCCGGCTTCTTCACGGCCGTGATCCTTGGACTTCTCAACGCCCGATACCGCGACATCGGGCAATTGGTCTCGTCGCTGACGGTGTTCCTGTTCTTCATGACCCCCGTCTTCTGGCGTGCCGATCGGCTCGGGGAATACGGTTGGGTCGTGCAGTACAATCCGCTCTACAACTTCCTGACTCTGGTCCGCTCGCCGCTGATCGGGGAACCGATCACCTACTGGCCGTTCCTCATGACGGGCGGTTCGATCGCCGTACTCGCCGTGCTGGCCACGATCGTCTACCGAATACACGGCCGCGAGGTCATCTATTGGCTATGAACGATCAGCTTTCGCAGGGATCCGAGATTTCGCTCTCCGATGTTTCGGTGTCGTTTCCGCTCGTCCGCTACCAGGCGCGTCAGTCCTGGGTGAAGAACGAGAAGGGCAAGACCGGCGGCGAGATCATGCGGCCGGAGCGCGGCATCGCCCGCATCCGTGCGCTGGAACACATCGATCTGACCGTAAAGCCGGGCGACAGGCTGGGCATCCTTGGTCACAACGGCGCGGGAAAATCGACGCTGCTGCGTGTGGTCATCGGAGTCTATCCGCCGACCGAAGGGTCGGTGCGCGTGCGTGGCCGCATCGCCTCGATGATCGACATCCATACCGGCTTCGACAATGTGGCGTCGGGCCTCGACAACATCCGCATGCGCGCGATGTTCATGAAGATACCGCCCGCCGTGGTCGAACAACGCCTGCCCGACGTGGCGGATTTCACCGAACTCGGCGATTATCTCAATTTGCCGCTCGCGACCTATTCGTCCGGCATGCGTGCGCGCCTCGCTTTCGCGATCGCGACCGGCTTCGACCCTGAGATCATCATCATGGACGAATGGCTCTCGGCCGGCGACCGGTCCTTCCGGGAGAAGGCGGAATCGCGCATGAGTGCATTCGTGGATCAGGCCGATATTCTGGTGATGGCGTCGCATTCGGATCCGCTGCTGAAAAAGGTCTGCAACCGTGCCATCATTCTCGATGCCGGTCATATCGTCTTCGACGGGCCTGTGGACGAAGCGATCGAGCTGCGGCAGGGCCGCGCGAAAGCCGCACAAAAGCCCGCGTGACCAGAGATATCCCTGCCTGTCGATCGCTGGCGAACGCCACTCAAGTCATGATATCTTGTTTGCAACCCGTCGGATCGATAAGCGTTTACCTGCCTCCGCTACGAAATGGTCCCACCATATGAGTTTGAAGCTTCGCGCTGAGCCGGAACGAGGAGCCGGAAGCCTGATCGAGGGAGCGGCTGGCGTGAACCTCGCGCTGACGGGTCGCCTGCTCTATCCGAGCGACGACCGCGTCCTCCGTTTCCTCCGGGAAGGATGGTTCGAATATCGCGAACTGGCCATGATGAGCCGGCTCGTCAGGCCGGGCGACTGCTTTGTCGACATCGGCGCGCATTGCGGCCTCTATTCCCGCCTCGTTTCCCGCCGCCTCGGGGGTAACGGCACGATCATCGCCGTCGAGCCCAACCCGGCCCTTCATCCGTTCCTGCAAGCCAATCTGGGCGTCCAGGATGTGCTCTCGACGCAAGGCCTGACAGCCGGTTCGGTCCATCTGGTGGGCGCGGCGGTCGCAGCCGAAAGCGGCGAGGCGCTGCTCCACACCGGCGAAGCGGGCTGGACGGCCTATTCGTCGCTGCAACCGACCGCCGGCATGCAATTCACCCATGCCGTGTCGGTGGCGACCCGGCCGCTCGAAAGCCTTGTCGTCGCCACGCAGCCGGGCGGGCAGATTATCGTCAAGCTCGATACCGAGGGCCTCGAATACGAAATCCTTCGCCAGGCCGTCCCCTTCCTGGAAAGCCGCAACGACATCCATCTGATGATCGAGTTCGATGAGAACAACCAGGCGCTGGGCGGACACACGACAGCCGATCTGCGCGAACTGCTGCTCGATGCCGGCTTCGACTTGGCAATGTTCGACCCGGAATCGGGAATGCTGGTCGAACACCATTCCGAAAACGCGCTGTGGGGAGCGAACCTCGTTGCGACGAAGGCGATAGACCTCCTGAACGAGCGGCTTGGCAGCGTCCCCGGGGATGTCGCGCAGGAGACCGACGATTTCCTGCAGTGCGGCGCCGTCGCGCGAGCGATCTACAAGCGCAGCGAACAGCTCTACCCCGCTTTGCGGGCGATCGCGGATGCGACGGGCACGATGGCCGGCATCGCCGCGGCGCTTGAGGGCCGAAACACGCCGCAGGCGCTGCCGGACGAAAGCGACGTATCGGCAGAGATGCAGGCAAGCCTCGTTGCGAATATGCAGGACCAACTGGCCCGTCTCGACGGCTCCGTGGATTCGGTGACGCAGCAGCTCGACGCAGCCCGCGAGACGACGGCTACCTTGAACTATGGATTGGCGCAAATCGCCGACCGGCTGGCCGACCATGCCCATGTCACGGCGGCGGCTCGGGCCGAGTTGAACGGGGAGGACGGGCAGGCGCTGCCGGCAGTCGGTAGCGGCAGTGACACCGCCGACGTGAAAGCCGTGCTCGGAATCTCCGATCGTCTGGGCTCTGAAATCGGCAAGCTGGCCAGCACAGCCCGATGGCTCGCGCGAGACAGCAGTGCCTCCCATCGGGATCATGACGAAATCGATGCCGCCATCGCGCGCGCAGTAGCACTTCTTTCTGAAGATGCTGTGGCAATGGCTCACACGGTCGCAAGCCTCACCGGAAACACGGACCGCGTTGCGGATGTCGAGAAGGCTGTGACGACAGTCAAGGCACTGCCCTCTGCGGAACAACTGAAGGCAGTCGCCGATCTTGCAGTCGACCAGGGCGGCGTTCTAACCGGCGTCGCACAGTGGCTTTCCACGCATGAAAAGACATCGGACGTCATGAACCCCGAGATAGAGGCCGCCATCGCTCGCAGTACGGCGCTTCTCTCCGAACTCACATTGGCGGTCGCGAGGGTTGCTTCCAACCTGTCTGCCTCCCCGGAACTGCTCGGAAAGACTGAACAGGCCATCGCCGACGCCAGGGCGCTGCCACATGTCGATCAGTTGACGACTCTCGTCGATCTGGCCTCCGATGAAACCGGAAAGCTCACAACTGCAGCCGTCTGGCTGCACGAGCACGCGACAAACCTGCGCACGGACATAGATCGACATCAGAGCGCAATCGATGCGTTCGGACAATTACACGCGGAGACGATCAAGGCCGAAAAGGCTCTGCGAACCGCTCGTCTCGATCTAGCGGCGCTGATTGCCAGGGAAGCCGACCGGACTGCCGCGCAACGGAAGCTCACCGCACCGGACCCTTTTGCGCTCGAACATAGCATCAAGACCGCGCTCACCAGCGCCGCCGCCCATCTGTCGTATGGACGCAGATTGCTTGGCACGACCGCTCCTGTCGCGATACCGGGCGGCAGCGACGACCTTTCGTCCGAACTGGGCAGGCTCGGCACCGTCAACCGCGAGCTTCTCGCCGAAATCCACAGGATCGGGCTCATCGCGGACAAGGCGAAACGCTCGCAATGGCTCAGGCTGGGCAACCGCCTGGGTGCCGACGTCACGCGCCAGGTCGACGCGATCGTGACGCTGATCGCGGACATCGAAAGGCGTGCTGCTTCGTCCAGCGAGCAACCCGAGGCGCAGGCATGACGGATGCGCAGCGCGCCGTCGGCTCGTTCCAGGCGCAATGGCGGCGCTGACCTCCTCTGTCGACGCAGTCACGCTGAGCGTGGTGATCGCCGCGCATGCGCCGGACCCCGACAGGTTTCGCCGCGTGCTGTCCGCCCTACGCGTTGCCGTCACGAACGCGGGCGACGTCGAAACGATCGTCGTTCGCAACGGCGGCCCCGCGATCCCCGACGACGTGCTGGCGGCCGGGCGGGGGATCAGGCTGGTCGATGAAGATCGCTTGGGCATCGCCTGGGCTCGGGCGACAGGCATCGGCGCAGCACGCGGCGCGTACATCGTGTTCGTGGACGACGACACCGTGCTGGACGAGGATTATCTGGTTGAAGCGCGCCGCTTTGCGGTCGCAAACCCGTCCATGGGCGTCTTCGGCGGCAGGATCGTCGGCGAATTCGCCACGCCGCCCGCTCCGGCGATCAGCGCCGCCCTGCCGTTCCTTGCCCTGAGGGATTTTGGGCCGCAGGAAAAACGCGTGGCGGCGCAGGCGGAGCCCGGTTTCGACGTGCCGGGCGCGGGCATGGTGCTGCGGCGCGACATCGCCCTCGCCTTCGCCAGAATGGTCGAAGACGGCACGCTGGCGGGCATCGGGCGCACGGGCAACAGCCTCGCCTCGGGCGACGACACGGCCTGCTGCCTCATTGCGCGACGCATGGGTCTTCCACTGGCCTATGTGCCGGCGCTGCGGCTCACCCACATCATTCCGAAGGGGCGGTTGGAAGCCGACTATCTGCGCAGGCTGGTGCACGGCATAGGAGGTTCCGCGGCCAGGCTGGACGCCCTGTTCGGCGGCATCGAAGCCCTGCGCATCCTGTCCCGGCCACAATTGCTGGCGCGCCGCGCCGTCCACATCGCCCGCCACGGCATGACCGGCGGCCTGATCACGTCAGCCTGGCATGCCGGCTATCGCGAACAGGCTTTGCGGGAGATGGCTGAGCGGAATAAAGCAAAGTAAATGGTTCAATTTCGAAACTTGGCTGATATAGAAAAAGACGTTTTCATTCGCTTGCATTACAACGCTCCGGCATGAGTTCCTCTTCTTGAGGAGGTTGCGCGAGCAGCATCGGTGTGGTTCTTGGAGTGCTTTCTACGGGGAATAATGCCGATGCAAAACGAATGGCCACCACGTGGTTCGACTGGCTTCGACAAATACAGTTTCTTCGACTGCGGTGCCTTTGGCTTGTTCACATTGTCGGATGAACGCTTTCAGCCAAAAGCCTATGGAAAGCGCGCCTATTCACCGTCGACATTCTTCATCGAACGAGAAAAACGCGCCATTGACCCGAATAAAGTCCATCTATGGAATGAGCTCGGGCCGGCACTAAGGACGCTGGGAGACGCTACGACCGTCCTTGATGTCGGGGGATACATCGGGACGTTCTGCATACCACTTGCGCTATCAGCCCAGGCATCGGGCCTTGACCTCACATTCCACTCGTTCGAGCCTGGACCGACCCGCGAACTGCTCGCCATAAACGTTCAGGCCAATGGCTTGGCCAGCCGCGTAACGGTCCATGACGCTGCCATGTCCAGCTTTGACGGGCACACCATCTATCGCTTCAAGACCGGCGGCTCGATTGGTGGAGCAGTATTCGGTAACGGTTCATCTGACGATATCGAGCGCGTCGCTCCCTGCTTCACCATCGACCGATTCTGCAAAGACGTTGTGGGGAGAATGTTTATCAAGCTGGACACGCAGGGTCACGAACCAGACATAATGAATTCTGCGCGGCTCACCATTTCCCAAAAGCGCGCGATCTGGCAGATCGAATTCATAGCGTGGGCGGCACGTAAGGATATCGGAGGACAGTCATTTGCCGATTTCCTGCTGCAGGAGTTCTATCTGTTCGAAGGACATCGGGAAATAAACGCCCTGACGATGCCCGATTTTCTGAACGAGATCGACGCACGTGCCTCCCGCATGGCTGACATGACTCTCATTCCGCGCGGCGCACCATTTGTCGAGAACCTGTTGGCCCAAGTCAGGCAGGGATAGACACAATTTCCGGCCGCTTTCGCTGACGGAAGAATAACATCATCGCTAACGGAACTCACGAACCAGATGAAGGGCCGTATATCTGGTGGTCACGTTCGCAGGTTTTAAGTGTGGTCCAGATTGCTCGTAGGAGGGCTGAAAAGTTGAACAAGCCATTGGACGAAAACGCACGGCTCCGTGCAGGCAACGAACGTTGGAAGAACGAGGCTGAGCCCGCATTTATCCATCGCTTAGAGAGCAATCTCATGAGCGTCGGCAACATGAACGGCCAGTTCTACCCCGAGCCCCGCATCGCGGGCGGATACGTCGTCTACCAAGCCAGCCAGGACGAACTATCGAAACCACTTGCGGAGCGCGTACCGCCGACGGCTCTACGCCACTACTACGGATTCAAAGATGGCAAATGGCACGACGACCTCTACCTGAGCACTGGCCTCAACGATACGAAGCAGATGCGGAAAATCCTGGCTGACGATGGCTTTTCGCTGGAAGGCCAGAGGATCATGGAGTTCGGGTGCTCTTCGGGCCGACTACTCAGGCATTTTGAAGCAGAGGCTCACAGCAGCGAGGCTTGGGGCATTGATCTCCATTCGCCTGGCATCCATTGGGCGCAGTCGCATCTATCGCCACCATTCCATTTCATGACCAACAACACCAACCCGCATCTGCCGTTTGAAGACCGTCATTTTGGACTCATCTTCGCCGGCTCCGTCTGGACGCATATTGGAGAGTTGGACGATGCGTGGCTTTTGGAGATGCGCCGCATCATGAACCCGGGCGGTCGCATTTACATAACAATATCCGATGAGAACACTTTGGCGGAGGTGAAGCGAATCAACCCCGGGCACGAGAGCAACAAACACGTCGCAGAGCTGGACGAGGTCACCGGAATGCTGTCAAAGGACTACGTGCAGTTCGTCACCCGCTCCACCCCCTGGCTACAACGTTCGGTCTACAATCGCGAAGCATGGCTCAAGAAGATTGGCCGCTGGTTCGATGTGAAGATGGCAAAGGCCAACGCGTACGGCTGGCAAACCGGCGTACTTTTGGAGAAACGATAGAGATTGCGTGGACGTTGAGATACTTGGTCTTGCCAGTATCCCATATTTCATCGGGATTATCAGTGCCTTTGCTTGAAATTATGGCTTGCAATCCGGCCCGCTGATCGGCAATGAATCATTGCTGACGGTGGGCCAACCGTTTGCATCGCAACGAGTTTCGGTGGCGTCATGCGCACGTGATGACGCAGTTTGCCGGGGTAATGACGCATGATTGGCGTCGGCAGCGTCGTTTGGTGCATAACGTATTCGAAACGCGATCTGATTTGCGCGATGGGCAGCATGCTGCCCGCGGAGAGGCCAGGCAGTGAAAAAGCAGAAGCTCAGCGTAATCCTGTGCACCTACAGCCCGAAAGAGCACATGCTGCGCCGATGCCTGGGCTCGCTGGCAGTGCAGGAGATCGCAACCTCCGACTATGAACTCATCGTCGTCGACAATTGCTCGAAACCGCCGCTGGAGAAGGCTTCGCTCGAAGCGATGGCGGGGCGTGAGGTCCAGCTCGTCCGCGAAATGCGGCCCGGCCTTGTTCATGCCCGCGTGGCGGGGTTCCAGGCCGCGAAGCATTCGGTATTGGTGTTCATCGACGACGACAACGAATTCGCGCCCGATTATCTGTCGCAGACGCAGCGCATCGCACAGGCGGAGCCGAAGCTCGGCGTCTTTGGCGGCCGGTGCATCGGCGCCTATGAACGCCCGCCCGCGCGCATCAAGGAGTTTTTCCTGCCATTCCTGGGCGTGCGTGACCAGGGCGACGAAGCCTTGACCGATGAGGGCAAGGAGTGGGGGCCGCACGAGCCCATCGGCGCCGGCATCGTCGTGCGCAGGCCGATCGGTGAACTCTACGCGAATTTCGTCGATGGCGGTACGGCGGGAGGCGGTCTGGGCCGCACCGGCAACCAGCTTCTCGCGGGCGAGGACTCGCTTTTGTCACGCTTCGCGCATGAGGCGGGTTATCTCTGCGGCTACCGGCCGGAACTGAGCCTCAACCACCATATCGAGCCGCGCCGTCTCGAATGGGGCTACCTCACGCGGCTGATGAAGGGCCACGGCATGAGCTATGTGCGCCTCGCGCGCATCAACGGGCAGCAGTTCGAGCCCGTGGAGACGTGGACCGCGCGGAAGATGATGCTGAAGAACCTGATCTATCGGCTGCCCCGCGAAGGCGTCATGGCCGCCTTCGCCCACATCTTCTGGGATCTCGGCTTCTACGAGGCGGTCAATGAAGGCCCGCCCTCGCAAGCGCAGGTTGCCGCCTCTCCGGCACGTTCGGCCTCGGTCAACTGAGCCGCGATCAGCCGTCCAGCATCCACGCGTGGGGCGTGCCGTCCAGAACGTCTGCGACCGCATCGAAGTTCATGATGATTTGGGAGAGCGGCCGGGCGTTGATCCGCGCGTAACGGGGCGTGACGCCGGCAGCCTGGACGCCGAGATACGCGCAGGCTTTTCGATACCCGATCGAAGGATTTGTCTCGATGTCGTCTTCATAGACAAGGTCCAGCCACGCGATGCCGGATTCCCGGAACGCGCCCTCGAGCCGTCCGAACTCCTGCTCCACGAGGGAGATCGCATCGAGGAGCGTGTAGAAACCGGGGCCGAATGCAATCCGGTCCACGTCCAGATCGACCCGAGGCAGATGCGGCACCTCCCCAGGCTTCCAGTGATATCTGCCGCTTTCCGTTGCAAGCCTGTTCGATACGAACCGCCGCAACAGGTTCTTTCGCCGAAGCATGATGGCATGCTGCATTCCGAGAGACCGGAGGTAGCCAACATATCCTTCGATGCCGAAGGGAAAGAGTCGCATGTCGACTGAATTTGGGAACTTGCACTCGAAGAGATAGGTGCCACCACCGCGCAGGAGGCGGCGGCGCGAGACGATCTTCGTCTCCGTGTATTCGCTGGCATTTGCAAATCTCTGCCTGAGTGCATCCCTGTCCCGATAGTCGGTATAGATTTCGCTATCCGAAATGACGTCCGGCAATTGATCCAGCATGTCGGCAAGAACAGTGCTGCCCGAACGGCCCACATGAAACATGACACAGACATTCGAGCGATCCGGCGCGCGACCGACGATCGGCGTGGCGAAGGTCCGTGCAACCGAGGACAGTTCCAGACGCAGGCGCCTACCAAGCCGGCGGTAAATCTGGCTCTCACGCATCGTCGTCCTGAAATCGTCCAGCTTGATCACGAACGGCCGTAGCGATCCTCGAAGCGCACGATGTCGTCCTCGCCCAGATAGGAGCCTGACTGCACCTCGATCAGTTCGAGCGGGATCTTGCCGGGATTTTCCAGCGCGTGGATTTCGCCGAGCGGGATGTAGGTCGACTGGTTCTCGGTCAGCAGGATCACCTCGTCGCCCTTGTAGACCTTCGCCGTGCCGCGCACGACGATCCAGTGCTCGGCTCTATGATGGTGCATCTGCACCGACAGCTTCGCCCCCGGTTTCACGGTGATGCGCTTGACCTGGTCGCGCTCGCCGAAATCGATGGAGTCGTAGTGCCCCCAGGGGCGGTAGACCTCGCGGTGGTTCATGTGCTCGTGGCGGCCATGCTTCCTGATCAGGTCGACGATACCCTTGACGTTCTGGACCTTGTCCTTGTGCGCGATCAGCACGGCATCCTTGGTTTCCACCACAACGAGGTCCTCGACGCCCACCAGCGCGACGAGGCGCGCTTCGCCGCGCACGAGATTGTTGCGGCTGTCGAGCGCAAGCACGTCGCCATGCAGCGCGTTGCCGTCGCTGTCGCGCTCTTGCACCTCCCACAGCGCCGACCACGACCCGATGTCGTTCCAACGCGCGTCGAGCGGCACAACGGCCGCGTCGGACGTCTTTTCCATTACCGCGTAGTCGATCGATTCCGACGGGCAGGCGGTGAACGCCTTCGCATCGACGCGAACGAACTGCATGTCGGGCTCGGTCGTGCCGATTGCGCTCACGCAGGCGTCGAGGATGTCGGGACGGTAGCGCTTCAACTCGTCGAGATAGCGGCTTGCCTTGAACAGGAAGATGCCGCCATTCCAGTAATATCCGCCGTCCGCGATGTAGCGCTCGGCCGTATCGGCATCGGGCTTTTCGGCAAAGCTGGCGACCGCGTAGCCATGATCGCCAAGCGTCTCGCCGCGCCTGATGTAGCCATAACCGGTTTCCGCGCGCACCGGCACGATGCCGAAGGTGACGAGCTTGCCCCGCTCGGCGAGCGGAACGGCAGCCTCGATCGCCGCGTGGAACTTCGGGACGTCACGGATGAAATGGTCGGCCGCCAGCACGAGAAGCAGCGGGTCCTCGCCGTTTCGTGTCGCGTAGAGTGCGGCAAGCGCGATGGCCGGCGCGGTGTTTTTGGCGACGGGCTCGAGCAGGATCGTCGTCTCTTCGCGGCCGATCTGCCGAAGCTGCTCGGCGACGAGAAAACGATGCTCCTCGTTACAGATCAGAAGCGGGCTCTCGGCGGAGATGCCGTCGAGGCGGGTGATCGTTTCCTGCAGCAGCGTCTGCTCGCCCGTGAGGGCGTGGAATTGCTTCGGGTAGAGCTGGCGCGACAGCGGCCAGAGCCTCGTGCCGGAGCCCCCGGCCATGATCACGGGCAAGAACATGATGCCAATTCTCCTCGCCGCGTCCGGCCTGCCGGCTGCGGGATGCTTCGCGTTCCGGCTGGGTGCACGATCGCGATCCCTGAGCTGTCGCCTGGCATCGATCTCAGCTCCCAACCTCTCCGGTCACCTATATTCAAGCCACCCGCCATGGCCAATCGAATTTTGTGACAGCGTATAGCACGGCACTACCGCGCAAGGCGTATCACCAGCCCGAACCGAGGCTGCGGAAGGCCCGGTGCAGTGCAAGCGCGCGCCGCCAGTGACCGGGGTCCGGTCGCGCGATGAGGGCTGCAGCGCAAACGCGCGCGGCCTCCAGCACGTCGCCCTTCAGAAGGCCGGCCCGCGCGGAGGCGAGCCGCGAAACGCTCGAAAACGCGTCGAGCAGTGCGTCATCGACCCCTGCGGCCGGGTCGGCGGCGATCGCCTCGGCCATCGCGAGATGCGCGGCGTGGACACTGCGATAGCTCGTCCACGACCCGCCCATGGTGCGCGACCCCGCATGCGACCGGTAGCGATAGACGGGTTCGGAGACCATTTCGCGTTTCGGATCGAGGCGCAGCAGCCGCAACAGCATGTGCCTGTCCGCCCCGAGCCCGATATCGGTCCGAAAGGGACCCGCACGGACGAGAAGCGCGCGCGAAAAGACGCGGGCGTTGATCGTTGGCACGGCAAAGAGAAGCGATTCGGGGCTCATCCGCCGCGCATGATGATCGCTGCGCCAGGTCACTGTCTCACCCGTTGCGATCTCTGCTTCCCCGGTGACGATATCCCCGCCTTCGCCTTTGGCCCGATCCACAAGGCCCTGCACCGCCGGCAGGACGACATCGTCGGCGTTGAGCCACACGATGTGTGATCCGTTCGCGTTCGCGATCGCCCTGTTGAGGCCGTGATAAAGCGATCCGTCCGGCCCTTCGAGCAGGGTCACGCCGGCTCCGCGCAGATATTCGATCGATCCGTCGGTCGATCCACCATCGGCGACGACGATTTCGAACGACGCAGCCGGCAGCGACGCGTGCACGGATGCGATCGCATCGGGCAGATGCGGCATGCCATCGAGACACGGCATGACGATGCTGAGAACCGGATGGGGCATGAAACGTCCGGGCTGGATGTGCGTCTGATTGTGCCGTCTTACGCTGCCGATCGCATCGGGCGCAACACGAAGCCCGTCGCTCGAACAATGCAGGTTGCGCCGTAGCGACATCCTTTCTAACACAGGCGCCAGTGCCGCATGCTGGTTTCGCGGCGAAAAACGAGGACAGCGATGGCATCTCCGTTCAAGGCCTATGACGTGCGCGGCGAGATCCCCGGCCAGATCAACGTGCCTTTCGCCTACCGCATGGGCCAGGCCGTGGCCGCCCTCAACAAACCGGAAAGCGTCGTCGTCGGCCACGACATGCGCCAGGACAGCCCCGCCCTTGCGGACGCGCTCGCCCAGGGCCTGCTCGACAGCGGCGTGACCGTGCTTCCCGTCGGGCAATGCGGAACGGAAGAAGTGTATTTCCACACCGCTCATTCCGGCGCGGGTGCAGGGTTGATGGTTACGGCAAGCCACAATCCGGAAAGCTACAACGGCTTCAAGATGGTGCTGAAGGGCGCGACCGCGGCCACACGCGAAAACGCCTTCGACGCGATCGAGGCGTTGGTGATGTCCGACAAGGTCATCGGACGCGTTGGCGACTACAAGGCGCGCGGACACCTGGCGCCGATCCTCGACCGGGATCCCTATATCGAGCGTATCCTGCAGCAGGTCGCGGGCCAGGATTTGAAGCCGATGAAGATCGTCTGCCACGCAGGCAATGGCTGCGCCGGCCCGATCATCGACCTGCTCGAAGCCCATCTTCCGTTCGAGTTCATCAAGATCGACCACGAGCCCGATCCATCGCTGCCCAACGGCATTCCCAACCCGCTTCTGCCGGAGAAACGCTCGCGCGCTAGCGAGGCGGTCGTCGCGCACGGCGCCGATCTCGGCATCGCCTGGGACGGCGATTTCGACCGCTGCTTTCTCTACGACCACAATGGCCGCTTCATCGAAGGCTACTATCTCGTCGGGCTCATCGCGCAGACGATGCTCCGCACCGCGCCGGGCGCGACGGTGCTCTACGATCCGCGCCTGACCTGGAACACGCAGGATCTGGTCGCGCGCGCCGGCGGTGTCGCGAAGCTGTGCCCTACCGGGCACGCCTTCTTCAAGCACCGCATGCGCGAGGAAAATGCCGTCTATGGCGGCGAGATGAGCGCCCACCACTATTTCCGCGATTTCAGCTACTGCGATTCGGGCATGCTCGCCTGGTTGGCGGTGGTGGCCGAGCTGTCCGCAAGCGGCACATCGCTCGCGGAGCGCGTGGAAGAACGCATCGCGGCGTTTCCATGCTCGGGCGAGATCAATTTTACGGTCAAGGATGCCCGCGCCGCGCAGGAGAAGGTCGCCGACAGATATGCCGACGAGAACCCGGAAATCGAGACTTTGGACGGGCTCGGCATGGATTTTGCGGACTGGCGCTTCAATCTGCGGGCGTCCAACACCGAACCGCTTCTGCGCCTCAATGTGGAGACACGCGCAGACCCGGCGCTGCTCGAGAAGCGCGTGAAAGAGATTTCGGAGCTTATCCGCAGCGCGTGAACACGAACGGCTCAGGCGACGTTGAGGCGCGCCTGACCCGTCTCGACGTGTTCGCGGAACCACGCATAGGCGTCTTCCAGGCCGCTGCGAAGATCGTGCTTCGGACGCCAGCCTGTCTCGAACAGGCGCGTCACGTCCATCAGCTTGCGCGGCGTGCCGTCCGGCTTGGTCTCGTCGCGGAGGATTTCGCCGTCGAAGCCAACCACCGACGCCACCATATGCGCCAGATCGAGGATCGAGATGTCCTCGCCGGAGCCGACATTGACGTGGCCGTCGCCCGAATAGGACTTCAACAGATAGACCATCGCGTCGGCAGCATCGTCGACATGCAGGAATTCGCGCTTCGGCGTGCCTGATCCCCAGATCGTCATCTCGCGCTCACCGGCGAACTTCGCCTCATGCGCCTTGCGCAGCATCGCGGGAATGACATGGCTCTTTTCGAGATCGTAATTGTCGCCCGGACCATAGAGGTTTGTGGGCATGGCGGAGATGTAGTCGACGCCGTGCTGGCGGCGATAGGCCTGGCAAAGCTTGAGCCCGGCGATCTTGGCGATCGCGTACCACTCGTTGGTCGGCTCGAGCGGGCCGGTGAGGAGCGCGTCCTCGGGAATCGGCTGCGGCGCGAACTTCGGATAGATGCAGGACGAGCCGAGGAAGATCAGCTTCTCGACCTCGTTGCGAAACGACGATTCGATCACGTTCGTCTCGATAACGAGGTTTTCGTAGAGAAAATCGGCCGGATAGGTGTCGTTAGCGAGAATGCCACCCACCTTCGCCGCCGCCAGAACGACGGCATCAGGCTTGCGGTCTGCGATCCACCGCCGCACGGCGGACTGGTCGCGCAGGTCGAGTTCCTTGCGCGATGCGGTCAGCACCTCGCAATTCTCGCCTTCCAGCCGGCGGACGATCGCCGAGCCGACCATGCCGCGATGGCCGGCTACGAAGACCCGACGGTCCTTCAGCGAATAGATGCTCTTCATGCTCGAACTCCGGTCAGGCGGAACGGTCGTTGCGCCAGGCTTCCCGCTCTGCAAGATCGATATCGGCCTTCACCATCTCGGATACAAGTTCGCGGAAGCTTGTCGTGTGCTGCCATCCGAGCTTTGCCTTTGCCTTCGAGGGATCGCCGATCAGCAAATCGACCTCGGTGGGGCGGAAATAGCGCGGATCGATCCGTATCAAGGCCTGACCCGTCGACGAATCGCGCCCGACCTCGTCCACGTCCTTGCCTTCCCAGACGATGGTACGACCCACCTCGGCAAAAGCAAGCTCCACGAACTCACGAACGGCATGCGTTTCGCCGGTGGCGAGCACGAAATCATCCGGCTCGTCGTGCTGCAGGATGCGCCACATGCCCTCGACATAGTCGCGCGCATGGCCCCAGTCGCGCTTGGCGTCCAGATTGCCGAGATAGAGCGTGTCCTGAAGGCCGCGCTGGATGCCGGCGACGGCGCGGGTGATCTTGCGCGTCACGAAGGTCTCGCCGCGCGTCGGCCCCTCATGATTGAAGAGAATGCCGTTGGAGGCGTAGATGCCATAGGCCTCGCGATAGTTGACCGCGATCCAGTAGGCATAGAGCTTGGCGGCAGCATAGGGCGAGCGCGGATAGAACGGCGTCGTCTCCGACTGCGGAACTTCCTGCACCTTGCCGTAGAGTTCGGACGTCGAGGCCTGATAGAACCGGACCGTCTTCTCCATGCCGAGGATGCGGATCGCCTCGAGGAGGCGCAGCGTGCCGATGCCGTCCGCATTGCCGGTATATTCCGGCGTCTCGAAGCTCACCGCGACATGGCTCTGGGCCGCGAGATTGTAGATTTCGTCAGGCTGCGTTTCCTGCACGAGGCGAATCAGGTTGGTCGAATCCGTCAGGTCGCCATAGTGGAGAAAGAAGCGCGTGTTCTTCTCGTGAGGATCGACATAGATCCCGTCGATGCGTTCTGTGTTGAACGAAGAGGAACGCCGCTTGAGGCCGTGAACCACGTAGCCTTTTTCCAGCAGCAGTCGCGCCAGATAGGCTCCGTCTTGTCCTGTTACGCCGGTGATAAGCGCCGTCTTCTCTGTCATCTGCGAAACCCGGTTGCTGTTTTCCAACGTGCAGGACTTAGCCGAATGCCGGCCAAATGCAACCATGGCGTCCCCGGAACGGCGGCGTTTGCGGGCGCTCACCGGTCAAGAATATTGACCCGCCGAACTTTATCGTGCACTTGGCTGCCGCTCGCACACCCTCTCGTCTTGGGAAAAAACGGCAAATCCTTCATGACAAACGATCAAAAGACCGCGTTTCTGGGAACGCCCGGTTTTGTGCAGGATCCCGGCAGGTTCGGCAATGCAGACCTCCTGAAGGCTGTCGGCGCGAATTCGGGCAACCTCCTTTTTCAGTATGCCGCGACCAGGCTGATCGGCGGCACGCTCGAGCATGTCGGCTTCTCGGGCAAGGGTTACGGCGACGCGACCGTCTTCAGGGGGCTCGATTTCTTCGTCTTCCCCGCCGCCAACCATCTGAAGGCCGATGGCGAATGGGATCTGCTGACCAAATTCCTGAAGTCGATCAGGGTGCCGCTGATCATTCTGGGTCTCGGTGCGCAAGCCGATCGTGGTGCCGATCCGAAGGCGACTGCGGCATCGATCCGGGAGAACCAGTCCGTCATGGACTTCGTCCAGATGCTCAAGGACAAGGCGCAGTTGATCACGGTACGCGGCCCCTTCACGGAAGCCGTGTGTCATGAACTCGGCCTGTCGGCCGTGCTGCGGCTCGGCTGCCAGTCGCAATTCCTCAATGCGGACCGCGATCTGGGCGCGGCGACGGCAACCCGGCTGTCCGAACTTGCCAACAGCGACGCTCCCGCCCGGCTGGCCCGGCTGGCATTGACCGCCTCCGCTCCGAACGAACTGCATGGCTGGCGCGCCGAACTCGAGGAGAAGCTCTTCGGCTGGACCGCAGAGAGTGACGGGATCTACCTGCAGCAATCCTGCGAGGAGTGGTTCTTCGACGGCGCGGAGGGGCATCTTGCGGACCTCTCGTCGTCCAATCTCGCCTATGCGCACCGCCACATCGCGCCTCACATGGAGCGCAAGGCGTTCGCCGAGAAGCTCAAGGCCACCTTCCGCATCTATTTCGACGCCCGCCGCTGGATCGATGATCTGGCGCCCGTCGATCTTGCGATCGGAACGCGCATCCATGGCAACATGGCAGCGCTTGCCGCGTCCAGGCCGGGTGTCCTCGTGGTGCACGACGCACGCGTGACGGAACTGGCAGAAGAGATGCATGTGCCGCGTGTCGACGGCCAGTCGGTGATCGACGCAACGGACCATCGGCAGGTGCTGAAGAGCGTCGAGTTCGACGGCGCGGCCTTCGACGCGACCCGCAGGCGCAAGGCTGGCATGCTCGCCGATGCCTTTTCGAAGCTCGGTGTTCCCCCGTCCGACCATTTGCGCCATCTGGCTGCCTGAGCCGCGCGGCTTGAAGCGGCCCCCCGCGTCGGACTATGAGGACTGTGTTGCGCGTCGAAAGACGGCGCGCAGACCACCGATGCCATGCAAATCCTTGATGCCGCGACAGCGGCGCAAGATGACGGAGATGCACCGATGACAATTGCAGACGCGGCCTATCCGCGAATTTCCCTCATCATTCCATGTTTCAAGGCGGCCGGAACGATCGCGCGCACCTTCGATTCGATCCTTGCCCAGAATTACCCGGATTTGCAGGTAATCGTCATGGATGGCGGATCGACCGACGGGACCGTCGAGATCATCAAGGCCTATGAGGAACATCTCGACCATTGGGTCAGCGAAAAGGACAAGGGTCAGGTCGACGCGCTCACCAAGGGTTTCCTGAAAGCGGACGGCGAGCTCTTCGGCTGGATCTGCGCCGATGACGAGTTCCTTCCGGGCGCCTTGCGCAGGCTTGCCGAGGAGTTTCTGGCGCATCCGGAGGCGGATGTCGTCACCGGCGGCTGCCGCCGCAACTTCAACGACGAATACACCGTCGACACATCGCCCGACCCGTCGTTCCTCGACGATCTCGATTTCAAGAACACGATCGAGCAGCCTTCGACGCTGTGGCGCCAGCACACCCATCATGCCGCCGGCCCTCTCGACGGCACCTACAAGTTCGCCTTCGACTGGGAATATTGGTGCCGCATGAAGCGGACGGGCGCGGTGTTCCGGGCGATTCCCGAGCCGCTGTCGCTCTACCATTTCTCCAGCGAGAACCTGACCTCGACCGGCGGCCGCAAGATCGCCGACGAGATGTACCGTATCGTCAAGGAATACGGCCCCTACAACGGCCGCATCGCCGACGTGTACCGCATGCTGTACCGGGTATTCGATCTGCGCGGCTACTATGACAAGGAAACAGCCGAAGCGATGCCGAAATGGAAACGCGCGGCCTTCTTCTTCGCGCTGCGCCTTCTCTATCGCCGCTACGACGCGCACGTGATCAATTCCTACAACTGGAATTTCGTCTCGCGGCAGGAGCGCGGGCTGGGGTGGTAGGAGCCATGATCAACGAGGTCGAAGCCGATATCGGCACCTACGTCGTATCCTATGGCGGATCGGGCTCGAAGCTGGTGACCCGACTTCTTCATGAGGGGAAGAACCCGGAATTTCTGGAGCGCGCGCATGTCCACTGGCGCTATCCGCCCTCGGCACCGGCAAGCGGAACCAGATTCATCTACGTCTTCGGAGATCCGAGAAACACCGTCATCTCGTTCTTTCAGCGACGCGAAAGCCGGCATGCCAATCACGGCTTTGCGGCACCTGCGAATGCTGCTGTTCCCATGCCGCGCTTCGTGCAGTGGGCGTTGAAGAATCTGCAGTGCTCCACCACGGATGTGCCGGAGCACCTCGATCTCCAATCCTATCTGGCCAGTGCTACGCATGACGTCTTCGAACTGGAAGATCATGTCCGTCGGTGGCTTGATCGCAGCGGCGATCTCGACATCGCGTTCGTCAGATATGATGCGCTGTGGGAGAACCCGGACGCCGTCGAAAAACTGATCGGCCTCAAGGCCGCCGATATCCCGCCGCGTGTTTCGCGCAGAGCGGATTGGACGGCACTTCCAGCCGACCAGCGGACCCAGATGAATGGGATCTACGGGGAGGCGGTCACGTTCATCGACAGCCTCCCGGATGTCTTCATGGGCAGGGACTTGCTGTCGAAGACAGCTTAGCGCGCCGAGTTGCGCCGCGACAGCGACTTCTCCCAGGCCAGCGCATCGCCCACGATCCGGTCGAGGTCGTCGTGCTGCGGCACCCAGCCGAGTTCCGCGCGCGCCACGCTCGAATCCGCCACAACGGCGGCTGCATCGCCCGGCCTGCGCGGCCCCATCTGGACGTTGATGTCTCCCCCGAAGACGCGTTTCACGGCGTCAATCACCTCAAGCACCGAATAACCGTGATTGTAGCCGCAATTGGCCACGAGGTTTCCGCCACCCGCCCGCAGGCGCTTCAGCGCCAGCAGATGCGCCGCCGCGAGATCGGAGACGTGGATGTAGTCGCGAACGCAGGTCCCGTCCGGCGTCGGATAGTCCTCGCCGAAGACCGTCAGCGACTGACGCTTGCCCAGCGCGGTTTCGCTGGCGACCTTGATCAGGTGGGTGGCGCCCGGCGTCGACTGACCGGTGCGTCCCTTCGGATCGGCGCCCGCGACATTGAAGTAGCGCAGGGCGGTGTAGGTGAAGCCGTGCGCGGCGGCGGCATCGCGCAGCATCAATTCCGTCATCAGCTTGGACGTGCCGTAGGGCGATTCCGGCGCGAGCGAGGCGGTTTCCTTCACCGGCTCCAGGCCGGCGGCACCGTAGACGGCAGCGGTCGACGAGAAGATGACGTGCTTGACGCCGCCCTTCACCGCCGCCGCCAGAAGCGCGCGTGTCTTGCAGGTGTTGTTCTCGTAATAGCCGAGCGGATCCGACACCGATTCCGGCACCACGATCGAACCGGCGAAGTGGATGATCGAATCGACCGAATGCTCCTCGATCAGCGAACCGACGAGGTCGGCATCCGCTATGTCGCCGACCACCAGTTTTGCTTCGGGGGCAACGGCCCATTCGAAGCCGGTGGACAGCCGATCGAGGACCACGACGTCCTCGCCTGCGTCCAGCAGGGCCCAGACCATGTGGCTGCCGATGTATCCCGCGCCACCCGTTACCAGTACCGCCATCGTATGTTCCTTGATGCTGAGAGCCCTTATTCACCCGCATGAGCCATAGCAATATGGCCATGATTGGCAACTGGCGGATTAACGGCCGCCAATATCCACAAGCGCGTTCGCCGCGACCCTCTCGATGGTCCATCCGGGCGATAGCTGGAGCGACAGGCGGGGCACCCTCGCCAACGAGCGCGCGAGAAAGAAGGCGGCGCGGATACGGTTGCCTGCAAAGTGGTGAGCCGCCGCGCATTCGACGTCGAGATAGGCCGACAGCCGTCGGAGCATCGCGCGATCCGCGATAAGCGCTCGCCATTTGCGCCGGATCGTCCCGGCCACGGCTTCGACCTTGGCGGGCGTTTGCGTGCGCGCCCGCTCGATCGCCACGGCGACGATATCCTGGATCGCCAGCCGAAAGCCCTTGAGCCCGAGGGCAAGAAACCAGTCGAAATCCTCGAAACGGCGCAACGCCTCGTCCTGAAGCACATCCGCCTCGCGGATGGCCTTGGCGTTCATGATCACGCACGAACCGGGTGAGAACCAGCACCCGGATGCGAAGTCGCGGCTGTTGGTGCCTTGGCGCGGCATGCGCGAGACAAGCGGCCGTCCGTCCTGGTCGACGTCGATCCAGCCGCACGCATAGACGGCGAGCGGGTCGGGCCTGCTTGCCTGATCCTCGGTCACCATGCGCCAGCGGGTACCCAGCGTGTCGGCCAGCAGCCAGTCGTCACTGTCGAGAAACGATATCCATTCCGTTTGCGCGGCCATGATCCCCGCATTGCGCGCGGCGGCTGGCCCGCGATTCTCCGGCTGGCGAATGATGCGGACGGTGAGCCTGCCGATCGTCTCGGGGTCGATCGATACGGGCGGTGCGGAGCAATCGTCGACGACGATGACCTCGACCGGCGGGTCCGGCTGGGCCGCGATGCTCGAAAGCGCCCGCGCAAGCCGCTCCGGCCTGCCGAACACCGGCATGATGATCGTCAGCGGAAGCAATGGCACATTCGTCATGACGGGTCGATCGCGCTGCGGCCTTGTAGCATCACCTGCCTCTGTCCTATGCAGATGCGCGGACGGACTGTCCTGCGTCCAGTCTCGAGAGCGGAACCGACATTGACGTGAACCACAGCCGAACCACCTTCATCTGCAATGACGGCGAATATTTCCTTCGCCATCGCAGGCAGATCGCGGACACCCTCGCCGCAAACGGGCACGACGTCACCGTCCTGATGGGTGGCCCGCAGCTTGCGCCCAGTCGTATCGGCCGGTGGCGATATGTCAATGTGCCGATCGAGCGCTTCCGCTTCCATCTCCTCTCCGACATCGTCCTCTTTCTCGCAAGCCTGCGCGAACTCGTCGTCAACCGGCCGCGCCAGGTGCAATTGATCACGCTCAAGCCGGCCATCTTCGCGGGCCTCGCAGCAATCGCCGCGCGCATGATCGGGCGCGGGCCGGAGCGGATCGTCATCACGATTCCGGGCCTCGGGCGCCTGATGGCGCCGGCCTCCGCGATCGACGGGCGTTCCGCACGGCTGATGCGGGGCCTCGTGGGTTTCGTGATCCGCTTCCTGTCGCGGAGGCGAAATGTCTGGTTCACCTTCGAGACGCCGGACGACCGCCAGCACTGGCTGTCTCTCAGATACATCAGGGAGGACACCTCGCTCGTCGTCAGCGGCGCCGGCGTCGATCCCGCAAAATTCCACCCCGGCGACGATCGAACCAGCGCGCCGGTCATGCGCGTTCTGTTTGCCTCGCGCCTCCTGCGCGCCAAGGGCCTCGACGCCTTCGTGGAGGCGGCGAGGCGGCTGACGACGCGGAACGATATCGAGTTCGTGGTGGCCGGCATGGTCGAACCGCACGACCCCGACGGCTACCCGCCAGAGGATCTCGCGGCAGAGCGGTCGATCACCTTCCTCGGCGAATCCGCCGCCATGCCCGACCTGCTGCGCGAGGTCGATGTCGTCTGCCTTCCGACACGTTACGGCGAGGGCATACCGCGCATTCTCATCGAGGCGGCCGCAACCGGCCTGCCCTGCATCGCCAGCGATGCCGACGGCTGCACCTATATCGTCAAGCATGGTGTCAGCGGCACGATCATCCCGGTCGGGCCCGTGCCCGAGATGGTGGAACAGCTCATTGCGGCGGTCGAGCGCTACAGGGCCGAGCCGGACCTGCGCCGCCGCGAAGGTGAAGCCTCGCTGGCGATCTTCACCGGCGGTGACTTCGCCGAAAGCGCGGTTACCGGCCGCATCGTCGCCTTGTTGACCGGCGATGAGGCTGCAACGGACGACAAGCACACCGAGGCTGCCGCCCAGCCGACGCATCCGAACATCTGACCGCCACAAGCGTGGTGCATTTCCACGGGATTCGTGGCATGTGACGCGCGGTTCGAGCGCGCGCGGTGCGGCGATTGCTCAGTCGGATTTGGAGAAACGATGTCATTTCTGGACGCCCTGCAGCGGCACAACGAACTTTTCCGGCAGGTGGATGCGCTCGAAACCGTCGCGAACGCGATGGCGGACGACATCGAGACCGCCATCCGCAAAGGCGGCAAGGTGGTGTTTTTCGGCAATGGCGGCAGCGCCGCCGACAGCCAGCATCTCGCGGCCGAATTCGTCGTGCGCTACCGCATGCCGCGCCAACCGCTGCCTGCGCTGGCATTGACCGTCGACACCTCGATCCTGACCGCACAGGCGAACGACTACGAATTCGCATCCGTCTTCTCGCGTCAGGTGCTCGCCTTGTGCAGCGAGCGCGACGTGATCATCGGCATCTCGACATCCGGCAACAGCGCCAACGTGATCGAGGGCATCGCCGCCGGCTGCGAGATCGGCGCGGCGTGCTGGGGCTGGACCGGCGAAAAGTCCGGCAAGATCGGCGAACTGACGCCCAAGCTGCTGCAGGTTCCCGCAACGGAAACAGCCCGCATCCAGGAAGTTCATCTCTTCGTCGGCCACTGGATCTGCGAGGAGATGGACCGGCGCTTCGCCACCTCATGAAGCTGGTGATCCTCGACCGCGACGGCGTGATCAATCGGGACTCCGACGCGTTCATCAAGAGCGTCGCCGAGTTCGAGCCACTGCCGGGCAGCATCGAGGCGATCGCGGATCTGACCCGCGCGGGCTTCACCATCGCGGTCGCGACGAACCAGTCGGGCATCGCGCGCGGGCTTTTCGATCAAGCCGAACTCGAACGCATCCACGGCAAGCTTAAGGCGGACGTGGCTGCCGCTGGCGGGCGCATCGCGCACATCGCATTTTGCCCGCACGGCCCCGACGATGCCTGCGCCTGCCGCAAGCCCCTGCCCGGCATGATCGACGAGATCATCGAGACGTTGAACGTGCCGGCCGACGCTGAGCGATGGATGGTCGGGGACAGCCTTCGCGACCTTCAGGCCGGTATCGCGCGTGCGTATCGGCCAGTTCTTGTAAGGACGGGCAAGGGCGAGAAGACGCTGCGGGACGGCGGGCTTCCGCCAGAAACGATCGTGGTCGATAATCTCGCGCAGTTCGCCTCGTTCGTCATGAAGAGGGTCAATAGTGGCAACTGAGCCTTCCCTCGGCCTGCGCGATGTTCCGCTCGATCTCGTCATCGTCGGCGGGGGCATAGCGGGCCTGTGGACGCTGCACCGGGCGCGCGCGGCGGGCTACAGCGCGATCCTGCTCGAAAAGGCGGAACTCGGTTCCGGCCAGAGCATGCGTGCGCAAGGCATCATCCACGGCGGCACCAAATACACGCTCGGCGGCACGCTGACTGACGCGGCCAACGCGATTGCGGCCATGCCGGGGCGTTGGCGCGCCTGCCTCGACGGCAGCGGCGAGATCGATCTGACCGCCGCAAAGCGTCTTTCGGACGCGACCTATCTCTGGTCGCAAGGCTCCTTCGGCGCGAAAATGACGACGCTGTTTGCGTCCCGCGCCATGCGCTCGCGTGTCGACAAGGTCGCTAGCGAAAGACCCGGCGCATTTGCCGACCCACGTTTCTCGGGCGCGCTCTACCGCCTGGACGAGTTCGTGCTGCATCTCCCGTCCGTCTTCACGGCGTTGGCCGCCCAGGCCGGGGATGCGATCTTTCGCGTCGATGCATCGACGCTGGCCTTCGAGCAGGGTGGAGACGGCATCCGCATTCCGCTTGGCGAGCATGGCATCGCCCTGCGGCCATCGCGCATCGTGCTGACGTCGGGCGAGGGTTTCGACCAGCTCGCAGTGCCGCTCGGGCTCACCCGGCCGAAACTGCAGCGCCGGCCGCTGCACATGGTCACGCTCAAGCATGAGCGCGACCTGCCGGTCTTCGGCCATTGCATCGGCACGCAATCGACGCCGCTCGTCACCATCACGACGCATCCGTCGGGCGACGGCAGGCAGGTGTGGTATCTCGGCGGCGGCATTGCCGAAACCGGCGTCGAACGCGGCGAGGCCGCGCAGATCGACGCCGCACGCAAACTCCTGGCTGATGTCCTGCCATGGCTGGCGCCGATCGACGGCGAATGGTCCACCTTCCGCATCGACCGCGCCGAGCCGTTGCAGACCGGCCTCGTGCGCCCCGATCACGCCTTTGCCGAACAGGTCGGTGCCTGCATTGTCGCCTGGCCGACCAAGCTGGCGCTCTCGCCCGACCTTGCAGACCGGGTTCTGGCCTTGCTGCCGCCGCCCGGCACTACGCCGTTCGACCCCAGCGCTCTCGATTTCTGGCCGAAACCGGCAATCGCAAAACTGCCATGGGACACCGCCGCATGAAGACGCGCCCGTTCGGCACCACCGGCATGACTGTCAGCGCGCTCGGGCTCGGCACCGTCAAATTCGGCCGCAATCAGGGGCTCAAGCATCCGACCCCGTTCTCACTGCCCGATGATCGGGAGGCAGCGGAATTGCTGGCGCTGGCGGCGGATCTCGGCATCAATCTCATCGACACGGCCCCGGCCTATGGCACCAGCGAGGAACGCCTGGGCTCTTTGCTTGCCGGCCAGCAGAATCGTTGGATCGTCTGCACCAAGGTCGGCGAGGAGTTCGATGCGGCAACAGTAACCAGCAGCTTCGACTTTTCGCCCGAGCATGTGCGTTTGAGCATCGAGCGCAGCCTGCGCCGGTTGAGACGCGACGTGCTCGACATCGTGCTCGTCCATTCCGACGGCAACGATCTCGATATCATCGAACGCCACGGCACGATGCAGGCGCTGCGCGATCTGAGGACCGAGGGGAAGCTGCGCGCATTCGGGCTGTCGTCGAAAACGGTCGAGGGCGGCATCGCCTCGCTCGACCACGGCGACTGCGCGATGGTGACCTACAATCCGGATCACTTGGGCGAAGTTCCGGTCCTCGACCATGCAGCCGCGACGGGCAAGGCAATCCTGGTCAAGAAGCCGCTGGCGTCGGGGCATATCGACAAAGCCGACGGCGTCGATCCGGTCGAGGCGAGTTTCCGCTTCATCTTCGCCCATCCGGGCGTGACGAGCGCCGTGATGGGCACGATCAACCCGGCGCACCTGCGCGGCAATGTCAGCGCATGTGAACGGGCGCTGGACGCGCTCAGTCGGAGCCGGCCTGCTCCTTGATGCGATCGACGATCGCCGTCGTGGAGACGTTGTCCAGATGTGACAGCACCTTCACCTCGCCGCCATAGGCCTTGACGATATCGCCGCCCACGACCTGATCGAGCGTGTAGTCGCCGCCCTTCACCAGCACCTCCGGCCTGATCTTCTCGATCAGCGGGATCGGCGTATCGTCGTCGAAGGAAACGACCCAGTCGACGGCCTCAAGCGCCGCCATCACCGTCATGCGGCGCTCGACCGGATTGATCGGCCGGCCCTCGCCCTTCAGACGCCGCACTGATGCGTCGCCATTGAGCGCCAGAACGAGGCGGTCGCCCTGCTGGCGTGCCTGCTCCAGATAGCCGACATGGCCGGCATGGAGGATGTCGAAACAGCCATTGGTGAAGACGATCTTCTCGCCCGCCGCACGCGCATCGGCAAGTGCGGCCAGCAATTGCTCTTCGGTCACGACCCCGCGCTCATAGCCCTTTTCGCGATCGACCGCGCGGCGCAGCTCCGGCCCGCTGATCGCAGCCGTGCCGAGCTTCGCCACGGCAAGCCCCGCCGCGAGGTTGGCCAGCGCCACGGCATCGACGAGCCTTTCGCCGGCGGCGAGCGCGGCCGCGATCGTCGAGATGACCGTGTCGCCCGCCCCGGTGACGTCGTAGACCTCCTTGGCGCGCGCCGGGAGATGCGTCGCATGTCCGGACTTTTCGATCAGCGTCATGCCGTGCCGGCCGCGCGTGACGAGCAGCGCGTCAAGACCCAGCGTCTCGATCAGTTCGGCACCCTTGCGCGTGAGGATCTCGTCGGTGGCGCAGGCACCGACGATGGTTTCGAACTCGGACAGGTTCGGGGTCAGAAGCGTCGCGCCGCGATAGCGCGCGAAGTCGCTACCCTTGGGATCGACCAGCACGGGCTTGCCATGCTTGCGAGCGGTCTCGATGAGCCCTTGAGTGTCGGACAATGTGCCCTTGCCGTAGTCGGAAAGCACCACCACCGAAGCACGGGAAAACAGCGCCTCGGCCTCTTCCGCCACACGCGGCGAATAGGCGTCGGCGAAGCGCTCCTCGCGGTCGAGGCGAATAAGTTGCTGGTTGCGGCTCATGACGCGCAGCTTGACGATGGTCGGTTCGCGCCCAGCCTGCACCATCGCGCAGTGAATCCCCGCGCTTGTAAGCTGGGCGTGCAGGACGTCGGCAGCCTCGTCGGTCCCCACGAGCCCCACAAGCGACGCACCAGCGCCGAGTGCCGCGATGTTGAGCGCGACGTTGGCGGCTCCGCCGGGCCGGTCCTCGTGCTGCTCGACGCGCACGACCGGCACCGGCGCTTCGGGCGAAATGCGCGACGTATCGCCATGCCAATAGCGATCGAGCATGACGTCGCCGATGACGAGGATATGGGCCGTGTCGAAGCGTGGCGCCTTGAATTGCATGTATGGCCTCGAATGAATCTGACTTTGGGGGAAGCGATTACGAGCCTTTGGGCCGCTCCACAATGGCCCGCAAATGGCTCCATACGATGTCCGGCGTCAATGGTGCGAACACCGCAGGGTCGGTTCCCCGCTCGACAGAAGGGAAATGCGCGGCCTTGAGGCAAATCTGGCGCTCGCCATACCCCCCGACGAGGCCGGGTTCGGTCGGGCCGAACAGAACGACATTGGGCCGGCCAAGCGCCGCCGCCAGATGCGACAGGCCGGTATCGACCGACACGACGCCCGCCGCATCCGCGAGCACCTGCGCGACCTCCCCGAGCCGAAGTCTGGGCAGGACCTCCACCGATGGAGAGGACATCGCCAGCCGCTCGGCGCGCGCGCGCTCGGCCTCGTTGCCCCATGGCATTTTGATCTGCCAGCCTTCAGAGATCGCAGTCACAATCAACTCCTGCCAGTAATCCTCCGGCCAATGTTTCTCGTGGCGTGTCGTGCCGTGCAGGAAGACGAGGCTGGGCGTGACCTCGGGCTTGGCGGCGAAGTGTCCGGCGATGCCATAGCTCCCCATACCCTCCGGCACATCGTAGCCCAGCGCCTGGGCGAAGAGTTGCCGCACGCGCTCGACGGCGTGCTGGCCCTTGGCGACGGCAAGCGGGCGATCGTAGAAGCGCGCCGCGAGCGGCTCACGCGCCGAAGCGCGATCGAGCCCGAATTTGGGACCCCGCGCAGTGCGCGTGACGAGCACGGCGCTCTTCAGCAAGCCCTGCGCGTCGATAACCGCGTCATACTCTGTCGCCCGCAGCACATCGCGGAACCGCTTCCATTCGCCGCTGCGGATCGTCTGCAAGGGTGACTTTCGCCAACGCCTCAGCGCGACGGAGATCACCCGGTCCACCGCCGGATGCCACGCCGGCACCTCGGCAAACCCTTCCTCCACCACCCAATCGCACCGGATGCCCGGAACCGCCCGTGTCGCGTCGGTCAGCGCGGGCAGCGTGTGGATCACGTCACCCATCGACGACGTCTTGACGACAAGCACCTTCATCGCGCGGGCACCATCTCGTCCAGTGCTTCGTGGACCATGCTCGCGGGAAGCGCCCGCATGCAGTTGTGATGCCCCAGCGGACACTCGCGCTTGAAGCACGGGCTGCAGTCGAGGCCGAGGCGGACGATGCGGCTGGCATCGCTCAAGGGCGGCGTGAAATCGGGCGAGGTCGAGCCGTAGACCGCCACAAGCGGGCGTCCGAGCGCGGCGGCGACATGCATGAGGCCGGAATCGTTGGTGACCACCCCATCCGCCATGGAAAGCAGATCGACCGCTTCGGCGAGCGACGTCTTGCCTGCAAGGTTGTGACAGCGCCGCCGGACTTCCGGCTCGAGATGCGCAAGGATTTCATCGCAGGTCGCGGTGTCGTTTGCGGAGCCGAAGAGCCAGATCTGCTTTCCCGTACCGGCCATGTCGACGATCTCGGCGTACTTCTCGGGCGGCCAGCGCTTCGACACACCGAACTCGGCCCCGGGACACAGCGCCAGCACCGGCACATCCGCTACCAAGCCGAATTTCGCGATCGCCGCGTCGCGATTGCCCTTGTCGGCGACGAGCGACGGATTTGGGTGCGGCTGGGGAAAATCATCCGCGCTGCGCATCGTATCTGCATCGAAGGCGAGCGCGTTGAACCGGTCGACCATCATGGGGAAACGCTGCTTGTCGAGCCGGCGCAGATCGTCGAGCAGGCCGTAGCGCATCTCGCCGCGCCAGCCCGTGCGGCGTGGAATGCCGGCGAACCACGGCACCAGCGCCGATTTGAGCGAGTTTGGCAGCACGATTGCCTGGGAATATCCCTCCCCGCGAAGCGAACGCCCGAAGGCGCGGCGCTGGCCGAGCGCGAGTTCACCACGGTCGAACGGTGTCGCCGTCGCCTTGCGCACCTGCGGCATGCGGGCGAGAAGCGGCAGGCTCCATCCGGGAGCCACGACGTCGATCGTCACGCCCGGGCGCTCGCGCTTCAGCGTCATGAACAGGCTCTGCGCCATCATCATGTCGCCGATCCAGGTCGGTCCGATTATGAGGATCGTGTCGGTCACGAGATCAGGTCCAGCGGGCGTCCGCCTGGGCGCCATTGAAGTCTTTACCCCGGGCAAACGGGTCGGGCGATCGCCACGACGCCCATCTGGCCCTTCTGCGACAGGTTTTCAACCGGTTCCACAATCTCCCGCAGGCCACCGCCATTTCTTTACGAGATTGCGGCGAGGAAACGATCATGTCAGAAGCGTAATAGTTCCGCCGATATTCGAGAGACGATGAGCGAGGATAGTCGATACGCGCTGCCCGCTCGCAGCGGTGAGAAACATCCGTCACCTCTGCGGATAGCGTTTGGCATTTATAGTCTTGCCGTGCGGGGCGGTCTTGAAGACCAGTGCATTCGACTTGCGCGAGAACTGGGTGAACGCGGCCACCAAGTTACCCTGTTTTGCGTCCGGGCTACTGACCCCTTGCCGTCCACGGTGGTCCAGTTGTCGCCGCGCTGGAGACCTCTTTCGAACCATGCCCGAATGCAGCGTTTTGCATATGATTTCGTCAATGCCACAGCCAAAGGCTTCGACAGGACCGTAACCTTCCAGCCCGTACCCCACGCAGACATCCTTTTCTGTGCCGATATGCCCCGAACCAGGGCGACCATACCGGTCTACAAGCGGCTGTCGCGGCGCCACCGGATCATGGCATCGCTGGAGGCGGGCGTATTCGGCATTCAAGCGAAGACACGCATCATTTGCCTGGCTCGCCCGCAAGCGGAAGCCTACATCGCCGCTCACGCGACACCACCGGCCCGCGTCCCGTTGATGCCGCCATCCGTAGACGTAGGCAGACGCCAGCCGGAACGCCGCTCCGCCGGAAATCGTGCCGACCGCCGCGCTGCGCTTGGCCTGTCGAGCACCGATACGGCATGGCTGTGGCTAGGGCTCCAGCCGGAGATAAAGGGGCTTGATCGCGCCGTCGCCGCGCTTGCGCACCATCCTCATGCGCGCCTGCTCGTCGGCGGGTTGTCATCCGGCGATCGTAAAGCGCAGCCCATCCTGCGTCTCGCCGCCGCCGCGGGAGTCAAGCAGCGCATTCAGTGGCTCGGCTACCTCTCCGGCGACCTCTGGCTCGATACGATGGCGGCTGCCGACATGCTTGTTCACCCCGCGCGCGTCGATGTGACGGGGGCCGTCATCCTCGAAGCCCTGATCAACGGACTGCCGGTTGTGACGACGTCCAATTGCGGCTTTGCCGAACATGTCACGCGCAGCGGTGCTGGCCTCGTCGTCGATCAGCCATTTTCGAGCGATGCCCTTGCCGCAGCCATCGGGACCGTCGCGATGAAGGCGGCATCCCTGTCCGAACTGGGTATCGCCTACGGCAGGGAAAACGATCTTTACACCGGCCTGAAGATCGCCGCCGACCTCATCGAAGCCCCGATCTGGCAAACGGCAATGCCAGGCAGCGAAGACACTATTTCGCGCTGAAACGCTCCGCGCGACTTTGTCTCACGCGACAGGGTCCAATTGCGCGCGACCCCTTGGCCAGAAGTCTTGCTTAAAAGCCAGTGGGACGCGTTGACGGCGCATCGCGCGCCCGGTAGTTTCCCGACTGGAACAGGTTCCGCCGCAAGGTGGATGAAAATGGGAACGCGGTACGAACTCCCCAGGGAGATCAAAGCCGCGGCTGCCCCCGCAACTGTAACCGTTGAGCCATCTTCCAGACGCCACTGACCGCAATGGTCGGGAAGGCGGAAGAAAAAGGCGATGACACGGGAGCCAGGAGACCTGCCAGTTCCGGTCACCCATGCTTGGATACGGGGTGTGTCCAGGCGCGGTCGTCCGTCGCGGTGACATTCGAAAAGTGTTGCCGCAGTCCGGAGACGACCGGGGTTCAAGCGCGTCCGCGCGAAACAACCCGCATCGGTTTCAGCCTGTGGTCCCTGACAAATCGGGGGCGGCCGGGGGCTGTCCTCAAGGAACATATGAGGCAGCAATGAAACGGCTTACATTGACGGTGAGCGCACTGGCCATCGGGCTTGGCGGAAGCGCATTCGCGCAGGAAGCGGAGCAGAGCCCGAGCGAGGCGATCGAACTCGAGCGTCTGGTGGTCACGACACCCCTGCGCCGGGAATCGTCGCTGGAGCGCAGCACCTCATCGGTCACGGTCATTCCGGCGGAGCAGATCGAACGGTCGCCTGCTGCCGATCTCCCATCGCTCCTGCGGACCTTTGCCGGTATTACGGTGACATCCAATGGCGGCCTCGGATCGTCCGGTGGCATTTCGCTGCGTGGCGCGAAGCCCGCACAAACCCTGATCCTCATCAATGGCGTCAATACGCGCTCGGCGACATCGGGATCGACGACGCTCTTCACCGTGCCACTTCAGTCGATCGAGCGGATCGAGATCGCCCGCGGTGCCCATTCATCGCAATACGGCTCCGACGCCATAGGCGGCGTCATCAACATCATCACCAAGAGCGGCTCTCCCTGCGTGAACGGCAACAATGTCTGCACGACGGTGACGGCCGGCGTTTCACATCCGTGGGGCGGACATGTCGGAGCCGACGTTCAGGGGCAGACCGAAGACGGATTGAACTTCGTATTCGGCGGTCTCGTGCGGGGCACGAGGGGCTACGACTTTACCACCTGGCCGGTCGAGCTCGACGATGACGGCTTCCTGCAAGGCAGCGGTCATTTCTCGCTCTCGAAGGCCTTCGATTGGGGCGACCTTTACGCGAACGGCGTCTTCTCCCGCGCCCGCACCCAATATGACAGCAGGAACTTTCTCGGCGTCCCATCAGGGGCCAACGAGTCCGATTCCACGGTCTTCGCCGGCAAGGTCGGCACGCGTCTGATCCATACCGACGATTGGGAATCGACCATCGAATTTATTTCGGGCATCGACCATTCGAAGGCGTTCGGCCGGGGCGAGGAATCCCGTTTCGACACCAATCGCTACGGTTTCTTCGCTGCCACCGAAAAATCCTTCGCGACCGGAAATCTGCAGCATGTCCTCAACGGCGGCGTCGAGGTTTATCGCGAGAATGTCGGTCCGAAGGACAGCTACGAGGTCAACGGACGCACGCTGGCCGCAGTCTTCGCGCAGCACCAGCTTGCCTTCGATGCGCTGACCGTGGATCTCGGCATAAGGCATGATCACAACGACCAGTTCGGTGGGGCGACCACTTATAATGTCGGCGCCAGCTACGAGTTCGTACCGGGGCTCGTCGGCCGCGCTTCCTACGCAACCGGCTTTCGCGCACCGACCTTCAACGACCTCTACTGGCCGTTCGATGGGAACCCCGACCTGAAGCCAGAGACATCACGCTCCTACGAAGTCGGTTTGCGGTGGCAGGCTACCGAAGCAACTGTCTTCGATGTCGCCTTCTATCAGCGCTGGGTCCGCGACCAGATCGCCTGGGCGCCGATCGATCCGACCGATCCATTCAGCTTCTGGCAGCCGGCCAATTTCGAGCGCGTCAAGGTCACCGGTTTCGAAGCGTCGATCGACCATCGCTTCAACGAGCGTTGGTTTGCCCGGGGAACGATCGACATTCGCGATCCGCGTGATTCGATAAGCGGCAATTACCTGCCCGGACAGGATCGCTTCAAGGCGTCGGCCGAGGTGACGTTCAGCGCGACCGACAAGTTGGACCTCGGTGCGCGGGTTTCGTTCGCCGCGTCACGCTTCAGCGATGCCGCGAACCTCGTGAAACTGCCCGACTACACGATACTCGATCTGTCGGCGAACTACGCATTCGATGAAGCGTCAGCGCTGAAGGTGTCGATCGAAAACGTCTTTGACGAGGACTACGCCACCGTCAACAACTACCGGGCGCCGGGCCGTACCGTGAACGTCAGCTTCTCGCGGACGTTCTGACCTCATGACGACGCGGCGTCACTCTTTCATGGCTGTTCTCGCCGCCGCCCTGCTCGCCTCGGCGCAGCAGGGCGGCGCGCAGGAACCGCCGCGCCGCGTCGTCTCCATCAACGTCTGCACGGACCAGCTCGCTATGCTGATCGCGGGAGAGGGCCAGATCCACTCGGTGTCCCGTCTCGCGGCCAATCCCGACACATCGACGATGGTCGAGGAAGCCAAAGCCTATCCGGCCAATCACGGGCTGGCCGAGGAGGTCTTCCTGATGAAGCCCGACCTCGTTCTCGCCGGAACCTTTACCGCCCGCACGACCGTCGAGCTTCTTCGGCGGCTCGGCTTCCGCGTCGAGCAATTCGCGCCGGCGAACAATTTCGAGGACATTCGCACCGCGATCACCCGCGTCGGCGACCTGCTCGGCAGGCAGGACCGCGCGGCTGAACTTCTGCGCGCGTTCGACGACGGCGTTGCCGAACTGGCAGCATTGCCACGGTCGGACACGGTCGCGGTGGCCTACTCCTCCAACAGCTACACGACAGGCGCCGGCACGCTGACCAACGCCGTCATGAACGCCGCGGGCCTGACGAACATGGCAGCCGAACAGGGCGTCATGGGCGGGACGCGCATGCCGCTCGAAGCGTTGCTTGCGGGTCACCCCGACCTCGTCGTGACGGGCACCACCAGCTACGACCGGCCAGCTCTGGCGCAGGAGAATTTCGTCCATCCAGCCTTTCGCGCATTCTACGATGCCGGCAAGGTGGTGACGGTGCCGGACAGCCTCTGGATTTGCGGCGCGCCATTCACGTTGGATGCCGTGCGCTTGCTTCGTGATGCAGCGCAGGGCACCAAGGCGCAATGAGAAACCCACCCCGTTTCACTTTGCTGATGGCGCTGCTGGGCGCGCTCACTGCCGGCCTGTTCATGCTGTCGCTGACGGTCGGGCCGGCGGCGATCGGCTTCGGCGACAGCATGCGCGCCCTGTTTTCAGGCGATGCTGGCGAAATCACGCTGATCATGCGGGAAATCCGCCTGCCGCGCGCGATACTGGGGCTGATGATCGGCGCGACGCTCGGCCTGTCGGGCGCGGTTCTGCAGGGCTTCCTGCGCAATCCGCTGGCCGAACCCGGACTTTTGGGTATCAGCGCATCCGCATCGCTTGGCGCGGTGCTCGCGATCTACACCGGCTTCTCTGCGGCCTTCCCGCTTGGCCTCCCGATCGCAGCGCTCGGCGGGGCGGTGGTCGCCGTGCTTCTGGTCCGCGCCATGGCGGGTATCGGCGGCGGAACGCTGACGATCATCCTCGCGGGCGTCGCGATCTCGGCCTTCGCGGGCGCGATGACATCGCTGGCGCTCAATCTCTCGCCCAACCCGTTCGCCGCATTGGAGATCGTCTTCTGGATGCTGGGATCGCTGACTGACCGTTCGATGACCCATGTCTGGCTGGCGGCCCCGTTCATTCTGATCGGCTGGGCGATGCTGGGGGCGCTTGCCCGTCCGCTCGACGCGCTGACGCTTGGCCCCGACGCGGCGTCGAGCATGGGCATCGACATGCGCCGCGTGCAGTTCCTCGCGATCTTCGGTACGGCGGCGTCGGTTGGCGCGGCGACTGCGGTGGCGGGCGCGATCGGCTTCGTCGGCCTCGTCGTGCCGCACATTCTGCGCCCGCTCGTCGGATCGATCCCGTCGCGCCTCCTGCCCGCCAGCGCGCTCGGTGGCGCGTCGGTGCTGCTGGCGGCAGACGTTCTCGTGCGCGTCATCGCTCCTGACCGCGACCTCAAGCTGGGCGTTCTGACGGCGATCGTCGGCGCGCCGTTCTTCCTGTGGCTCGTCTGGCGCACGCGGAGGACCATGCTGTGACCTTGCTGGCGATCTCGGACCTGCGGGCAAGACTCGGCAACACCGATGTACTCGACGGCGTGTCGCTCGAAATCCAGTCGGGCGAGTTCGTCGGGCTGATCGGGCCGAACGGCGCGGGCAAGTCGACGCTCCTGCGGGCCATTCTCGGCCTCACCCCGTCACAGGGCGGCATCGAACTCGCCGGTCGATCGGCGAGCGGGATAGCATCGCGGGACCGCGCGCGGCTCGTCTCCTATCTGCCGCAGGAGCGCGAGATCGCATGGCCGGTGACGGTGCACCGCCTGGTGTCGCTCGGCCGCGCACCCCATCTGCGGGCTTTCGCTTCACAGAGCGTCCACGACCAGCAGGCAATCGTCGAGGCGATGCGCCGGATGGATGTGGCGGCCTTCGCGGAACGGCCCGCAACCGACCTCTCAGGCGGCGAGAAGGCGCGGGTGCTGATCGCGCGCGCACTTGTGCAGGAAGCCCCGCTGATGCTGGCAGACGAGCCGACGGCGGGTCTGGACGCCTCGCATCAGATTGCGCTGATGCGGCTGTTTGCGGAACTCGCCGGTGAAGGCAAGGGCGTGCTGGTGTCGCTGCACGACCTGGGGCTCGCGGCGCGGTGGTGCACGCGGCTGATCCTGATCGACGGCGGCAAGATAGTCGCGCAGGGCACACCTGCCGACGTGCTGTCGCCCGACCGGCTTCGCGATGTCTACGGAATACGCGCCTATGTCGCCGACAGCGACGGGCGCCTCATCGTCCATCCGCTCGATCTCGCCGAGCCCCGGTAGGACGAACGCCTGTCAGGCCCTGACCAGCTTGAGCGGCTTGTCGAACACCGACAGAACGCGGGGAAGCTCGTGGCCCCGCTTCAGGATAAGGCCGTTGGCGGCCACCACCGAAAACGCGCCCTGTTTTCGCGCCAGGGCCGGGGTCTTCACGATCTGGTAGAGCGGCACCTCGCTGGTGCGGCGGAATGCCGAGAACACGGCGCGGTCCCGAAGGTGGTCGATCGCGTAGTCGCGCCATTCTCCGGCGGCGACCATCTCGCCATATATCCTGAGGATCATGTCCAGCTCGCGCCGGTGAAACGTGACCGGCAATGCGTCGCGTTCTCGACGGGCCTCATGGAGGGGGATCAATATCGCGGAATCGTCCCTACCCTCCGCGCCCGTGCCGTGATCGGTCATGCAGCAGCCTTTCGTGACAGTTCGACGACACATGAAAGGTCGCGCGTCACCGGGCCAATTGCAAGCCACTTGTGGCATCCACCGCTCTCGCTGTTCGCGCCCTTGTAACGCTTCGTTACAGCCAGATCACGAACACGCACCACCTGTCTCCATTGGTGATGTTCTGCCACATTCTCGCCTTCTTTTATCCCAGCTACCGCCTCAAAGTCTGGCGAACATCCCCTCGTTGCCTGAGACGGTTCGGTCCGGCATGGCCCTGTAACCCCAAGCCCCCCGCCCACGGGGTCAAGGTCGGATCGAACCAACTCCGGGTCTCAAGACCCCAGATATCGGCAGCAGAACGATCCCAAAGCAAGACAAGAGCCGGCGCCCGGAGAAATTCGGCGTCGGTTTTGTTTTGTCTGCTGCCGCGTCAGCTTTGCGGAACGGTGATGATCGCCGCGCCGAGGATGGGCCCGGGAAGGCCGCCTTTTTTCATCTCCTGGACGAGCACGGCGCAGCCGCCGGATGCCTTCTTGACGATCTCGCTCATCGGCAGTTCGAAGCGCGTCTTCCTGCCGTGCCACATTCCGGCGGTGTGGAAACTTGATACCGAGTTCAGATAGACGAAGGAGCGGCCCTTGTTATCGCCGCGTTTGATCTCGACTTCCGTGGCGGGATCGAAATAGACCAGCACGATCTGCGCCTCGCTGATCTTCCGATCCGAGGCGCCCGTCTCGATAATCACGCTGTCGCCGGAATAGGTCACGTCGACATCGACGGTCATGCCCTCGACGGTGCCCTCCATGCGTTCGATCGCGGCATCGAGCTTCCTGCGCTTGGCGCCGTTCAACTGATGGCGGCCGTTGACGACGGCCTGGGGCGTGTAGACGGATCGATTGCCGAAGGTGCGGCTGTATTCCTGCTGGCGAGCCGTGTTGTCGGGCGTCGCAAGCGTATCGCGCCAGCCGAGATAGTCCCAGTAATCGACATGGTAGGACAGGGCGACGACGTCACCGGACCGGGCGAGTGCGCTGAGGTGTTCGTCCGCGGGCGGGCACGAATTGCACCCCTGGCTTGTAAACAGCTCGACCACGGCACGCGGGCGCTTGACATGATCCCCTGCAGCCGCGCCATAGGGCAGTGCAAAGAGGAAAACGGCCGTCACCAGCCTGAGGTTTCTAAAGCCCACGGAATTTCCCGGTAGTCGTTTCGGATTCAGGCTGGAAGCCCGTCGAAGTCTGCGTACAGATTAGGCAGCACAGGCTTCAACGGAAAGTCACGTTGCGGTGAAACGCTTATACCAAGCCGGCACTATCACGAGAACCGATCATGTTCGATGAACTTCACACCCATCTCGATCTTTATTGCGAGCGGACAGGTCCCGAATTCTGGTCGGAACCGGTCAACGCGCTTACAAACCTGGCCTTCGTCCTCGCCGGGCTCTGGGGCGTCTATGAGGTTCGCAGGCGCGGTACCGGCGCCTTCGCCGAGGCGCTGGCGTGGTGGGCGGTGGCGATCGGCATAGGCTCGTTCCTGTTCCATACCTTCGCCAACCGGCTGACGATGTGGGCCGATATCCTGCCGATTGCGGGCTTTACGCTTGCCTATACATGGTTGAACCTGCGCCGCTTCGTCGGCATGGCATGGCCCAGAGCGCTCGCCGTCTTCATCGGCTTCTACATCACCGCCGCGATCATCACGCTGATGGTCCCCGACTGGCTGCGGGAGGCGACGAATGGCTCGACAGGCTATCTTCCGCCGTTCCTGGCGCTGATCTTCTTCGGCATGGTGGTGATCCGCGCGGGCAACCCGGCCGGCTGGTACAACATCGTCGCGGCGTTGATGTTCTGCGCGTCCGTCACATTCCGGGCTATCGATCCGGTTGTCTGCGAAGCGATGCCGCTGGGCACGCACTTCCTGTGGCACACGATCAACGGATTGATGCTGGGCGTTCTGCTGGCGGCAACGGCGCGATATGGGGCGCCGCGGCGGTAAGCAAATGAGAGGCAGAGAGCCAACCTTCGAAGGATCGCTCTGCCCCTCATCCGGCCTTTCAGGCCACCTTCTCCCCGTAGACGGGGAGAAGGAAAAGCCGCTGCTTACGCTGCGAGGTCGCGCAGAACGTATTGCAGGATGCCGCCGTTCTTGAAGTAGTCGAGCTCGTCCAGCGTATCGATGCGGCAGAGAAGCGGGACTTCCTTCACCGTGCCGTCCGAATACTCGACCTTGGCCACCATCTTCTGGCGCGGCTTGATCGTGTCGATGCCGTCGATCGTCACGACCTCGTCGCCCTTCAGGTTGAGCGAAGCCCAGCTCGTTCCGTCTTCGAAGGTATAGGGCACGATGCCCATGCCGACGAGGTTGGAGCGGTGGATGCGCTCGAAGGACTGCGCGATGACCGCGCGCACGCCGAGAAGATTGGTGCCCTTCGCGGCCCAGTCGCGGGACGAGCCGTTGCCGTATTCGACGCCGGCGAAAACGACCAGCGGCACCTTTTCCTCGCGGTAGCGCATGGCGGCGTCGTAGATCGACATCTCTTCCTTCGACGGATAGTGGATCGTGTATCCACCTTCCTTGCCGTTCTCGCCCAGCATGTGGTTGCGGATGCGGATGTTGGCGAAGGTGCCGCGCATCATCACCTCATGGTTGCCGCGACGCGTGCCGTACTGGTTGAAGTCGGCGACGCCCACGCCATTGTCCATCAGGTACTTGCCCGCCGGCGAAGCGGCCTTGATCGAGCCGGCCGGAGAGATGTGGTCGGTGGTGATCTTGTCGCCGAAGAGGCCGAGCACGCGCGCGCCCTTGATCGGCGCGGTCGTTTCCGCCTTGCTGCCCATGCCCACGAAGTAGGGCGGGTTCTGGACGTAGGTCGACGCATCGTCCCAGGTGTAGGTCTGGCCGGTCGGTGCCTGCACCTTCTGCCAGTTCTCGTCGCCCTTGAAGACGTCGGCGTACTTGTTGGCGAAGATTTCGCGGGTGACGTACTTCTCGATGAACTCCTGGATTTCGAGCGTCGTCGGCCAGATGTCCTTGAGATAGACCGGCTTGCCGTCGGCGCCCTCGCCCAGGGGCTCGGTCGTCAGGTCGATAGTGACGCTGCCGGCAAGCGCGTAAGCGACGACCAGCGGCGGCGATGCGAGGTAGTTCGCCTGCACGTCCGGCGAGACGCGGCCCTCGAAGTTGCGGTTGCCCGAAAGCACCGCCGCACCGATGAGGCCCTTGTCGTTGATGGTCTTGGAGATCGGAGCCGGCAGCGGGCCGGAGTTTCCGATGCAGGTCGTGCAGCCAAAGCCGACCAGGTTGAAGCCGATCTGGTCGAGCTCGGTCTGCAGACCGGACTTCGCCAGATACTCCGCGACCACCTGCGATCCCGGCGCGAGCGACGTCTTGACCCAGGGCTTCTGCTTGAGACCCAGCTTGTTGGCGTTGCGGGCGAGAAGCCCCGCGCCGATCAGCACCGAGGGGTTCGACGTGTTGGTGCACGACGTGATCGCGGCGATCACCACGTCGCCATGGCCGAGGTCGAAATCCTCGCCCTCGACGGCATAGCGCTTGGCCGTGTCGACGGTCTTCTTGTACTCGGCACCCAATGCCTCTGCGAACTTCGCGGCGATGTCCGGCAGCGGCACGCGGCCCTCGGGACGCTTCGGACCGGCCATCGACGGGACGACCGTATCCATGTCGAGTTCCAGCGTATCCGTGAAGACGGGGTCCGTGACGCCCTCGTCGTGCCACATGCCCTGAGCCTTGGAATAGGCTTCGACCAGCGCGATGCGGTCATCGGCACGGCTCGACGTGGTGAGGTAGCGGATCGTCTCCTTGTCGACCGGGAAGAAGCCGCAGGTCGCGCCGTATTCCGGTGCCATGTTGCCGATCGTGGCGCGGTCGGCGAGCGACATCGACGCGAGGCCCGAGCCGAAGAACTCGACGAACTTGCCGACGACGCCCTTCTTGCGCAGCATCTGCGTGACGGTCAGCACGAGGTCGGTTGCGGTGACGCCTTCCTTGAGCTTGCCGGTGAGGCGGAAGCCGATGACCTCGGGCAGCAGCATGGAGACGGGCTGGCCGAGCATGGCGGCTTCAGCCTCGATGCCGCCGACGCCCCAGCCCAGAACGCCGAGGCCGTTGATCATCGTGGTGTGGCTGTCGGTGCCGACGCAGGTGTCGGGGTAGGCGACGGTTTCGCCGTCCTCGTCCTTCGTCCAGACGACCTGGCCGAGATATTCCAGGTTCACCTGATGGCAGATGCCGGTGCCGGGCGGCACGACGCGGAAATTGTTGAACGCCTGCTGGCCCCATTTCAGGAACTTGTAGCGCTCTTCATTGCGCTCGTATTCGAGCTCGACATTGCGGCCGAACGCGCGTGGCGTGCCGAACTCATCGACGATGACCGAATGGTCGATGACGAGATCGACCGGCACGAGCGGGTTGATCTTCTGCGGATCGCCACCGAGTGCGGCGATGCCGTCACGCATGGCGGCCAGGTCGACGACGGCTGGAACGCCGGTGAAATCCTGCATCAGCACGCGGGCCGGACGGTAGGCGATCTCGACGCCTGCGCTGCCCTTGTCGGCGAGCCAGCCGGCGACAGCGGTGATGCTCTCCTTGGTGACCGAACGGCCATCTTCGTTGCGCAGCAGGTTCTCGAGCAGAACCTTCATCGAGAAGGGCAGCTTGCCCACGCCCGCAAGACCGTTTTTCTCGGCCTCCACGAGGTTGAAATAGACGTAATCGTTCCCGCCCACGGAAAGTGTTCTGCGGCAATTGAAACTGTCGAGTGAATTGGTCACGTGCGATCCCTAACGTTCGGTTGCCGATTGGGTAACGGACGCCAGTGGCATGCTAACACGCGCAAAGGTGCGGGTACGGTCATTTCCGCTGTCCGTTCCCATGCGACCCGGCCGTTCAAGGCGGCGCGCGCGCTGGTCGGCGCAATATGGTTTCCGTGCCGACCGCTGGCACGGTTGCCCCGCATATAGTGAATTTCCTAAAATAGTTCTAGACGGGGTTGGGCGAAATCGCTGCATTGCACGGGGTAATCCGGCGGCAGCCGGAGAACGGGACCGAGATGCGGCTGATTGCCGACGATCTGAGCGGAGAACGCGGCGGAGAGCCTGTCTTTGACGGCGTGGGCTTTGCGCTCGGTGACGGCGAAGCGCTCGTCGTCACCGGACCCAACGGCTCGGGCAAATCGACGCTGTTGCGGATCGTCGCCGGACTGCTTGCCCCAGCCGGCGGCGTGATTCGGCTGGAGGACGCGCCACCCGAGTTCGAGACCGTCGCCTCGGCCGCGCACTATCTCGGCCACGCGAACGCGATGAAGACGGCGCTGAGCGTCGAGGAGAACCTCTCCTTCTGGCAGGATTTCTGCGGCGAGCCGCATCTGTCGGTGCCCGAAGCACTCGACATGATCGGGCTGCCCACCGTCGCGTCCCTGCCCTATGGCTATCTCTCGACCGGCCAGAAACGGCGCGTGTCGATCGCCAAGCTCCTCGTCAGCTACCGGCCGATCTGGCTGCTCGACGAACCGACCGCCGGCCTCGACAAGGCGTCGGAGCGACAGTTCGCGGACCTGATGCGGGCGCATCTGGACGATGGCGGCATCATCCTCGCCGCCACGCATCTGCCGCTGGGGCTGGCGGGGGTGGGGGAGTTGGCGATGGGCGGCAGCCGGATATGAAGGCGCTTCGTCACGCCCCCCTCTGGCCTTCCGGCCATCTCCCCCACATGGGGGGAGATCAGCAGCTTCGCTGTTTCCGCGCGTTCTGCAACGATGACGATTGGCGAACGTCGCGGCGCAAGCTGATCTCCCCCCTCGTGGGGGAGATGTCCGGCAGGACAGAGGGGGGCAACGTAGGGCGCGAAATTTCCGTTGAAGGCATGACCGCATGCTAGCCCTCTTCCGCCGCGACCTGCGTTTGGGCCTGCGTGCCGGCGGCGGGGCGCTGGTGGGCGTTTTGTTCTTTCTGGCCGTGGTGGCCGTGATTCCCTTCGGCGTCGGGCCCGACCTGAACCTGCTGGCCCGCATCGGCCCGGCCATCCTCTGGATCGGGGCGCTTCTCGCCAGCCTGCTCGGCCTCGACCGCCTGTTTCAGGCCGACCGCGAGGACGGTTCGCTCGATCTCCTGATCATGGCCGACGACCGCCACATGCTGGCACTGACGGTGCTGGTGAAATGCCTCGCGCACTGGACCGCGAGCGTTTTGCCCCTGGTGATCGCCTCGCCGCTGCTCGGCATCTTCATGAACATGGAGCCGATCGCGATCGCGGCGACGAGCGCGACGCTTTTGATCGGCACGCCCGCGATCGCCTTTATCGGCGCGGTCGGGGCGGCCGTCGCGGTGTCGCTGCCGCGCGGCGGGCTTCTGGTCTCGGTGCTGATCCTGCCACTGGCGATCCCGATCCTGATCTTCGGCGTCTCCGCCTCCTACGGCGCCGTCAACGAGCCGGAACCCTTCACGCCGCCCTTCCTGATCCTGTGCGCGCTGACGCTGCTCTTCGCCGTCATCGGCCCCTTCGCCGCCGCGCTGGCCCTGAAGGGCGCTTCGGACTGACGCGCGCGTCCTCGTTACCACGCCCCGTTTCCGGTCTGGTCCTTGTGAAAGGGCGGGAAGCGGGGCGCGAGGCCGTGTCTTCCGAATGATAATTACGTGGTGCGAACCTCGCGCCCCGCCGGTGCTGTCACCAACGGCGAAGCTGGGCCGGACTTGGCATTTGCGCCTCCGACTCCGACCTCCACCGAAGCCCGGATTCAAGGCCAGACGTCTCACTCGTCAGACCACGCTACCCGGACACCGTCACCCTCCCCTGATCCCCGGTGCGCACCAGAGTTCCCGTGAGGGCGATGGGGCGAATATGGCGGCGGCGGTGGGGGCGTGGATGAAAGAGGGCGGATATTTTTGAGAAGTGGTTGATCGGGTTGGGGGAAAGTTTTGGGAGTGGGGAATCTTCTCCACCTGCGGTTTGTGACCGGGGCGCAGGGTTCTGGACCATCCAGTGGTGGGACCGGCGAGGCATGGATCCCCGGGTCTGCGCATCGAGCTTCGCTCGACGCTCCGCCCGAGGATGACGAAGTGGATGGGGATGCCTTGAGGTGGCGAGGGTAGGTGAAGCTCATCGAAAACCGTCACCGCCTCCGAACCCGACTCAGCCGAAAACCACCCCACCTTCGTCATTCTCGGGCGACCGAGCGAAGTGGAGGAAGACCCGGGAATCCATGCCTCGTCAGTTGGTGACAAGCGGGGTGGTCCCGATGTTCGTCAATTTCGGATGTGCGGTGAGTGCCCGGTTCTGCGCCACCCTGCGGCGGGGCCGGCGAGGCATGGATCCCCGGGTCTGCGCATCGAGCTTCGCTCGACGCTCCGCCCGAGGATGACGAAGTGGATGGGGTAGGCTCACCGGAAACCGTCACCGCCTCCGAACCTGACTCAGCCGGAAACCACCCCACATTCGTCATTCTCGGGCGAGCGGAGCGAAGCGGAGGGAGACCCGGGAATCCATGCCTCGTGGGTCGATCGCGGGCTCGACGGGGGACAGTTCGCGAACCCAATAGACCGCACGATTGCGGCTCACATCCGGGCCGCCGCCCATCCTCGTCACGCCGGGCGCGACGACTTCACTCACGCGGGTTTGATCGGCGTCGATTGCGCGCCGCAATCGTGCGGTCTATTTGGATGCCATGAGCGACACCGCAGCACCGGCCGGACGCTGGATCGACATCGCAAATCCGACGCGCTTCATCGCGCTGGCGGATCGCATCGTGCCGTGGCTGGGCGGACTTGCCGCGATCGCGCTTGGCGCCGGGCTGTGGATGGCCTTCGCCGCACCGGAAGACTACCAGCAGGGCATCACCGTCCGCATCATGTACATCCACGTGCCGTTCGCGTGGCTCGCCATGATGTGCTACTCGGTCATGGCGATTTCGGCGCTCGGCACACTGGTCTGGCGTCATCCGCTGGCCGACGTCGCGCTCAAGGCCGCGGCCCCGATCGGCGCCGCCTTCACGCTGCTCGCACTCGCCACCGGCTCCATCTGGGGCAAGCCTATGTGGGGCACGTGGTGGGTCTGGGATGCCCGCCTCACCTCCGTTTTCGTGCTGTTCCTGATGTATCTCGGCATCATCGCGCTGACCCGCGCGCTCGACGATCCGTCGCGAAGCGCGCGCGCCGCCGCGATCGTGACGCTGGTCGGCTTCATCAACATCCCGATCATCAAGTTCTCCGTCGACTGGTGGAACACGCTGCACCAGCCGGCCTCCGTCATCCGACTGGACGGCCCGACGATCCACCCGTCGCTGCTCTGGCCGCTGCTGGTGTGCGCGCTGGGGTTCACGCTCCTGTTCTTCACGCTTCATTTGATGGCGATGCGGACGGAAATCTGGAGCCGCCGCGTCTCGGCGATGCGCCGCATGGCTGCGCGCGGCGCGGATGCGGCAGGGCAGCGCCCATGAGTGCGCATGCGCTTTATGTGGCGGCGGCCTACGGCATTTCGGCGCTGGTGATCGCCGGGCTCGTCGGCTGGATCCTGCTCGACCAGAAGGCCCGCAAGCGCGAGCTGGCGGCACTCGAGGCTGCCGGCATCCGGCGACGCTCCGACCAGAAGCCGGTCGCCCAATGAGCACGCAGCCACAGACCGAGACGCCCGCACCGCCGCGCCGCCGCTGGCTGGCTCTGCTTCCGCTGGCCCTGTTCATGGCGCTCGCGGGCGTGTTCCTCGTGCAGCTTTTGTCGGGACGCGATATCTCGGTCGTGCCCTCGGCGCTGATCGGCGCGGAGGCGCCGAAGACGACGCTGCCGCCGCTGGACGGCACCGGCCTGCCGGGCTTCGACACCGCAACGTTCGACGGCAAGGTGACGCTGGTGAATGTCTGGGCGTCGTGGTGCGCGCCGTGCCGGGTCGAGCACCCGCTCCTGATGCAGCTTGCGCAGGACGACCGGTTCCAGATCGCCGGCCTCAACTACAAGGACAGGCCTGAAAACGCCCGCCGCTTCCTCGGCGAACTGGGCAATCCCTACGCGGTGATCGGGCAGGACGACACAGGACGCTCGGCGATCGACTGGGGCGTCTACGGCGTTCCCGAAACCTTCCTCGTCGGCACGGATGGCCGCATCCTCTACAAGCATGTCGGCCCGTTCTCTCCCGAAAGCATCGTCGGAGACCTGCTGCCGCAGATCGAGAAGGCGCTGGCAGCGAAATAGGTAACGCGGCCTCTCACGAAGGCTTGTTTTTCGGCTGATTTGAAACAATCGGGCGCGGTGCTACGTATCTTCGGCAACCCCGGAGGAATAGCCATGATCGGCAAGCTTTCTGCAGCTCTCGTCTTCGGCCTGGCGCTCGGCGGTGCCACGGCGCAGGCAGCCGAGCCCGAAGTGGCGATCTTCGCCGGCGGCTGCTTCTGGTGCGTGGAGTCCGACTTCGACCACGTCAATGGCGTGATCTCGACCGTCTCGGGCTATATCGGCGGCACGAACGACAACCCGACCTATCAGGACCACACCGCCGCCAATCATCGCGAGGCGGTGCGCATCGAGTACGATCCCGCAAAGGTGAGCTACGAGCAGCTCCTGACGGCGTTTTTCCGCTCGGTCGATCCGACCGACGATGGCGGCCAGTTCTGCGATCGCGGGCACAGCTACACGACGGCGGTCTACGCGGTGGGTGATACGCAGCTCGCCGAGGCGAAGAAGGCCAAGGCCGAGGCCCAGGCAGCACTCGGCACGACCGTGGTGACCGAGGTGGTCGCCGCGCCGACCTTCTGGCCGGCGGAGGACTACCACCAGGATTATTACGAGAAGAACCCGCTGCGCTACAAATACTACCGCAGCGCCTGTGGTCGTGACGACCGCATCAGGGACGTCTGGGGCGCTGCCGCGATGCAGGGCATCAAGGGTAGCTGAACCGACGCGGTTTCACGCAAAGCCCTCTCATACCGCCCGGGCGCGGGCGATCCGCTCTTCGGCGATTGCCTGCGCGATGTCGTTCGTCGGCCGCGCCTCGTCCTGCGCGCGCCTGAAGATGCCGGCCAGCGTCTGCGGGATATGCGCCACCTTGTCCATCACGGCGGCGCGGTCGTAGCCGTCCGGGTCGAGTTCGGCCGCGACGTTGACCAGCCCGCCCGCATTGATCACGTAATCCGGCGCGTAAAGCACGCCACGGCGCATCAGATGCGCGGCGTCTTCGTGGCGCGCGAGCTGGTTGTTTGCCGCACCCGCGACGATCTTCGCCTTGAGATGCGGAATGGTGTCGGCGGACAGGACGCCGCCCAGCGCGCACGGCGCGAAGACGTCGACCGAGGCGGCGACGATCGTCTTGGTCTCGACCACATCGGCGTCGAAGACGGTGTGCGCGCGCGTCGTCCGCGCCTCATCGAGATCGGCGACGACCAGAAGCGCGCCCTCGGCATGCAACTGCTCGCACAACGACCAGCCGACCGAGCCGAGCCCCTGGACCGCAACCCGCACGCCATCGAGCGTATCGCTGCCGCGGACGTGGGCAAGTGCTGCTTTCAGGCCGAGGAACACGCCTTTGGCCGTGACCGGCGACGGGTTTCCGCTGCCGCCGATGGTCGTTCCGGAAACGTTCGGCGTGCGCGAGCGCAGGAAATCAGCATCGGCCAGCGTCAGGCCGACATCCTCGCCGGTGTAGTACTGGCCGTTGAGGGCGGCGAGCATATCGGCATAGGCCTCGAGCATCGCCGGCGTCTTTTCCGTCCTGGGATCGGCCTTGATGACAGCCTTGCCGCCGCCGAAGGGGACGTCGGCGATCGCCGCCTTGAACGTCATGCCGCGCGACAGGCGCAACGCGTCGGTGAGCGCCGCCTCGAAGGTCGGATGCGGCCAGACGCGCGTTCCGCCCAGCGCAGGCCCGAGCGCGGTGTTGTGGATCGCAACGATGGCCGTGAGCCCCCGCGCATCGTCCTCGCCGAGCCAGATATGCTCATGGCCCTCGAAGGCGTCGAGGCGCGACGCCCTGGCGGTGATATCGGTGAGCTTGAGGGTCGTGGTGGTTCGCGGCGTGCGCAGCACGCGCGCTTCCTGGTCCTGCAGCATGCATTCCTCCCGAATGGTCAACTGCTTGGCGAGACTAAGCCTTATTCGCGGTTTTTGGTTTCGAAGTGAAACGGCCGCGCGACGTTCCGTTGCGCGGCCGACCTCGTCTTGATTGCGAAAATGTCGCCGGGCGGAATCAGCCGAGCTTAGCGTCGAGCGTCACGTTGATCGCGCCGAGCGCCTTGGAGACGGGGCAGCCTTCCTTGGCCTTGTTGGCGAGTTCCTTGAACTTCGCCTCGTCGATGCCCGGAACGGTGCCGACGAGCGTCAGCGCGCTTCCGGTGATGCCGGTGCCCGGCGTCAGGCTGACGACCGCCTTGGCGTCGAGCTTTTCTGCCGGCGTGCCGTTCTCGGCCAGGAAATGCGATAGCTGCATCGCGAAGCAGCCGGCATGGGCGGCGGCGATCAGTTCCTCGGGATTGGTGCCCGACTTGCCGCTCTCGTCCTCGAAGCGCGTCTTGAACGAATAGGGCTGCGCGGAAAATGCGCCGCTCTGCAGGTCGATCGTTCCCGTCCCCTCTTTCAGGTTGCCCTTCCAGACTGCTGTTGCGTGGCGATCCATGGTCGTCTCCCTTTCGATTGAAACCGGCGCGGGCCGCATCACGCGACCCGACAAGCCCTAGATAGGGTCGCATCCCGCAACCTTCGAGGGGTGCGAGGGACCTATTGGCAGACGTCGACCCATTGCGCGCCGGTGATCTGCGCCAGACGGTCGGGCGAAATCCGCACCGCCGAATTGGTGGAGCCTGCCGCTGGCACCACCTCGTCGAACGCTTTCAGCGACACGTCGCAATAGATCGGAAGCGGCGAGGGAAGCCCGAACGGGCAGACGCCGCCGACCGGGTGGCTGGTCAGCTCCACGACCTCGTCCCCGCCGAGCATGCGCGGCTTGCCGCGAAACGCGTCCTTGAATTTCCGGTTGTCGAGCCGGGCCGTGCCCTTGGCGACGACGAGCATCACCGTTTCGCCGACGCGAAGGCAGATCGTCTTGGCGATCTGCGCCGGTTCCACGCCATGCGCCTGCGCGGCGAGTTCGACCGTCGCCGAACTCTCGGCGGTTTCGATGATCGCGACGTCGGGGGCGTGTTCGGCGAGGAAGGCGCGTACGGATTCGAGGCTCATGGCGATGTCCTAGCGAAACCCGCGCGACGAGACAATGCACGCCGATGCGCGAAAGACAGCCGCGCACAAAAAGTGTCCAGACCGCGACAAGCGCCGCCATGATTGGTGATGACGCTCGCAAAAGTTGCGTGTATTCCTCGCCGAATAGAGCAATCCGGAACGACAACAATGCATATCGTGGTGATGGTGCTGGGCGTGGTGGCAGGCCTCGGCTTCTGGTGGTACCGCATGCGTGCGGCAGGCGATGCGGCGAGCGAGATCATCGATGCGGCAGGCCGGATGCGCGGGTCGATGCGGAGGAAACGCATCCGCAGTCAGGCCGAGCTTTCGCCGCTGACGGCGATCAACGACCCCATCGTCGCGGCCGCCACCTTGCTTGCCAGCATCGCATCCGACGATGTCGCTCTTTCGCCTCAACGCGAAGCCGCGATCCGCGAGGAACTGTCAGGGCTGACGGAAGCCGACCGGGCTGACGAAGCGCTGGTCTACGGCCAGTGGGCGTCCGGCCAGATCGATGAAGCAGGCACCGTCATCGACAAGCTGGGACCGTTTCTTGCGACCCGCCTCAATGAGGCGGAAAAGCACGGCCTCGTCGACATCGCGCGAACCGTGGTCGCCGCCGACGGCCCGCCGCTTCTCACCGCCAGCCACCGACTTCGTCGCCTGACGCAGAAGATCGGGCTGGAAGTGCACTAGATCGCCCTGCATCCTTACGGACGGGCGACCTCAAATCGGCTCGCCCTGAAGCAGCTTCGGTGCCTGCGGCGACAGGCCCGACGCCTGGCGGATGAAGAACTCCTTCATGCGCGGCATGCGCTGAACGAGCCCAAGGCCGAGATCGCGCACCGCGCGCAGCGGCCCGAAATCGTTCGAGAACAAGCGGTTCAGCACGTCGGTGGTGACGCCCATCTGCACCGTGTCGAAGCGGCGCCACTGCTGGTAGCGCTCCAGTACGTCGATCGCGCCGATGTCCTGCCCGAGACGGTCTGCCTCGACGATGACTTCCGCAAGGGCTGCCGCATCCTTGAAGCCCAGATTGAGCCCTTGGCCCGCGATCGGATGAATGCCGTGCGCGGCATCGCCCGCAAGGGCGAAGCGCGGCTTGACGAAATCCCGCGCCAGCGTCAGCCCGAGCGGCCATGCGCGCGGCTTGTCCACCACGCGGATCTCCCCGAGCTTGAGCCCGAAACGCTGCTCCAGTTCCGCCTCGAAGACCAGCGTTTCCTCCGCGACCAGCCGCTCGGCATCCTCGGTGCGCTCGGTCCAGACGATCGAGGAGCGGTTGCCGCCCTCGTCGCTTGATTTGAGCGGCAGGGTGGCGAACGGCCCGGCGGGAAGGAAATGCTCCTCCGCCCGGCCCATATGCGGCCGCTCGTGCTCGACCGTGCAGACGATGCCGGACTGGCCGTAATCCCAGTGCACGGTCTTGATGCCGGCCATGTCGCGTAGACGCGACTTCACGCCGTCCGCGGCGACCAGAAGGCGCGTTCGCAAGGTCACACCGTCAGCGAGGTGAACCAGCGTCTCCTGCGAGCCCGTATCGAAGCCGGTCACGCCGACGCCCTCGATCAGGTCGATGCCGAGTTCGCCCGCCCGCCGGCGCAGCGCGGCGTTCAGATCCCGGTTGGCGACCATATGGGCGAAGGCCTCGCCGGGGCCGACCTCGCCGTCGAACGTCAGGAACACCGGGCGTACGGGATCGGACGTGCGCGAATCCGTGACGATCATCTCGGTCATCGCCTGCGCCTTCGGCGCGATCTCGTCCCAGCAGCCGAGTTGGCCGAGCATGCGCGTCGCGGCGGCCGCGATCGCCGAGGCGCGTCCATCCTTGCGCCAGACGCCTTCAGGCGCAGCATCGACGATGGCGACCGACAGGTTCGGCCGTGCCGCGACGATCGACACCGCCGTCGCCAGGCCGACATACCCCGCGCCAGCCACGATCACGTCGAAACGGGTTCGTTCGGCTCCCGCCTGACCATTTGCCATGATGTCATCCATCCTGTGTTTCGTACGCCTCGGGATCGCACGGTCAATTCGCGCAGTCTTGACTTGTTCCGTCTATCCTGTTGCAAACCCGGCGTCAGATCGACCGCCTGAGGGGAAAAGCGGATGTCGCAGGCCATGCAGGAACTTCTCGCCATACTCGACCTCGAGCGGCTCGAACACAACCTGTATCGTGGTCGCAGCCCCCAGGTGGGCTGGCAGCGCGTCTTCGGCGGACAGGTCATCAGCCAGGCGCTCGTGGCGGCCCAGCGCACCGTCGATGGAGAGCGCTTCGTTCACTCGCTGCACTGCTATTTCATGCGGCCCGGCGACCCATCCACCCCGATCATCTACGAGGTCGACAGGCTGCGCGACGGCGGCTCCTTCACCACGCGGCGCGTCACCGCCATCCAGCATGGGCACGCGATCTTCTCGCTCGAAAGCTCATTCCAGGTCGAGGAGACCGGAATGGAGCATCAAATGCCTATGCCGCTCGACGTGCCGGCGCCCGAAACGCTGCGCACACAGTTCGAGCTGCTGGAAGAGACCGGACACGTCGTGCCGGACTCGGTGCGCAAATTCTGGGCGCGCGAACGACCGCTGGAAATCAAGCCGGTGAACGTCGAGCACTACACGAGCCGCGACAAGCTGCCGCCGCGCCAGAACGTCTGGGTTCGCATGATGGGCGCCGCGCCCGACGACCGCAATCTGCAATCGGCGTTGCTCGCTTATCTCTCCGACATGACATTGCTCGACACGTCCACCTTCGCGCATGGCCGGATCGGTTTCGATCCGGAAATCCAGATGGCGAGCCTCGACCATGCGATGTGGTTCCATCGCCCGCACAGCCTGGACGACTGGCTGCTCTATACGCAGGACAGCCCCAACGCGATCGGTTCGCGTGGCTTCTCGCGCGGCATGCTCTACTCCCGCGACGGCACCCTGATCGCCTCGACGGCCCAGGAAGGCCTCGTCCGGCTTCGGGACCGCAGGTAGAGCTGCCACGGGCTGCCGTCTCTGCGCCGTCCTGCGACGGAGCCGGCGAGGCATGGGTTCTCGGGTCAGTGCCCGAGAACGACGAAGCGGAGGTGGGGAACTCCCGCATAACCGTCAACGTCTCAGAACTTGGCTCAGGCGAAACCACCCCCTTCGTCATTCTCGGGCGACCGGGGCGAAGCGCAGGGAGACCCTGGAATCCATGCCTCGCCCGTCTGTGAGAGGTGGGATGCCGAAAGCGCCGCCTTCCGCCCGGCTGACGGGCGGAATCAAGGCATTTGCCCAAACTTTAGTCACATGCATTGCTGCACCTGCGAAGTTCGCTTGGGCCATAAGCGATATTCCGAAGTCTTTACAGCCAGTTACCATCATGCCCAACCAACTGGCACGCGATTTGAATCACCTCTTGCACTCCCGGCTGTCATCCAGTCCGGCGGTGTGACTGCAACGCGGGGGACCGCAAAGCAAAGGGTGAAACCTTATGAAAATCGTGATGGCAATCATCAAGCCGTTCAAGCTCGACGAGGTGCGTGAAGCGCTCACCGCCGTCGGGATACAGGGGCTGACCGTCACCGAAGTCAAAGGCTACGGGCGGCAGAAGGGGCACACGGAAATCTATCGCGGCGCGGAATACGCCGTGAGCTTTCTCCCCAAGATCAAGATCGAAGTCGCAGTCGGAACCGACCTCGTCGAGAAGGCCGTCGAGGCGATCTCGGCCGCGGCCAAGACCGGCCAGATCGGCGACGGCAAGATCTTCGTCTACGGCATCGACCAGGCGGTGCGCATCCGCACCGGCGAGACCGACACCGACGCGCTCTAGGCGCCTCGACCAAGGAGAATGGGGTTAATGACAGTTTCAAATCTTTCCAGATTCGCGCGCCCGGCACTCGGTGCGCTCACCTTCACCGCGCTGATGGCGCTGCCGGCTTTCGGCCAGGACGCGCCGGCTCCCGACGCGGCAGAGACCGCCGTCGCCGGTGCCGTCTCCCAGGAGACGCAGTACATCCTCAACAGCTTCCTGATGCTCGTCGGCGGCTTCCTCGTCTTCTGGATGGCGGCTGGCTTCACGATGCTCGAAGCGGGCTTCGTCCGCTCCAAGAACGTCTCCATGCAGCTTCTGAAGAACATCACGATGTATTCGGTCGCCTGCATCGCCTACTACCTCATCGGCTATCTGATCATGTATCCGGGCGACGCCTGGATGGTGAACGGCATCCTCGGCGCCGTCGGCATCGCGGTGCTCGAGCCTGTCGGTCTCACGGCCGATGCGGCTGACCTGACCTATGCCACGGTCAGCTCCGACTTCTTCTTCCAGGTGATGTTCTGCGCCACCGCTGCCTCGATCGTCTCCGGCACGGTAGCCGAGCGCATCAAGCTGTGGCCGTTCCTGCTCTTCGTGCTGGTTCTCACCGCGCTGATCTACCCGATCCAGGCTTCCTGGAAGTGGGGCGGCGGCTTCCTCGACCAGATGGGCTTCCTCGACTTCGCAGGCTCGACCGTCGTTCACTCGGTGGGCGGCTGGGCGGCACTGGCAGGCGCCATCGTCATCGGCGCACGCAAGGGCAAGTACAACGCGGATGGCTCGGTCAACGCGCTGCCGGGTTCCAACATGGCACTCGCGACGCTCGGCATGTTCATCCTCTGGTTCGGCTGGTACGGCTTCAACGGCGCGTCGCAGCTTGCCATGGGCACGGTGGGCGACATCGCCGATGTGGGCCGCGTGATGGCCAACACCAATGCCGGCGCGGTCGGTGGTGCACTCGCGGCAGCCGCCCTGACGCACTTCATCTACAAGAAGGTCGACCTGACCTTCGTGATCAACGGTGCGCTGGCGGGTCTCGTCTCGGTCACGGCCGAGCCGCTGACGCCGGGCCTCGGCACGGCAAGCCTGATCGGTGCAGTCGGCGGCGTCATCGTCGTCCTGACCGTGCCGCTCCTCGACAAGTTCAAGATCGACGACGTGGTCGGCGCAATCCCGGTTCACCTATTCGCAGGCATCTGGGGAACGATCGCCGTGGTCATCACGAACCCGGACGCAAGCCTCTCGGTGCAGCTTATCTCGATCGTCACCGTCGGCGTGTTCACCTTCGTCGCGAGCTTCCTGGTCTGGATCGTCGTCAAGGCGGTCATGGGCCTGCGCCCGACCGAGGAAGACGAATTGCTCGGTCTCGACAAGGCAGAGGTGGGCGTCGAAGCCTACCCGGAATTTGCCGGTGCAAGCGTCCGCTAAAACGCGCACCACCCGGAACCGCGCGACGGCCGCAAGGCCGTCGCGCAAACGCGGCCCGGTTTTCGCCGGGCCGTCCCGTGTCCGCCAACCCGTCGCGGACAGGGACATGACATTCAAGCCCGACACGGGTGCCGTGACGATCAGCGGACACGGTGAGCACATTTCTGCAGGGGAACAACCAAAGTGCCCGACATGGGGGAGAACGACGTCACGGCTGGACGAGCCGCGTTTTAGACCTTCGCCTGAAGCATGAATGATGCCGGCAGCGCCGGATACGCACACACCAACGCGCCCGAAGCGACGCGATCGTTTCACGGAGATTGCAATGAGAGTTCCTTCTTTTCTCGCGCCCATGGCGCGGGCAAGCCTGCTGGCCCCATTTGCTCTGGGGTCGCTCGGCACCGCCGCGGCTTACGCACAGGAGGCCGCCACAGAGGCCGCAACCACGATGGACAAGGGCGACACCGCCTGGATGATGGTTTCGACCATCCTCGTCCTGTTCATGATCCTGCCCGGCCTCGCGCTGTTCTATGGCGGCCTCGTGCGCGCCAAGAACATGCTCTCGGTCCTGATGCAGTGCACGATGATCACCGCCGTCGTGATCGTCATCTGGGTCGTCTACGGCTATTCCTTCGCCTTCGGCGGCGGCACCGGCCCGTTCTGGGGCGGCCTCGGCAAGCTCTTCCTCGCCGGCGTCACGCCTGACAGCGAGGCGGCGACGTTCACGGATGGTGTCGTCATCCCCGAATTCGTCTTCATCTGCTTCCAGATGACATTTGCCTGCATCACGCCGGCCCTCATCGTCGGCGCCTTTGCCGAACGCGTGAAGTTCCGCGCCGTGATCCTGTTCGTCGCACTCTGGGTCACCTTCGTCTACTTCCCGATCGCCCACATGGTCTGGGACGCCAACGGCCTGCTCTACGGCTGGGGCGCGCTCGACTTCGCGGGCGGCACGGTCGTGCACATCAATGCCGGCATCGCGGCGCTCGTCGGCGCGATCATGGTCGGCAAGCGCACCGGTTACGGCAAGGACAACATGGCGCCGCATTCGATGACGCTGACGCTGGTCGGCGCGGCGATCCTCTGGGTGGGCTGGTTCGGCTTCAACGCCGGCTCCAACCTCGAAGCCAATGGCGGCGCGGCGCTCGCGATGATCAACACCTTCACCGCAACCGCGGGCGCGATCATCGCCTGGGTGGTCATCGAAGGCCTGGCGCGCCGCAAGGCATCGATGCTGGGCGCGGCGTCGGGCGTCATCGCGGGCCTCGTCGCGGTGACTCCGGCTGCGGGCCTCGTCGGCCCGATGGGTGCGATCGCCCTCGGCGCGATCGCCAGCGCGGTCTGCTACTGGTTCGTCGCCGTGGTCAAGATCAAGGCCGGCTATGACGATTCGCTCGACGTGTTCGGCATCCACGGCATCGGCGGCATCGTCGGCGCCATCGGCACCGGCATCTTCGCCTCATCGTCGCTGGGTGGCGTCGGCTATGCGGACGGCGTGACGATGGGCGGCCAGGTCTGGACGCAGATCCTCGCGGTTCTCGTGACGATCGTATGGTGCGGCATCGGCTCGGCGATCCTCTACAAGATCGTCGATGTGCTGATCGGCCTGCGCCCGACCGTGGAAGCCGAGCAGCAGGGCCTCGACCTCACCTCGCACGGCGAAGTGGCCTACCACTCCTGACAGCAAAGGCGGGCAACCGCCCGCCTCTCCAAAATCCCGTCGTGACGTCCACCCGGCCGTCACACCTTCGAGGCCCGGCTGACGCCGGGCCTCTTTTTTTGGGGAAACCGGCCGGTATCAGCGGGCGATGACGATGGTGGCCGCGACCGACATCAACACGGCGACCGCGACGAGAATTCCGTAGAGATACCCTCGATCGAACAACAGCGCATGGCCGGCAACCCACGCCGCCGTAGCGGCCCCGAGGGCGAAAAGGAAACCATTGCGCTCACCAAAGCTGATCGAAACAGCCATCAGGCCGCCGATGATGAGTGCTCCGAAGACGATGATGATGGCGACGGAATATCTCTCGAAATCATTGTCCATTCTCATTCCTCATGCCGGGACAGGAGCCGCGTTGCGTCCGGCTCATTCTCCCTGTTCGACGTGACAAATGAAACACCATGCGGACGTGACGAGGTCAAGACTGGTGTTGGAGGAGCGCCGCACGGAGGCGGCGGGGCGCGCCCGCAGCGAGCCCTCCCCTGCACGGCCCCCTATCCTTGCCAGCGATGCGGACAGGCTCGTGCTATTCGGACGGCTGTACGTTTGGCTGGGCCTGCGGCTCCGTTGCCGCCGGTGGTTGAGCCGGCGCGTCGTCCGACACGGGCGGTTGAGACGGCGCTTCTCCGGATGCCGGTGGCTGAGCGGTCGTATCGTTTGTGGCGGGAGGTTGACCGGCTTCGTCATCCTCGTTCAAGATTTGATCCGTCTGCGTCTTGATTTCATCGCCGGTTTCCTGGCTGATGAACCCATAGGACACAGCAATCCCGATGATGGCGGCAATGGCGGCGGCAACGAGGCCGGCTTTCAACTTCTTCGTCATGCTCTGACAACTCTGTTTGGCCCGGCCCAATCCGATCTTAGACCAACAGATCTTGCAATGTCACCAAAGGGATCGATGTGGGCGGCCTTGAAACCGCCGCGGAAATCGCTCGCATCATCCTGACGGGGCCATGCAGTTGCCAGAAGCGTTATCTAACGCACTGATTCGCCCGTCTTCGGATCGATCTTGATCTCGGCCTTGGCGCCATTCGTCATGAAATACTCGATCTCATAGTAACCGCGATCGTTCCAATCGACCTCGTCGATATACTCGACATCCGGATTTTGCTCCAGTTCGGCGATGATCGCGGACAATTTTGCACCTTCGGGAGGAGCGGCGTGCGCACCGAACGGAGCCAGAATCAGGGCTATTGAGACGATCATGAAACGCATGCTGGAAATCCTCGCATTGGAATGGAGCGACGGCGGACGGACCCTCTGAGTTCACTGCCCGCAGAAAATCACACATCGCCCGGACCGACAACCACAGCGCGAAAAACCGGCGTTGGGGGCAGCGTTCGAGCCGCATCACAGAGGGGGCCCACAAAATCTCCATGGTTAATGCAGCCTTAACCTCGCTTGCCTAGTCTCATCGTCGAATTCGCACGTGATACGGCGTGCGGCAGCGATGTTTGACGGGGACGGCTCATGCGTTCGAGTGCCACCGCACAGATGGCGATCAGCGATTCTGGATATGGCTTGCGGGGTTTCCTGCAGCGACAGGTGACCCGGGCAATCGGCCTCGGCGCCCTGGCGGCGGTGGCGTTCTGCCTTGCCAGCCTGGGGACGTGGAACGTCGCGGACCCGAGCTTCAGCCACGCGACCGACAATCCCGTCACCAATGCGATGGGTTATCCGGGCGCGGTCGTCTCCGATCTGCTGATGCAGTTCTACGGGCTTTCGGCCATCGTCGTGCTCGTACCCGGTCTTGCCTGGGCGCTGTGGCTGATCGGCGCGCGCAATGTCGACCGCATCCCGCGTCGCATCGCTGCCTGGCTGGGTGGCTCGGCACTGGCCGCGGGCATCGTCGGCTGCATCACGGCGCCTCCGACATGGCCGCTGCCGACCGGTCTCGGCGGCGTCGTCGGCGATCTCGCCTTGACGATCCCGTCCTGGCTGTCCGGCGGATATCCGACCGGGCTCGCCGCGATCATCACCGGTGCGATCTTCATCGCGCCGGCTTTGTGGTTGCTGGCCTTTGCCTGCGCGGCGTTCGGTCGCCTGCCGGACGAGGAACCCGTCGCCAGGATGACGCGCCGCAACCGCAATGCCGAACCGGAAGACGACGACATCGAAGACGAGGATGATTCGGAAAGCACCGGCATCCTGGCGCTGGGCGCGATCACCCATTGGTGGTTCACCGTGAAATCCTTCGCACGCCGTCATACCGGTGGCATGGATCGCTTCCGCTCGACACCAGACGAGGACGACGACGACATGGTCTATGCCCGCACGGCGCCGGCGCGCGGCGGACGTGTCGAGCCCGATTTCTCGCCGGTGCCGAGCATCGACTCCGACGAGCCGCCCTTCGATATGGATGACGGCCCGATCGCCGGTTACGACGACGATTTCGACGATGACGTCATCATTCGTCCGACGCCCGAGCGCGGTCCGGCGGCTCAGGTCCACGTGGCCCAGTCGCCCCAGCCTGCCCGCGTCGAGGCACCGGCACCGCGCCCGCAGCAGGGCGCCCGCGTCCAGCGCGAGGCGCAGACCTCGCTTTTGGGCAGCGGCACGTTCGAAATGCCGTCGCTGCACTTCCTCTCGGAGCCCAAGGCGCTCGGCCGCGATCCGTCGCTTTCCAAGGATGCGCTCGAGCAGAACGCGCGTCTTCTGGAAGGCGTGCTGGAAGATTTCGGCGTCAAGGGCGAGATCATCCATGTCCGGCCCGGCCCCGTCGTCACGCTCTACGAACTGGAACCGGCCCCCGGCATCAAGTCGTCGCGCGTCATCGGGCTTGCCGACGACATCGCCCGCTCAATGAGTGCGATCGCCTGCCGCGTCGCGGTCGTTCCGGGCCGCAACGCCATCGGCATCGAACTGCCGAACGCACGGCGCGAGACGGTCTATCTGCGCGAGTTGCTGGCCTCGAAGGACTTCGAGCAGTCGAAGGCCAAGCTCTCGCTGGCGCTCGGCAAGACGATCAATGGCGAGCCCGTGATCGCTGACATCGCCAAGTTCCCGCACGTTCTGGTGGCCGGCACGACCGGTTCGGGCAAGTCGGTGGCGATCAACACCTTCATCCTGTCGATCCTCTACCGCATGACGCCGCAGGATTGCCGGCTCATCATGATCGACCCGAAGATGCTGGAACTGTCCGTCTATGACGGCATCCCGCATTTGCTTACGCCTGTGGTCACCGATCCGAAGAAGGCCGTCGTCGCGCTCAAATGGACCGTGCGCGAGATGGAGGACCGCTACCGCAAGATGTCGAAGGTCGGCGTCCGCAACATCGACGGTTTCAACGCACGTGTCGCGCAGGCGGAAAAGAAGGGCGAACAGATCAGCCGCACCGTCCAGACCGGCTTCGACCGCCAGACCGGCGAGGCGATCTACGAGACCGAGCATCTCGATCTCCAGGCGATGCCCTACATCGTCGTCATCATCGACGAGATGGCCGACCTGATGATGGTCGCCGGCAAGGATATCGAAGGTGCGGTGCAGCGTCTGGCGCAGATGGCGCGCGCGGCCGGCATCCACGTCATCATGGCTACGCAGCGCCCGTCGGTGGACGTCATCACCGGCACGATCAAGGCGAACTTCCCGACGCGTATCTCCTTCCAGGTGACATCGAAGATCGACAGCCGCACCATCCTCGGCGAGATGGGCGCCGAACAGCTCCTCGGCATGGGCGACATGCTCTACATGGCCGGCGGCGGCCGCATCCAGCGCGTCCACGGGCCATTCGTCTCGGACGACGAGGTCGAGAAGGTCGTCGCGCATCTCAAGCTTCAGGGCGTGCCGGAATATCTCGACGCGATCACCGAGGATGACGGCGAGGACGACGACGATGGCGGCTCCAAGGGCGGCGGATCGTCCGGCGGCGGCAATTTCGACGATTCCGACGATCCGTACGATCAGGCGGTCGCCGTGGTCTTGCGCGACGGCAAGGCATCCACCAGCTATATCCAGCGCCGTCTCGGCATCGGCTACAACCGCGCCGCCTCGATCATCGAGAAGATGGAGCAGGAAGGCATCGTCGGACCGGCCAACCATGCCGGCAAGCGAGAGATTCTCGTGCCGACCGAAGACGACAAGTTCTAGGACGAACTGTCGGGAGGGCCTGACAACGCGGCGGCACGCGGCAACCAAATGACGCCGCAGCCGTTTTCTGCTCCGGAACCCGACAAAATTCAGCCCTTATGGGCGGATATCACGGGAAGACCAGACTGAGGACCACGACCATGACGACAGACGCCAAGACCACTTTCCCCGCGAGCGGCAACGCCATGTCGCGCCGTGCGTTCCTGGGAACCGCTGCCGCCGGCGTAGGGCTCGTGGTTCTGGGCCAGATCGTCGGTCCGTTCGGCTCTGTGGCGCATGCGCAGGGTGGGGCTGCCGCACAGCGCATCGCCGACCATTTCGCCAGCGTTCGCACCATGATGGGCGAGTTCGTTCAGTTCGGGCCGCGCGGCGAGCAGACGGGCGGCAAATTCTACATCGAACGTCCGGGCAAGGTACGCTTCAACTACGAGCCGCCGGCGAATTTCAAGGTCACCTCGGACGGCACGACGGTCGTTCTCGAAAACACCAAGCTGCAGACGGCGGACATCTATCCGCTGTCGCGCACGCCGCTCAAGCTGCTTTTGGACAACCGCATCGACCTGTCCGGCAACAAGGTTCGCAGCGTCAAGGAAGAGAACGACCTGACAACGATCCAGCTTGCCGACAAATCCGCGTTCGGCAATTCCGTGATCACCATGATGTTCGATCCGACCTCCTTCGACCTGCGCCAGTGGACGATCACCGACGCACAGGGCAAGGACACGACCGTCATGATCTTCAACGTCCAGCAGGGCGTGACCTTCGATCCGTCGGTCTTCGCGATCGACAACCGCAAGGTCCAGGAAATGCAGAAGCGCAATCACAACAGGAACTGATCGACGCCGCTTTCTGTGGACTAACCGTTTCGAAGGCGCGTGCTCCGGCACGCGCCTTGTCTTTATCCGGCATGGCTGGCAGGTTCCGGCGCTTCTCCCTGCCATTTCGGAAATGCCTGCCCATGCCATTCTCGATCGCCACCTGGAACATCAACTCCGTGCGCCTCCGCATGCCCCTAGTCGAGCGGTTCCTGGCCGAACACCAGCCGGATGTCCTGTGCCTGCAGGAGACGAAGTGCCCGGACGATCTGTTCCCGCTCAAGGCGTTCCGGAACGCCGGCTACGAGCATATCGAGATCAGCGGCCAGAAGGGGTATCACGGCGTCGCCACCGTCGCGCGCCGGCCGATCGCATCGTTCGAGCGTCGCCGCTTCTGCGACAATGGCGACTGCCGGCATCTGTCGGTGCATGTCGAGGCCGGCAATCGCCGCATCCTGGTGCACAATTTCTACGTGCCGGCCGGCGGCGATGAGCCCAACCCGGACATCAACCCGAAATTCCGCCACAAGCTCGACTTCGTCGCCGAAATGCACGGCATCCCCGCGATGCAGGACGACGCCCTGTCATCGGTGCTCGTCGGCGACCTGAACATCGCGCCGCTCGAAGCCGACGTCTGGTCGCACAAGCAGTTGCTCAACGTCGTCAGCCACACGCCGGTGGAGACGGAGAGCTTCGAGGCGATGCGGCGGGCCGGCAACTGGGTCGACCTGATGCGCCAGGTAATTCCGCCGGAAGAAAAGCTCTACACCTGGTGGAGCTATCGCGCGGCGGACTGGGAAGCGTCGAATCGCGGCCGGCGCCTCGACCACATCTGGTCGTCGCCGAATCTCTCGCCGCATCTGACCGGCATCGAGGTGCTGCGCGACGCGCGTGGCTGGGAACGGCCATCCGACCACGTGCCGGTGATCGCGCGTTTCGATCTGGATTAGATCGCCTCATCTTTGGTGGAGACCCCTCCATTCATGGCGAGGTGACGGGGCGGCAAACAATGCGGAACTGGATGATCGCCCGTTCTGGACCACCCTGCGACGGAACCGGCGAGGCATGGATTCTCGGGTCTGCGCAGTCACTTCATTCCTGCTCCGCCCGAGAATGACGAATCGGGGCGAGTGACTTCGCTCTTAGTAACTTCGATGCGCTGGGAGTGCTCGGGCGATCCAAGTCCCCCACTTCGTCATTCTCGGGCGACCGGAGGGAGACCCGGGAATCCATGCCTCATCGGTCGATCAGAGACTGGATGGTCGCGATGTTCCGTCATCTCGCATCCCTCATCATCTCCCCCTCGAGAACAATCCTCAGCCCATCCGGCCACCCTATGTGTCGAATCAGTCCTTGTCGCTGAAGCGGGTCGAGATGCTTTCGATGCTGCGCAGGAAGGATTGGAGGTCGTTCATCATTTTCCGATGAAGATCGGCAGCCGCTTCGGGGTATTCTTCGAGAATCCGCCGGAACAGCGTCCGGTTGAGCCGGATCAGTTCGACGTCCGTCTCGGCAGCCGCATAGGTAAGACGCTTCGTTTCGGCGATCAGCGCCAGTTCGCCGATGATCGCGCCCTCGCCCAATCGAGTGACGGCCACCGCGACGCCTTCATTGTCGCGATAGAGGACGACGCGACCGCCCACGATCACGTAAGCGCAGTCGGCGGGGGCATTTTCGCGATAGATTTCGCGCCCTGCGGGAAAGCGCACGGATTCCGCGCCGAAGGCGAGCAGACGGAGCTGCTCGGCAGTCAGTTCAGAAAACAGGCCGACTCCGGACAGAATTCGGATGTCGTCGTCAAGCGCCAAGTCGCGATCCCCGGTTGCGCCCCCATCCGGTTCTTCGTCCGGGCGGGGTAAACAGTCAAGGGACCAGCTTGTAGCCGCCGCTTTCCGTCACAAGAATCTCGGCATTCGACGGATCCCGCTCGATTTTCTGCCGAAGTCGGTAGACATGGGTCTCGAGCGTATGCGTCGTCACGCCCGAATTGTAGCCCCAGACCTCCTCGAGCAGGACATCGCGAGTCACGACCTTCTGGTCGGCGCGATAGAGATACTTGATGATCGAGGCCTCCTTCTCCGTCAGCCGGACCTTTCCGCCCTTCGCATCGGTCAGGAGCTTCTGGCTCGGCTTGAAGACGTAGGGCCCGACGGAGAACGTCGCGTCCTCGCTCTGCTCATGCTGGCGAAGCTGGGCGCGGATGCGCGCCAGAAGCACCGCGAAGCGAAACGGCTTCGTGACATAGTCGTTGGCGCCGGCTTCGAGCCCGAGGATCGTGTCGGAATCCGTATCATGCCCGGTGAGCATGATGATCGGGGCCTTGAAGCCGCCCTTGCGCAGGAGTTTTACCGCCTCGCGGCCATCCATGTCGGGAAGACCGACATCCATGATGAGCAGGTCGACGATGCCTGCGCGCGCGGACTGGACGCCCTTGCCTGCGGACGCTTCCTGGAGAACATCGAATTCCTCGTAGAGCGACAATTGCTCCACAAGCGTTTCGCGGAGGTCGGTGTCGTCGTCGACGATGAGAATGGTACGTGACGTCATGTTCAATCCGTTGCTGGAAGCGGTTGACCGCGCTTCGGTTTATGCGGAACGATATGCTTGAAAAAGAGCATCACGGCGAATTGTTCCCACGTGGCATCATACTCCAAAATTCGTGAGCGCAAGCAGGCACTTTCCGCCGATCCGCGCAAACCCTCCCCGATCGTCGTTCGCGCCAGGCCCGGACATCCGACGCAGGGCATTCTGACATGGAACAACCACGTCTTTCCATGCGCTCTCGGGCGTGGCGGCATCGGTATGCTCAAGCGGGAGGGCGATGGCGCGACGCCGCTGGGAACCATGCGGTTGATCTCCGGCTATCATCGCCACGGCAGGCTGGCACAGCTCACATCCCGCCTGCCCCTCACCCGTATCAAACCTGACGACGGATGGTGCGACGCGCCGGGCGACCGCAACTACAACCGCCCTGTCAGGCTGCCCTATCCCGCCAGCAGCGAGCGCATGGAACGCGCCGACCACCTCTACGATTGCTGCATCGTGCTCGACTACAACATCAGCCCGCGGCAGCGGAACCGGGGAAGCGCGATCTTCTTCCACATCGCCAAGCCCGGCTACCTGCCGACCGAGGGCTGCATCGCGGTTTCACCCCGAACGATGGCGCGCCTGCTGCCGGATCTGTCTGACAGGACGGTGATCGTCGTAAGACGCTAGCGGAACCGCTCTGTACGAACGCCCCCTCCACCGCCTTTGGAGGGGATGTTGCCGTGAATAAGCGACGTGCTCAATCGAAGCGCCAGACGGTCGTGCGCTTGACTTCGGCATCTTCCAGAACGCGCGTCACCGGTACTTCGTAGGTGGCGAGCGCGGTCAATCCGGTTTTCGGCAGATAGGCCCGTCCGGGATCGCCGACCAGAACCTCCGCACCAGCCGCGCGCAGCGCGCGAAACCATGGCAGCAGCCTGTCGGCGAAGGCGCGGTCATAAAATACGTCGCCGGCGAGCACGACGTCCCACCCGCTTTGGCTGTCGACCAGATCGTCCGCCGTGAACGCCACGTTCACACCGTTGGCTGCGGCGTTCAGCCGGACCGCATCGGCGCAGAAGGGATCGATGTCGGCTGCAAGGACAGCCGTCGCGCCGGCTTGTGCCGCCGCGATGGCCACCAGTCCCGATCCGCTGGCGAAATCGAGCACCGCGCGGCCCGATACGAGGTGCGGATTGTCGAGAACATGGCGCGCAAGCCCCTGCCCGCCCGCCCACGCGAACGCCCAGAACGGCGGCGGCAGGCCGATCGCCTCCAGTTCCTCCTCGGTTCGCTGCCAGAGATCATGCGCTTCGTCAGCCAGATGAAGCACGATCTCCGGCACATGCGGCGGAGCCATCAGCGCCGTGTTGGCGCGGATGAAGGCCTCGATCTGCCCCGGCCGCAACATCGCGGCTTCTAGGACTTCACGCCGCCCATGCGGCAGATTTCGGCCCATTCCGCCGCCGTCACCGGCTGAACCGACAGGCGCATGGACGTCACGAGCGACATCTCGGCCAGCTTGGGATTGGCTTTCACGTCCTTGAGCGTGACGGGCTTGGGCACCTCCCGCACCGCGCGCACATCGACGCACTCCCAACGGGCATCCTCGGTGGTCGTGTCCTGATGGATCGGCGAGCAGACCTCGACGATCCCGACGACTTCGAGCCCGACATTGGAGTGATAGAAGAAGCCCTTGTCGCCGATTTCCATGGCGCGCATGTTGTTGCGCGCCTGATAGTTGCGGACGCCGTCCCACTGCGTGCCCTTGTCGCCCTTCTTCTTCAGATCCTCGAAGGAAAAGACGTCCGGCTCCGATTTGAAGAGCCAGTAGGCCATTACTTCGCCTCCGGCGCGTTGAACGTCCAGTTCCAGGGCAGCACCTCGACGGACGCGAACAGGTCGGCCTTGGCATAGGGATCGCCCGCGCCGATCGCCTTCGCGGCGTCCAGCGTTTCGGCCTCGACCGCCACGAGGCTGCCGATCGGCTTGCCGTCATCACCAAGAAATGGCCCGGCGAATTTCAGCGTGCCGGCGGCATTGAGTGCGGTCAGGTATTCGAGATGCGCCGGGCGATTCGCCATGCGAACCTCGAGGTTGCCGGGCTTGTCCTTGCAAATGATGGTGAAGAGCATGCGGCTGTCTCCTGTCTGTCGGTTAGTTGATTTCGCTCTTGAGGGGCCGTGAAAGAAGCGCTGCGACCGCCTCGGCAACGGTCATTTCGCGCCTGAGAATGCGATCGACCGCCTGGATGATGGGCGCGTCCACGCCACGATCATGCGCGAGTTGCGCGGCGATGCCGGCGGTCGAAACCCCTTCGGCGAGAGGCCTGCCCTCGAGGCTGTCGCCGCGCCCCAGCGCGATCCCGTAGGCGAAATTGCGCGACTGCGCGGAGCCGCAGGTCAGGATCAGGTCGCCGAGGCCGGACAGGCCCATGACGGTTTCCGGTTCCGCGCCGAAGGCAGCGGCGACGCGGCGCAATTCGACGAAACCGCGCGTCACGATCGCGGCCTGTGCGCTCGCGCCGAGCCCTGCGCCGGCCACGGCACCCGCGGCGATCGCGAGAACGTTCTTCAACGCCCCGCCCACTTCCACACCGATCAGGTCACTCGACGAATAGCACCGCAATGCCGGCCCCGACAGCAGGGTCGCAAGCCGCGAGGCGGTGCCGTCGTCTTCGGCCGCGATCGTGACCGCAGTCGGCAGGCCGCGCGCCACGTCGGTGGCGAAGCTCGGCCCGGACAGGGCCGCGATCGGCGTATCGGGCAGGATGTCGGCCGCGATCTGCGACAGGAGCTTGCCGGTCCCGCGCTCGATGCCCTTGGCGCAGAGCACGAGCGGCGCTGCTTTCGGCATGGCGGGGGCGATTTCGCCCAGCAGGCCACGCATCGCCTGCGCGGGCACCACCGCGAGCACGCAGTCCGACCCCGCCAGCGCCGCCGGGACATCGCCGGTCGCGCGCAGATTCTCGGTAAACCGGATGCCCGGCAGGTAGCGCGGGTTCTCCCGGCGCGTGTTGATGGCCTCGACCGTCTCCGCGTCTCGCGCCCACAGGCTCACATCGTGACCGGCGCGCAGCATGGACAGAGCCAGCGCAGTGCCCCACGCGCCACCGCCCAGAACCGTGATCCGGTGCTTGCCGCTCATGCCTTCGCTCCCCGCTTGCCCGATCCTATGATCGGCGACGCCGCCTCGTCCAGCGGCCAGCGCGAGCGTGGTACGAAGTCCATTCCGTCGTCATTGCCGAGGCCGGCGCGCATCCGCTCGAGCCCCACCCATGCGATCATCGCCGCATTGTCGGTGCAGAGCGCCAGCGGCGGCGCGACGAGGCGCATGTCGTGGCGCGCGCACAGCGTCTCCAATGTGGCGCGGATCGCCGTGTTGGCCGCGACCCCGCCGGCGACCACCAGCGCCGGTGCGGCAAGATCCGGATAGTCCTCGCGAAAACGCGACAGGCTCCGCCCCACCCGCTCCGCAAGTGTGTCTGTGACCGCCAACTGGAATGCGGCGCAGATGTCGGCCACGTCCTGCTCGCCCACGGGCGCGATCGCGTTCGCCGCCTGGCGTACGGCCGTCTTGAGGCCGGAGAAGGAAAAATCGAGCCGCGTTTCGCCGCGCAGGGGCCGGGGAAACGCAAACCGCGTCGCATCGCCGCGTTCGGCACAAAGCTCTACGCTCGGGCCGCCCGGATAGGGCAGGCCAAGAAGCTTCGCCGTCTTGTCGAAGGCCTCGCCGAGAGCGTCGTCGATCGTCGATGCCCAGCGCTCGTAATCGCCCACGCCGCGCACCAAAACCACCTGCGTGTGGCCGCCGGAGACTAGCAGCATGAGATAGGGGAAGTCGACGCCGTCGGTGAGGCGCGCCGTCAGCGCATGGCCTTCCAGATGGTTGACCGCCAGCAACGGCTTGCCGGACGCCACGGCGAGCGCCTTGCCGGTCATCAGCCCGACGATCAGCCCGCCAATCAGGCCCGGGCCGGCCGTGGCGGCGATTCCGTCGAGTTCCGCGAGGGACACGCCCGCATCGGAAAGTGCGGCCTCGATGATTCCGTCCAACGCCTCGACATGCGCGCGCGCCGCGATCTCGGGAACGACTCCGCCGAACGCGGCGTGGTCCTCGATCTGGCTGAGCACGATGTTGGACAGGATTTGCGGCGCGCCGTCGTCGTCCAGCGCCACCACGGAGGCCGCGGTTTCGTCGCAACTGGTTTCGATCCCGAGCATGCGGATCATGCGGCGCGTCAATCCATTCGGTTGCCCGGCCGCGCTTTCGCGGCTAGGAGATCAGTCATCACTGACTTGTTCCCGGCCGCAACTATCACGGACGACGTGCCATGCAAACGGATGTCTTGAGGATCGGAACCCGCGGCAGCGCGCTTGCGCTGGCACAGGCATCCGAGACCCGCGCGCTCCTGATGGCCGCCCACGACCTGCCGCAGGAGGCCTTCGAGATCGTGGTGATTTCGACCAGCGGCGACAGGATCCAGGATCGTCCGCTCTCCGAGGCGGGCGGCAAGGGTCTCTTCACAAAGGAAATCGAGGAGGCCATGCTCGATGGCCGCATCGATATCGCCGTGCACTCCTCCAAGGACATGCCGACGAAGCTGCCGGACGGCCTCGAACTGTCGGCATTCCTGAAGCGCGAGGACGTGCGCGATGCGTTCATCGGCCGCGCCAGCCCGCATCTCGAAGATTTGCCGCATGGCGCGATCGTCGGCTCGTCATCGCTGCGGCGTCAGGCGCTGATCCGCCGCATGCGGCCCGATATCGACGTTGTGATGTTCCGCGGCAACGTGCAGACGCGCCTGCGCAAGCTCGACGAGGGCCAGGTTCACGGCACGCTGCTCGCCAATGCCGGCCTGCGCAGGCTCGGGCTGGCAGATGTCATCACGCAGCTTCTGCCGGCGGATACGTTTCCGCCCGCACCCGGCCAGGGCGCGATCTGCATCGAAAGCCGCATCGGCGACGCGCGCGCCAATGCGATGCTGATGCCGATCCGCCACGGCGAGACGGAGCGGGCGCTTGCCTGCGAACGCGCATTCCTCGCGGCACTTGACGGATCGTGCCGGACCCCGATAGCCGGACTGGCGCGGCTCGAGGGCGACCGGCTCTCGTTTCGCGGCATGATCATCACCCCGGACGGGAAACAGGCACACGAGATCGAGGCTGACGGCCGCGCCGAAGACGCCGCGATGATCGGCGCCAAGGCCGGCGATCGCATCCGCGACAAGGCCGGCCCGGCATTCTTCGACGGATGGACGTGAAGAAGACCGTTCTCGTCACGCGGCCGGAACCCGGCGCGAGCGCGAGCGCCGGGCGGCTGATCGCGATGGGGTTTGCGCCGATCGTCCTGCCGCTGACCAGGATCGTCACGGTGACGCCGCCTGAGCCGATCATTCCGCACCTTTATCAAGCCGTCGTGGTGACCAGCGCCAATGCGGTGCATCATACGGCGCGCGAGACCATCGAAGACCTGCTGGACAAACCGCTTTTTGCCGTAGGCGCGAGCACCGCCGAGGCGGCCCGCAGCGCAGGATTCACGGATGTGCGCGTAGGGGCGGGCACGGCGCGCGACCTTGCCACCCTGATCACGCTGACGACGGAACCCTCGGTCCACATTCTCCATCTTGCCGGCACCGATCGAACGCCCGGCTTCGAAAACGCCATCACCGCCTCCGGGCGGCACCTGACGATCGTCGAAACATACACTGCGGACAAAATAAGTTACCTGACTGACTTTATTTTTAAGAGGCTAAAAGGCGCACCGCTCGACCATGCGCTGGTATTCTCGACGCGGGCAGGCCAGCTTCTGGCGGAGCTTGTCACGCGCGCAGACCTGCGCGAATGCTTTGAAAGGACCACATTTCTCTGCATTTCGGAGCACGCGGCGCGCCCGCTCGCAGAACATGCGGGCGATCGCATAGCGGTGAGCAACCAACCAACGGAGAACGGCGTTATGCTCCTGCTTTCGGCTGATGGCCGGGCTTAGTCGCGAACTCGCCCTTTTCAGCGCCGCACGATCTCTTTAAGTCAAATGATGTCCCCAGGTAGCACAGGCATCGAATGCCCGTGACGTCGTTCCGAAGGAAGCTCCGCATGGTCAAGACACCCCGCACCCGCCACTCGAAGACCGAGAAGGAACCGGTGACGATCGATCTCCAGCCCGGCGAGGTTTCGCGGGTGAAGGCGGAAGCGGAAAAGGCATCCGCCAAAACCGCCGAGACATCGGCGACGGCATCGCCGGACTCGAGCAAGCCATCGGTGCCGCCAACCAGCAGCGCGCCATCCACATCGACCTCCGCGGCATCCATGTCTGCCGGAACGAGCACGTCAGCCAATGCCAGGCCTTCCGGGTCGAGCCCAACCGGTTCGATTGACCCTATCAAACCGGCAACGTCGCCTGACACAGCCGCAAAGCCCACGGGACCGACCTCGACTGCCGAGCCACTTAAGGCCACTGCCGATTCGCCAAAACCTTCAAGCACGGCGTCGTCGAGCAGTTCGCAATTCGGTCGCCAAGAGCCGCCGCGCACAAGCGCCGCTCCGTCGTCCCCACCAAAACAGCCGGCACCGCAACCGGCAGCGCAAAAATCGTCACTTAGTGGCGCGCTGGCGGCAGGCGTGGCCGGCGGCGTGATCGCCCTTGTCCTGGGCGCAGGCTTGCAGATGGCCGGACTGCTGCCGGGCGCCGGAAGCACCACGCAGGAGCGTGACCCCACGATCTCGTCGCTCGAGGCCGAGATGGTGCAGTTGAGGGACCAGATTTCTGCGCTCGGTGCAGGCGCCAGCGGCGAAGCGGCGATCGGCGAGCGTGTCACGCAGGCCGAGGAACGCCTGACCGCCCTCGCCTCCGAAGTGGAGACACTGCGCGGCGCGACGCCCCAGCCGAACGACGGTCAGCCGTCCGATCTCGCTCCACTGGAAGAGCGCATTTCAGCGATCGAGACCGCGATTGCGGGTCTGCGCAACGCGGCCACACCGGAAGCGAACCTTGCCGCCATCGACGACCAGATCACGACGCTGCGCGAGGACATCACCACCGCGCGCGAGGGCCAGTCGGCCGTCGTCACGCGCCTCGACACACTGGAACAGTCCGTCGAGGGACTGACCGGACGCGTCGACGAGCAGGCGGAAACGCCGGGTACGGCCGTGATCATCGCGGCCTCGGCGCTGAAGGCTGCGATCGACCGCGGGACACCCTTCATGACCGAACTGGAAACCTTCGCGACCCTCGCGCCGGATGCCACGGAGACCGCCGAACTGCGTGACCTCGCCGCCAGTGGCGTGCCCACCAGCGCCGATATTGCGGGCGACGCCGCCGCCGCCGCCAATGCGATGATCGCGGCCTCGCGGCCGGTCGACCCGCAGGCGAGCGTCGTGGATCGCCTGTGGGGCAGTGCGATGGGCCTGGTCCAGGTGCGCCCTGTCGGCATGGTCGAGGGCGAAGGCGTGCCGGAAACGGTCGCGCGCATCGACGCCGCCATCGGCGCGAACGACTATGCGCGCGCCATCACCGAGTTCGATACGCTGCCCGACGCCGCAAAGGCCGCGGGCGAGCCGTTCATGGCGAAGGTGCGGGCCCGCGAGGCCGCCGACCGTCTCATCGACCAGGCGCTCGCCACCGCGCTGAAGGCTTGAGGATAGTTCCCGATGCTGCGTATCCTGTTCTTTTTCGTTCTCGTCTTCGCCATCGGCCTTGGTTTTGCATGGCTCGCGGACCGTCCGGGCGACCTCGTCGTCACCTTCAACGGCTATCAGTATCAGGTGACGCTGATGGTCGCAGCGGTGGCCGTCGTGGCGATCGTCGCCGCCGTGATGATCGTCTGGTGGCTGCTCAAGGCGATCTGGTACAGCCCCTACACGATCTCGCGATATTTCCGCGTACGCCGCCGCGACCGTGGCTATCAGGCGCTGTCGACCGGAATGATCGCCGCCGGTGCCGGGGATGCCGGGCTTGCGCGCAAGAAGAAGAAGGAGGCGATGAAGCTGATCAGTGCCGATCAGGAACCGCTCATCTATCTTCTCGACGCCCAGGCCTCGCTGCTCGAAGGCGATCACGACGCGGCCCGTGGTAAGTTCGAAGCCATGCTGTCGGACCCCGAGACGCGGCTGCTCGGCCTTCGCGGGCTCTACCTGGAAGCGCAGCGCCTCGGCGACCGGACGGCATCGCGGCACTACGCCTCGCAGGCAGCCGACGTCGCCCCGCAACTGGGCTGGGCCGCCGAGGCTACGCTCGAGGAAAAGACCGAGGCCGGCCAGTGGGACGAGGCCCTGCGTCTCGTCGAGACGCAGAAGTCCACCAAGCAGATCGCGCGCGATTCGGCGCACCGGCGTAAGGCCGTCCTGCTGACGGCCAAGGCGATGGCGGCGCTCGATGCCGATCCGACGACCGCGCGCAACGCCGCACTCGAGGCGAACCGCCTCGCACCGGATCTCGTGCCTGCCGCGACAACGGCGGCGCGGGCGCTGTTCCGCCTCACCGACATCAAAAAGGGCGCGAAGATCCTCGAAGCATCGTGGAAGCTTCAGCCGCATCCCGAAGTCGCGGAGGTGTATGTCGCCGCCCGTGCCGGCGATTCCACGCATGACCGCCTGACGCGTGCGAAGAAGCTGCAATCGATGAGGCAAAATCATGCCGAATCGTCGATCATCGTGGCACGCGCAGCGCTGGACGCAGGCGAGTTTGCGCTCGCACGCAAGGAAGCGGAAGCCGCCACCCGCCTTGCCCCGCGCGAGGGTGCGTTCCTGCTTCTCGCCGATATCGAAGAAGCCGAGACCGGCGATCAGGGCAAGATACGGCAATGGCTGGGCAAGGCCGTTCGCGCGCCGCGCGATCCCGCCTGGGTGGCAGACGGCTATGTCGCCGAACGCTGGGCGCCCGTGTCCCCCCTGACCGGACGCCTCGACGCGTTCGAATGGCGCGCGCCGGCGGAACGGCTTGGCCAGTTGATCGAATCGACCGACGACGCACCTGTCGCCAAGGCTCCCGCGAAAACGCAGGTCGCATTGCCGGCGAGCCCCGAACCTGTAAAGCGCCCCGAGACGATCGAGGACGCAGTCGTGGAAACGCAGCCAGTCGTGCCTCCGGCAGCAGTGGTGCCACCCGCGCCAGCAGCACCCCCGGTGACGACGGTCATCACGGAGCCGAAATCAGAACCCGCGACGATCTCGCCTGCGCCAAAGACTGCGCCGGCAGCCGCGACGACGCCAAAGCCAGCCGAAACCCCCGTGCCGAAGCCGGCAACGGCCGCAGGTCCGGCCATGGTCGCACCCGCGCCGGTCCTGGATGCGCCGCCCGTCAGGAAGGCGAACGAGACGCAGGCCATCCGGCTGCCGGATGATCCCGGCGTCGAACCGGACACGGAGACGGACGAGCCGCGTCGCTTCCGGTTGTTCTAGCCGGCGCATTCGCGTTAGAACTGACGGACGGATCTTCCCACGACCTTACCCTCGGCAACACACGGAATCACATGCTCGACAGACTGAAGTCGTTCTTCGGCACCTTGACCGAGAAACCCCGCGAGGATGCGCTCGGCGTGGACGATCCGCGCGTTGCCGCCGCAGCCTTGATGGTGCACATCATCGACGCCGATGGCGTGCGCGACGAGGTCGAGCGCAAACGCCTGCGCGACCTGCTCGCGGACGCCTATGGGCTGTCCGGAAACGAGCTCGATCAGGTGGTTTCGGCTGGCGAGGAAGCCGAGCGTGAGGCGGTCGATCTCTTCGCGTTCACGAGCGTGCTCAACCGCAGCCTCGACGAGGCCAAGAAGGTCGACCTGATCGCGCTCCTGTGGGAGATCGTCTATGCCGATGGCGAGATGCACGAGCTCGAGGACAACATCGTGTGGCGCGTCTCCGAACTGATCGGCGTCTCGCCGCGCGATCGTATGCTGATGCGCCAGCGCGTGCGCGACGAACTCGGTTTGAGCGGGCTTGAGACGGGCGACTGACTGAATGCCACAGACCGACAAGGGCAAAATCCTTATCGTCCTTCACCAGGAGACGTCGAGCCCCGGCCGGGTCGGGCAGCTCCTCGTTGCAGCCGGCTACCATCTCGATATCCGCCGCCCGCCTCTGGGTGATCCGCTTCCCTCGACCCTTGAGCATCACCGCGGCGCGGTCGTCTTCGGCGGCCCGATGAGCGCCAACGACCCGGACGATTTCGTCAAGGCCGAAACCGACTGGCTCTCGGTGCCCCTGAAGGAAGACAAGCCGTTCCTCGGCATATGCCTCGGCGCGCAGATGCTGGTGAACCATCTCGGCGGACGTGTCGCGGGCCACGACGACGGCCGCGTCGAGATCGGCTGGTACCCGATCGAGGCGACCGACGAAGGCCGCAGCCTGCTCGACTGGCCAGGCATGGTCTACCAGTTCCATCGCGAAGGCTTTTCGCTTCCGTCAGGCGCGACGCTGCTGGCCGGGGCGCAGGACTATCCCAATCAGGCCTTTCGCTACGGCCGCAATGCATGGGGCATCCAGTTCCACGCCGAGCTGACCCGCGTGATGATGCATCGCTGGGTGGTGCACGGCGCGCACCGCTTCGTGCTTCCGGGCGCGCAGCTCGGCCACGACCATCTGAACGGACGGATGCTCTGGGACATGAGGCTGAAGCGCTGGCTGGAACAGTTTCTCGAGCTGATCTTCGAGGGCAATGCTCCCCATCGCCCCACCGCGACCGCGCATGCGCTGTCGCCGATGGCTACACCCGACCGTCGAGACGCCGAGCCTTCCTGAGTTCGGGAAAGAGCACGGCCCACAGAACCGCCACGCCGATCGCGCCGACGCCGCCGAACACGACCGCCGGTACCGTTCCGATCAGCGCGGCCATCGTGCCGGCGCGGAACTCGCCAAGCTCGTTCGATGCGCCCACGAACACCATGTTGACCGCATTGACCCGGCCGCGAACGCGATCGGGCGTCCAGAGCTGGATCAGGGTCTCGCGGATGTAGACGCTGATCATGTCGGCCGCGCCGAGCAACGCGAGAACCGTGATCGACAGCCACGGGATCGTCGAGACGCCGAAGATCGCGGTGAACAGGCCGAAAAGCCCGACGAACACGAACATGATTCGCCCGGCATGGTCCCGGATGGGATGACCGGCGAGCCAGACGGCGACCACCAGTGCACCAACACCGGGCGCCGCGCGCAGCAGGCCGAGCCCCCAGGGTCCGAGTTCGAGGATATCGCGTGCATAGACCGGCAGCAGCGCGACCGCGCCGCTGAGGAGCACCGCGAACAGGTCGAGCGAGATGGCGCCGAGCACGATCTTTTCGCTGCGGATATAGGTGAAGCCGGCGAAGAGCGTTGCCAGCGAACGCGGCTCGCTTTCCGTGTGCTGCTTCGGCTTGGGGATCGAGAAGATGAGCACGGCGGCCGCGACCATCATCGTGCAGGCCGTGCCATAGGCCGCTTCCGGCGCGAGGCCGTAGAGCAGGCCGCCCGCGACGGGACCGACGATGGTCGCGGTCTGCCACGCGGATGAGTTCCACGCGACGGCGTTGGCGAAATCCTTGGTCGGCACCAGATTGGCGACAAGCGAGGCCGAGGCGGGTGCGAAAAAGGCGCGCGCCACCCCGAACACGGCGAGGAGGATGAAGACGTCAGTGACCGCGGTCAGTCCGCGCAGCGTCAGCAACAGCAGGGCCAGCGCGCACAGCGCCTCCAGCATCGTGGCGAGGCCCATGATCAGGCGCCGCCCGAACCGGTCGGACGCAGCACCCGTCACGAGAAACAGCAGAAGCGACGGCGCGAACTGGATCAGGCCGACGAGGCCGAGGTCGAACGGGTTGCGCGTCAGGTCGTATACCTGCCAGCCCACCGCGACAGAGACGATCTGGGTCGCGAAGGTGACGAAAAACCGGGACGCCCAGAACCGGGCATAAGCGGAATGACGGAAGGCTGCAAAGCGGTCGTCGGACGTTGAGGCAGTCGACATCGGAACAGGAAATCCGGAATGCGTAAGGGCGCCCCGGCCGCACGGACCGGGCGACACCCTTTAGACCAGGATAAGCGATCGCGCGCCGGCTTCCGTGTTCTGGACCAATGGATTGGCTGGAAACCGCGCGCCTCAGGCGACCTTTCTCGCCAATGCGCATTGCGACCAGAGGTCGGACAGCGCGCGGGCGAGGTGGTCGATGTCGGCGTCGGTGTGCAGCGGCGTCGGCGTGATACGCAACCGCTCGGTCTTGGTCGGCACGGTGGGGTAATTGATCGGCTGGACGTAGATGCCGTAGCTGTCGAGCAACAGGTCCGACAGCCACTTGCACTTGGCCGCGTCGCCCACCATCACCGGCACGATGTGGCTCTCATTGGGCATGACCGGAATGCCGATCGCATCGAGGCGGGAACGCACGCGCGCCACGCGGTCGCGCTGGGCGAGCCGCTCCGTCGAACTCTGCTTTAGATGGCGGATCGAGGCGCAGGCGCCGGCCGCGACATGCGGCGGCAGCGCGGTGGTGAAGATGAAGCCGGAGGCAAACGAGCGCACGAAATCGATCAATTTCGCCGAGCCGGTGATGTAACCGCCGACGACGCCGAACGCCTTGCCAAGCGTGCCCTCGATCACATCGATGCGGTCCATCAGCCCCTCGCGCTCGGCGATGCCGCCGCCGCGCGGACCATACATGCCGACCGCATGCACCTCGTCGAGATAGGTCAGCGCGCCGTGCTTCTCGGCAACCGCGAGGATTTCCGCCATCGGCGCGATGTCGCCATCCATCGAATAGACGCTCTCGAAGGCGACGATCTTGGGTACGTCGCGCGGGAATTCGGAGAGCTGGCGGTCGAGGTCCTTCCAGTCATTGTGCTTGAAGATGCGCCGTTCGGCCTTCGAGTGGCGGATACCCTCGATCATCGAGGCGTGGTTGCCGGCGTCCGAGAAAATGACGCAGCCGGGGATCTGCGAGCCGAGCGTCGACAGCGTCGCCCAGTTCGAGACATAGCCCGAGGTGAACAGGAGCGCCGCTTCCTTGCCATGCAGATCGGCGAGCTCGCGCTCGAGCAGGACGTGGTAGTGGTTGGTGCCGGAGATGTTGCGGGTGCCGCCCGCGCCGGCGCCGCAGGCGTCGAGCGCCTCGTGCATGGCGGCGATCACGCCCGCATTCTGGCCCATGCCGAGATAATCGTTGGAGCACCAGACGGTGACGTCGCCCATCGGCTTTGTTCCGCCGTCGCCGGCATAGCGCGCGGCCGTCGGGAACGATCCCGCACGACGCTCCAGTTCCGCGAACACGCGATATCGGCCCTCATCACGCAGGCCGTCCAACTTCGTGGCAAAATAGGCTTCGAAGTGCATCTATCCGTTCTCGTCTCGTACCGAGCCTGGAAACTGCCTTTCCTATGGTCGAGTTTCCGGCGGATGGCAAGACTTGAGAGGCCAATGCATCCCGCGCGCTGTTGCTTTTCGGGTGCGCGCACGGGAAGGTGCCGGGGGCGATGACACGAGGTGGCAAGGAGGGCGCGCGTTGAGCGAAACGGAAGCCGGAACGGCTGCACCGCGCGATTTCGACGCGCTCAAGAGCCACATCATGACGCGCCACGCCGAACTGCCGAGGCGGCTCGCACAGGTCGCGGCCTACGCGCTCGACCATCCCGACGAGATCGCCTTCGGCACCGCCGCGAGCATCGCCGTATCGGCCGGGGTGCAGCCGTCGACGCTGGTCCGCCTCGCCCAGCATCTTGGCTATGAAGGCTTCAGCGATTTGCAGACCGTGTTTCGCGAACGCCTGCGCGGGCGCAACCATTCCTATGAGGATCGCCTGGCCGCGATCCGCGCCGGCGCGACCGGAAATGGGGACGAAAACCGCATCCTGAACGGCTTTCTTGGCGCGGCGGGACAGTCCATCGAGCAATTGTCCGCGTCGATCGACCCCGCGCGCTTCGACCGGGCGACGAAGCTGCTCGCCAAGGCCGACACGATCTACCTCGTCGCGCGCAGGCGCGCCTATCCCGTGGCGAGTTCGCTTGCCTACGCGTTCGGCACGCTCGGCATCCGCTACGTGCTGACGGGCTCCGCGGCCGGCCTCGACCCGGAAATGCTGGAACAGGCGACAACGCGTGACGCGGCGATCGCGATCAGCTTCGCGCCCTACGCGCCAGCAACCGTCGATCATGCCCGCCTGCTGTCGCAGCGTGGCGTGGCGATGGTTTCGATAACCGACGGGGCGTTCTCGCCGCTCGCGTCCTGCGCAAGCGAATGGCTCGAAGTCGTGGAGGCCGATTTTTCCGGCTTTCGCTCGCTCTCAGCCACGATGGCACTCGCGATGGCGCTGTCCGTTGCCGTCGCCGAAAGGCGCCGTGTTGGCTAGAGCCTGACCGGCCTGCCCGAAAAGCACGCCTCGGTCGCCGCATCCGCCAGTTCCTGCGCCTTCAGCCCGTCGAAACCCGACGGCGACGGCGCGGTGCCGGTTTCGACGGCATCGATGAAAGCCTCGACCTCGGCGCGATAGGCGGCGGCGTAGCGCTCCAGAAAGAAATTCTGCACCGGGTCGGCGGTGACCCCGGAAATGCCTGCAAACCGCACCGTGGTCTCATGAACGTTGCCGGCCGACAGCATACCCTTCGAGCCATGCACCTCGATGCGCTGGTCGTAGCCGTAAGTCGCACGACGCGAATTCGAGATCTGGCAGATTTTGCCGGATGCCGTCTTCAGCGTGACGACCGCGGTGTCCACGTCTCCCGCGGCCCCGATCGCCGGATCGACCAGCGCCGACCCCATCGCCTGCAGCTCGACGATCTCCTCGCCCAGCAGAAAACGCGCCATGTCGAAATCGTGGATCATCATGTCGCGGAACAGCCCGCCCGAGCGCTCGATATAGGAGACCGGCGGCGGGGCGGGATCGCGCGACAGGATGGTGACGAGTTCGACGTCACCCACGACGCCCTCCCCGATGCGCCTGCGCAGCACGGCGAAATTGGGATCGAAGCGCCGGTTGAAGCCGACCATCAGCGGCACGGCGGCCTTCGCCACGCGCTCCAGCGTTGCGGCGATGCGCGCGGCGCTCATGTCGACCGGTTTCTCGCACAGGATCGCCTTGCCCTGCGATGCCGCGCGGTCGATGTAATCGGCATGCGTGTCCGTCGGCGTTGCGATCAGAACGGCGTCGATGGCCGGGTCGGCAAACACCGCGTCGGCATCCATGACCGGTGCACCCGTTTCATGCGACAGCGAGCGGGCATTGTCGGCGAACGGATCGGCAATCGCGGCCAGCCGCGCACGCGGCGATAACGCGATGGCGCGGCCGTGAATCTGGCCGATACGGCCGGCACCGAGAAGCGCGATGGAGAGCATCGTGATAAGGGTTCCCTGACCTGACTTTCATGGAACGTACGTTCCATATTGACCGAAATATGGAACCGATGTTTCATGTTGTCTTCAGATACTATGCGGCGGCGATGCCGTCCAGCGTGACCGCCATCGCGAGGAGAGGACCGGACCATGACGACATCACCTGAGCGAAAGGCTCTCGATGTCATCACGATGGGCCGCGCTTCGGTCGACCTGTACTGCCAGCAGATCGGCACAAGGCTCGAGGACGCCGCGAGCTTCGCCAAATCGGTCGGCGGCTGCCCCGCGAACATCGCGATCGGCTCGGCACGCCTCGGTCTGCGCTCCGCGCTTCTGTCGCGCGTCGGCGACGAGCAGTTCGGCCGTTTCATCCGCGAGCAGATGCGCCGCGAGGGCGTGTCGGAGAGCGGGATCGTGACCGACCCGAAACGCCTCACCGCGCTCGCCATCCTGTCGGTCGAGAACGAAGCGAGCTTCCCGCTCCTCTTCTACCGCGAGGACTGCGCCGACATGGCGCTGTGCGACGACGATATCGACGAAACTTTCATCGCCTCGGCACGCGCGCTGGTGGTGACGGGCACGCATTTTTCCCGCGACAACACCGAGGCTGCTCAACGCAAGGCGATGCGGCTGATGAAGGCCGGCGGCGGCCGGATCGTCTTCGACATCGACTACCGCCCCAATCTGTGGGGTCTTGCCGGTCACGCGGCAGGCGACAACCGCTATATCGCCTCGTCGCATGTGTCGGAAAAGCTCGGAACGGTTCTTGGCGACTGCGACCTGATCGTTGGCACAGAGGAAGAAGTGCTGATCGCTTCGGGCAAGGATAGCCTGCCCGAAGCCCTACGTGCCATACGCGCCGCATCTGCGGCGACGATCGTGCTCAAGCGCGGGCCGATGGGCTGCATCGTCTATGACGGCCCAATCCCCGACGATCTGGAACATGGCATCGTCGGCAAGGGGTTTCCGATCGAGGTCTACAATGTGCTGGGCGCGGGTGACGCCTTCATGTCGGGCTTCCTGCGCGGCTGGCTGGGCGGCGAGGATTTGGCCACGGCCGCGACCTGGGCCAATGCCTGCGGCGCTTTCGCGGTATCGCGGCTGCTCTGCGCGCCCGAAATCCCGACCTTCGCGGAACTCCAGCATTTCCTGCGTCACGGCAGCCCGCACCGCGCGCTGCGCAAGGATGACGCGTTGAACCACATCCATTGGGCGACGACGCGCCGCGCCGACATCCCCTCGCTGATGGCCTTCGCGATCGACCACCGCGCGCAGCTTGAGAGTCTCGCCGAAAAATCCGGCGCGCCGGCCGGGCGCATTGCCGAATTCAAGGTTCTGGCGGTCAAAGCGGCGGCCCGGGTTGCCGCCGGGCGGCCGGGTTACGGCATGCTCCTCGACGGCAGGCATGGTCGCACGGCGATGGCCGAATTCGCCCGACATTCCTTTTCCTGGCTCGGACGGCCCATCGAGGAGCCCGGCTCCCGGCCGCTTCGGTTCGAGACCTCGCAGGATGTCGGCTCGCAGCTTGTCGAATGGCCGGTCGACCACTGCGTCAAATGCCTCGCCTTCTATCACCCGGACGACCCCGAGCCGCTCAAGGCCGACCAGCAGAAACGGCTGCTTCAGGCGTACCGGGCGGCGCGGGCGATCGGCCGCGAAATCCTGATCGAGATCGTCGCGGGCAAGCATGGCGATCTCGATGACGACACGATCGCCCGCGCGCTTGGCGAACTCTACGCGCTCGGCATCAGGCCCGACTGGTGGAAGCTGGAGCCGCAGACGTCGACGCGGGCCTGGACCGCGATCGAGACGGTCATCGCGGAACACGATCCGTGGTGCCGGGGCGTGGTGATGCTTGGTCTCGAAGCCCCGACGGCAGAGCTGGATGCGGCGTTCAGGAGCACTGCCGGCACCAGCATCGTCAAGGGCTTCGCGGTCGGCCGCACGGTGTTCGCGGACGCCGCCGAGGCATGGTTTGCCGGCCGCATGGACGACGCGCAAGCGATCGACGACATGGCGCGGCGCTTCGAGGCGTTGTGCGCAAGCTGGCTTGCCGCGCGCGGCATCGAGGCGGCATAGTCGCCGCCGGAGGAAACTTGAATGTCCAGGACCGTCCGGCTGACCATGGCCCAGGCGCTGACGCGCTACCTCGCCGCGCAGCGCACCGAGATCGACGGCGAGACGCTGCCGCTCTTCGCGGGCGTGTGGGCCATTTTCGGCCACGGCAACGTCGCCGGCATGGGCGAGGCGCTGCACCGGCATCGCGACGCACTGCCGACCTTCCGCGCGCACAACGAACAGGCGATGGCGCATGCCGCGATCGCCTTCGCCAAGGCAAATTTCCGGCGCCGCATGATGGCCGCGACGACCTCGATCGGCCCAGGCGCGACCAATCTCGTGACAGCGGCCGCTCTCGCCCACGTCAACCGCCTGCCCGTGCTCCTCCTGCCGGGCGACGTCTTCGCGAGCCGGATTCCCGATCCGGTCCTTCAGCAGGTCGAAAGCTTCGGTGACGGTACGGTCTCGGCGAATGATTGCTTCCGCCCGGTGTCGCGCTATTTCGACCGCATCACGCGCCCGGAGCAGATCATTCCGGCACTCGCGCGCGCCATGCAGGTGCTGACGGACCCGGCAGACTGCGGCCCGGTCACGCTCTCACTCTGCCAGGACGTGCAGGCTGAGGCCTGCGACTACCCGGAGAGTTTTTTCGATGAACGTGTCTGGACGCCGCGCTGCGTCCGACCCGATCGCGAAGAATTGCGCCGCGCCGCCGACGCGCTCAGGGCGGCTGAAAAGCCGCTGATCGTCGCAGGCGGCGGCGTGCTTTATTCCGGCGCCAGCGAGGCGCTTCGGGCGTTCGCCGAGGCGACGGGCATACCCGTCTGCGAAACGCAGAGCGGCAAGTCGGCGCTGCCGGACGACCATCCGCTCAACATGGGCGCGGTCGGCGTCACGGGCACATCGGCCGCCAACCGGCTGGCCGAGGACGCCGATCTCGTGCTCGCGATCGGCACCCGGTTGCAGGATTTCACCACCGGTTCATGGGCGCTGTTCAAGAACGACGCCATGCGCATGATCGGCCTCAACGTCCAGGCCTTCGACGCCGGAAAGCACCGCGCGCTGCCTCTCGTCGCGGACGCGCGGGAAGGCCTCGCCGAACTGGCGGACACCGTTGCCGGTTGGCAGGCTCCGACTGCGTGGACGGGGCATTCCACCGAGGGCAAGGCGGCGTGGCGCAAGGACGCCGACGCGGTTCTTGCCGCGACGAATGCTGCCCTCCCTTCGGACGCGCAGGTGATCGGCGCGGTGCAGCGCGCGCTCGGATCGGACATCACGGTGGTGCATGCGGCCGGCGGCCTTCCCGGCGAATTGCACAAGCTCTGGCGGGCGGGCAGACCCGGCTCCTACCACGCGGAATACGGCTATTCGGCCATGGGCTACGAGATCGCCGGAGGCCTCGGCGTCAAGATGGCCAAGCCTGACGAAGAAGTCGTCGTCATGGTCGGCGACGGTTCCTACCTCATGCTCAATTCGGAGATCGCCACCTCCGTGATGCTGGGGCTGAAGCTCACGATCGTGCTTCTCGACAATCACGGCTTCGGCTGCATAAACCGCCTGCAGATGTCCACCGGAGCCGAGAGCTTCAACAACCTCCTGAAGGACGCCCGGCACGAGACGCTGCCGCAGATCGACTTCGTCGCGCACGCGGCGAGCCTCGGTGCGATCGCGGCGAAGGCAGCCTCGATCGCGGAGCTCGAAACCGCCCTGACGCAGGCGAAGGCCAACGACCGGACCACGGTGATCGTGGTCGACACCGACCCGCTTGTTTCGACGGAGGCGGGCGGGCACTGGTGGGACGTCGTGGTGCCTGAGGTCAGCGAGCGCGCCACCGTTACCGAGAAGCGCAAGGTGTATGAGAGCGCCGTCAAGCAGCAGAGAATGGGGACCTGAATGATCCGCATCGGCGCCAACCCGATCGGCTGGTCGAACGACGACATGGTCGAGATCGGCGGCAACATCACGCTCGAACAATGCCTGTCGGAAGCGAAAACGGCCGGCTTCGACGGCATGGAACTCGGCAACAAGTTTCCGCGCCGGGCGGCCGATCTGCGGCCGATCCTCGACGGTCACGGCCTGTCGCTGGTCGGCGGCTGGTATTCGACGGAACTGCTTCGGCACGACGCGAAGACCGAGCTGGACGCCGCGCGCGCCCATGCAGAACTGCTGCGCGATATGGGCTGCACCGTGTTCATCGCCGCGGAAACCTCCAACGCGATCCACTCGGACCGGTCGATCCCGCTCTCGGCCCGCCCTGTGCTCTCCAGATCCGACTGGACGGAATTCGCACGGCGTTACACCGATTTCGCCCGAGCCATCCTCGACGGTTACGGCTTACGTCTGGTCTACCACCACCACATGGGAACCTGCGTCCAGACGGAAGCCGACATCGACCGTTTCATGGAGACGACCGGCGATGCGGTGCATCTCCTGCTCGATACCGGCCACGCGACATGGGGCGGCGCCGATCCCGCGCGCCTCGCCCGCCACTATCGCGCACGCATCAGCCACGTTCACTGCAAGGATATCCGCGAGGACGTGATGTGGCGCTCCAACCGCGAGGATTGGCCGTTCCTGGAATCCGTGCTCGAAGGCGTCTACACCGTGCCGGGAGACGGCATGATCGACTTCGTCCGCGTGCTGCGCGAACTGCCGAACTATTCCGGCTGGGTCGTGGTGGAAGCGGAGCAGGACCCTGACAAGGCGCACCCCGCGACCTATGCAACGATGGGCCGCGCGAACCTGACGCGGTTCCTGACAGAGGCAGGACTGGCATGAACGGCAACGACTTCTTCCGCCCGCTCTGGCTGCGCGTCGCGATCGTCGCGGCATGCGCCGGCTGGGCGATCCTTGAATGGGTCAATGGCGAGAGCGGCTGGGCGATGATGGCCGCCGCCGTCACCGGCTATGGCATCTGGAGCTTCATCATCAATTTCGAGCCATCGAAGCCGGAACCGCCAGAGAGCGGCAACGACGAGGGGTAGCGCCATGTCGACGCTCAAGGTGAAACCGCTGGGCAAGTCCGGACGCGTCATCGCCGTCACGCCGGAAAACGCCGGCTGGACCTATGTCGGCTTCGAGCTCTACCGCCTGTCGCCGGGCGAAAGCGCCGAAGCGGCGACCGGCGGGCGCGAGACCTGCCTGGTGTTCGTCACCGGCAAGGGACGCGTGTCTGTCGATGGCGACGATTTCGGCGTCCTAGGCGAGCGCATGTCGCCCTTCGACGGCAAGCCGTGGTCGGTCTACCTGCCACAGGGATCACGCTGGAAGGTAATGGCGCAAACGGAGCTGGAACTGGCCGTGTGCTCCGCGCCTGGTCTTGGCGGGGGCCTGCCCGCCCGGGTGATCGCACCGGACACGCTGGGCCAGGAAACCCGCGGCAAGGGCACCAACACCCGCCACGTGACCAACATCCTGCCGGAAGGCGAGCCGGCGGATTCGCTGCTCGTGGTCGAGGTCATCACGCCGGGCGGGCATACGTCGAGCTATCCGCCGCACAAGCACGACCGCGACGACCTGCCGAACGAATCCCTGCTCGAGGAAACCTATTATCACCGCCTCGACCCGCCGCAGGGTTTCGCCTTTCAGCGCGTCTACACCGATCCGGACGAGAGCGGCGTGCGCGAGATCGACGAGGCGATGGCGGTCGAGGATGGCGACGTGGTGCTGGTACCCAGAGGCTACCATCCATGCGCGGCCTGCCATGGCTACGATCTCTATTATCTGAACGTCATGGCCGGGCCGAAGCGCGTATGGAAGTTCCACAACGCGCCCGAGCACGAGTGGCTCCTGAAATAGCCCCGCAGGCGCCCTCACCTTGACTCCCAAAGGCCTCTTGTGTATCGACGCCCAAATCCGGCGTGGAGTCTCTCCGCGCCGGTCGTTCTTTGTGCCGGAAACGGCCGGGACGTTCACCCTGAACCGACTGATAAAAAGACGGCTGGATCGCTCGCGCGATCATAAGGCCGGACCGAACAGCGAAAGGCAAAAACATGTTCGCAGTCATCAAGACCGGCGGTAAGCAGTACCGCGTCGCCGCCGACGACGTATTGAAAATCGAGAAGGTTGCCGGCGAAGTCGGCGACATCGTGCAGATCGGCAACGTGCTTGCCTTCGGCGAAGGCGACAACGTCACCATCGGCGCGCCCTTCGTGGATGGCGCTTCGGTTGCCGCCGAAGTCGTCCAGCAGGTGAAGTCGAAGACGGTCATCGCGTTCAAGAAGCGCCGCCGCCAGAACTCGCGCCGCACGCGCGGCCATCGCCAGCTTCTCACCACCGTCCGCATCTCCGAGATCCTGACGGACGGCGCGAAGCCTTCGAAGAAGGCCGCTGCGAAGCCGGCCGCCAAGAAGGACGAAGCACCGAAGTCCGCAGCCGCGACGGAAGAGACGGCAACCGCCGCTCCGCTGTTCAAGGCTCCCAAGGGCAAGAGCGACGACCTCACCGAGATCAAGGGCATCGGCCCGGTCGCTGCCGGACAGCTCAACGAGCAGGGCATCACCACCTTCAAGCAGATCGCCGGCCTGTCCGACAAGGACATCGCCAAGATCGACGAAGCGATGCCGTTCAGCGCCGACCAGATCGGCGACTGGCGCGAGCAGGCCAAGGAACTGGCGAAGTAATTTCGCCGGACGATTGAAATTTCCCGCAAATGCGGGCATTGAGACATTGAGGCGTCCGGTTGGGCGCAAAGGAGTAGCATCATGGCACACAAGAAAGCTGGCGGTTCGTCGCGTAACGGTCGCGATTCGGAATCCAAGCGCCTTGGCGTGAAGAAGTTCGGCGGAGAGAAGGTCATCTCCGGAAACATCCTCATCCGTCAACGCGGAACCAAGTGGCATCCCGGCACCAATGTCGGCATGGGCAAGGATCATACGCTTTTCGCCGTGGCGGAAGGTGCGGTGTCGTTTGCGCGCAAAGCAAATGGCCGAACCTACGTATCGGTGAACCCGATTCAGGAAGCAGCGGAGTAGCCGGTTCCGCACCAAGACACCGGCGCCCCATCTCGGGACCGGTGTCTGGATAGTCCAGAATTAGGATCAGGGGAGATGGGTCGCCATCTCCCCTTTTTCTTTGCTGGAGGACTGCCCAATGGTTGCCGAGAAGGAAGACGTCGAGGACGAAAGTCTGGTCATCGACTGCCCCGTGCTCGTGACGGAGCGCCTCGTCCTGCGCCCGCCGCATGACGACGATATCCCCGAGCTGGCGGAACTCGCCAACAACCGCAAGCTGGCCGAGATGCTCGGCCGCATGCCGCACCCCTATGGCGAGCGCGAGGCGCGGTCCTTCATCGCCGGAACGCGCAATGGCTCGATCTCCGGTTGCAGCTTCGCTGTGGCGCTTGGCGACAACGGCGCCTTCATCGGTTGCGCCGGGCTCCATCCGCGCGCTGCCGGACTGGAGCTTGGCTACTGGATCGGCGAGCCCTATTGGGGCCGCGGCTATGCCACGGAGGCGGCGCATGCGCTGGTCGATCTGGCGTTCCGCGCGACCACTGTCGATCTGCTGCACGTCTCGTGCCGGGTCATCAACTCGGCATCGCGCCGCGTGATCCACAAATGCGGCTTCCAGTATTCCGGGCAGGGCATGCTGGAATCGATTTCGGCAGGCCGCGTGCCCGTGGAGCGTTACTCGCTCGACCGCAGGACATGGGTCAGCCTCAGAAGCTGGGGCCAGGTCTAGACCGGGATGAAGCTGCAACCCGGCCGCCAAGGCGGCCGGGCGATGCGTTGTTGCCAACAATTTCGTCTTGGCTGGAAAATATTGCCTTCTACCTGAAGGCTCAATCCTGCTATCCGTTCGGCATCAGGCTAGGGGATGAGCAGTGGCAGTCAAATCCGCCAAGGTGCGGGCACACAGCGCAAGCGCGGCCTTGTGCACCGTCACCAATGATCGCGACCAGATCATCGAAGCGGTCTTCTCGCCGAAGGCCGCCGGCTTCACGCCGCTCGAGATTCAGGGCGCAGCACTTGCCGCGTGCATCGCCGCCAGCGTCCGCATCGCTGCCCGCGCCATGGATTTGGGCCAGTTGGGCGACATCGACGTCGAGGTGGAGGCCATCAAGGCCGAGGACGAACCCAGCCGTCTCGGCCGTTTCGAGGTCGTCGTGCATTTCTCCGATGAACTCGACGGCGACGTCCAGGACCGCCTCATCGAGGCTGCCGAAGATATCTGCACCATCAGCAACACGCTTCGCGCCGGCGACACGCTCGTCGTCGGCCGCCGCGCGTCATGACAAGCACAATCAGGAAGGTGAAATCCATGCGTCGTCTGCTTTTGACCCTCGCAATCGCATTCGCGGCGGCGCCCGCCAACGCATTCACCGTGGAGGACTGGCTTGCCCACAAGGCGCCGGAGGCCGAGCCGGAAATCGCCTATGAGGGCGATGCCGTTTCCCTGAAGTTCTCCTCGCCCAACCCTGCCGCCTCGCTGGTGCCGGAAGTCTGGACGAAGGGGTTCACCTGGCTGAAGGAAGCCACGGACGGCAAGCTGACCATCGAGGAGTTTCACGGCGGAACGTTGCATGCCGCGGCTGACGGCTGGCGTGCGGTACGCAACGGAGTGACCGACTACGCCGCCTGCTACACCTCCTACGAAGGCAGCGGCTTCCCGCTGCACAAAGCGTTCGAGCTGCCCTTCGTCACGCCGTCGAACCCTGTCGTGGCAACCCGCATCATCCAGGATCTGGCCCCGAAATACTTCGTGCCCGAGTGGGAAGGTCGCGGCGTTCTCTATGGCTACACCGCGATTGCCGGCGTGTCCGACATCATGAGCAACAAGCCGATCCGCACGCCGGAAGACCTCAAGGGTCTGCGCGTTATCGCGCAGGGGTTCCCGCCGGAGGCTGCCGAAGCGCTGGGCATCACGACGCTCAACATTCCCTTCCCGGAAATCTACACCGCATTCCAGCAGGGCATCGCGGACGCAGTGATCTGGGTCGATCCCGGCTTCGTACCGTTCAAGATCTACGAGCTCGCCAAGTATCACACGAGCCTCGGGCTCACCGCCCAGCACATCGACACCTGCATCAATCGCGATGCCTATGCCGGCCTGCCGGACGAGCTCAAGCCGGTGTTCGGGCAGTTCCAACAGAACATCGCCCATGCCGTCAGCCAGCGCCTCGGCGTCGAGTTCCGCGAACAGGCGCTCCAGACCTATCGCGACAACAATGTCGAACTGATCGAACTCGACGACACGCAGAAGCAGGCATGGCGCGACGCCCTGCAGCCGGTGCTCGACGCATGGATCGAGGCGCGCGAAGCGGACGGTCTTCCCGCGCGCGCGCTCATCGAGGACGTTCGCCGTCTCGAAGCCGAGTATGGCGATGCGAGCGCGGAAGAGATGTTCGAGGTGACGGTCAAGTCGCCTGTGTCCGGGCTTCTGCCGGCGGCGCAGTAGCGTATCATGCAGCGCATCGTCGATTTCTTCGAAGGCTGGATCACCTACATCGTCCTGCCGGGCCTTGCGCTGCTGGTCGCCGGCGACGTGGTGTTCCGCTACGTCCTGAACCTGCCGCTGCGCTGGGGAAACGACGTCAAGGAGCTGTTGCTTCTACTCGTCGTCATCGCCGGCCTGCCGGGCGTCAGCCTTGCCAACCAGCACATCCGCGTCGGTCTTCTCGACGGATTGTTCAAGGGGCGGCGGGTGGAGCGTATCTGGACCAGCCTGCGCCATATCCTGACCGGGTTCGTCGCTCTGGCGATCGCCTATGCGGTGGCGTTGCTTGCGCTTGACATGGCACGCTACAGCGACCGCGCCGAGATGATCAACATCCCGTTCTGGCCCTTCGCGGCGTTCATCGCCTTCTCGGCCGGGCTGTCTGCGCTGGCTGAATTCATCCGGGCGTTCAGGACCGACGAAAAGGCGCAGGGCTGATGGATCCGCTCACTCTCGGCATCGTGGTGATGGCCGCCATGCTGGTCGTCGTCGTCCTTGGAATGCCGGTGGCCTATGCCCTGCTGGGCGCCGGCGCGATCGGCTACGCGATCCTTTCCGGCCCCTCGCAGGCGCTGACGCAGATATCGATCGTGCTGTGGGACAATGGCACGAACTTCCTGTTCATCGCCGTCCCGCTGTTCATCCTCATGGGCCAGCTCATCTTCCACGCCGGGCTCGCCGAGGACATTTTCTCGCTGGCCCAGCGCGCGACACGGCGCCTGCCGGGCGGGCTTGGGGTCTCGACCGTTCTGGCATCCGCCGGGTTCGGCGCCGTTACGGGTTCCAGCGTCGCCGCCGTCGCCACCATGGGCAACATCGCCGTGCCGCAGATGATCAAGCGCGGCTATACCGAGCGGCTGGCGACGGGAACGGTCGCCAGTGCCGCAACCCTCGCGATTATCATTCCGCCCAGCGTGCCGCTGGTCATCTACGGCGTGTGGAGCGAAACCTCCATCGGCGCGCTGTTCATCGCCGGCATCATTCCCGGCATCATGCTGACGCTTCTCTATGCCGCGACGGTGATGGTGCAGCGCCGCCAATATCCGTCGGTCGCCACCGTGCAGGCCACGTACGAGGAGGACCGACGTCCGCTCTCCCAACTGGCGGTCGGCCTGATCTCCGTGATCCTGATTTTCGTTCTCGTCATCGGCGGCATCTATGCCGGGATTTTCACACCGACCGAGGCGTCCGGCGTGGGCGTGCTTGGCGTTTTCATCATCGCATTCGCCAGCCGGCGCCTGACATTCGCCGCGACGCGTGACGCCCTGAAGGAAACGATCCGCACCTCGGCCGCCATCTTCCTGATCCTGGCGGGTGGCGTGGTCCTGTCGCGCTTCCTCGTCCAGACGCGCCTCACTGACGCGGTGGTCGGGTTGGTGTCAGACCTCGATGCGTCGCCGCAGGTCGTTATGCTGGCGCTGGCGCTGATCTACCTGCTGCTCGGCGCGATCATGGACACGTTCGGCATGTTGATCCTGACGCTCCCCCTGGTCCTGCCGATCACGCTCGCCATCGGCTACGATCCGATCTGGACCGGCATCTACCTGGTGGTGGTGATGGAAATCGCCATGCTGACCCCGCCGATCGGCCTCAACGTATTCGTGCTGGAGCGCGTGACGGGGGTGCCCGCCAGTCGCATCTTCGGCGGCGTCTGGCCCTTCGTGGCCGCGTCGATGCTGATGGTCGTCCTGCTGATCTACGTCCCGGAACTCGCCACGTGGCTGCCCGACACGATGCGCTGAGTATCAGCCCAGTTCGACCCACACCGGCTTGTGATCCGAACCGATGGCCTGCTGGTCCACGCGAAACGCCTTGATACGCGACGCGATGGATGCGTGGACGAAGCAATAGTCGATACGCTTGTGGCGTGAGGTGTCTGCGGGATCCTCGAGATTGACGCAGGTCGTCCCGGGCTCTGCGTCCACGCGAAGCGCTGCATCCACGGCGAAGCGCGACACGGTCGGCGTCCCGAACTCATGATCGACCTGACCCGCGACCGCGACATATTCCGGTGATCCGGGCAGCATGTTGAAATCGCCCATCAGCACGAAAGCTTCCGGGTGCGGGGGATCGGTAAAGCCCATTTCGGCAACGCCGGTCAGCGATCCGCCCTCCATGGGATAGCCAAGCACACGATCCATCAGGAAGCGTATCTGCATCAGCCGCTCGTCGGCGCCGCGATGGTCGAGATGGGTCGAGTAGAAGCGCACCGGCCCGAACGGCGTGTCGATCAGCGCTTCGAGCGCACCACGCTGGAGATTGAGCTTGTCGTAGCTGCGCGTGCGCGGAAGCAGAAGGTTGCGCGACGACAGGATCGGCGTCCTCGACAGGATCATGTTGCCGAATTGCAGCCGCACATCGATCGCCTTGCCGTCCTTCAGGTGCGACCCCATCTCAGCTTCGAAATTGGGGCCATAGACGGCGAAGTAGTCGGGCAGCATGGCGCGGATATCCGCCACCATGTCGCGCCCCTGGTTCATCGGGCTGTTGCGCGTCACCTCTTGCAGCGCGATCACGTCGGCGCCCCGTACGGCCTCGACGACGCGGTCGAGATCGTATTGGGCGTCGATGCCGAAACCGAACTGGATGTTGTAGCTGACGCATTTCATGGCCATTTGCCTCCCATTTCGCCCGAACCAGCGCGATTCCGCCCTCGCTCTTGTCGACACCATGCGCTAGAGCATCGGACACACCCAAGACCAGACAGAACCGCAGATTGTTAATCCGATGAAGTTTCTCGATCAAGCCAAGGTCTATATCCGCTCCGGCGACGGCGGGGCGGGCTCCGTGTCGTTCCGGCGCGAGAAGTTCATCGAGTTCGGCGGACCGGACGGCGGCGATGGCGGCCGTGGCGGCGATGTCTGGGCCGAGACGGTCGATGGCCTCAACACGCTGATCGACTATCGCTACCAACAGCATTTCAAGGCCAAGACCGGCACGCATGGCATGGGCCGCAACCGCAGCGGTGCCAAGGGTCCCGACGTGGTGTTGAAGGTGCCGGCCGGCACGCAGATATTCGAGGAAGACAACGAAACGCTGATCTGCGACCTCACCGAGATCGGCCAGCGCTATCTGCTCGCCAAGGGCGGCAATGGCGGCTTCGGCAACCAGCATTTCAAGACGTCGACCAATCAGGCGCCGCGCCGCGCCAATCCCGGCCTCGAAGGCGAGGAGCGCACGGTCTGGCTGCGCCTCAAGCTGATCGCGGATGCGGGTCTCGTCGGCCTGCCCAATGCCGGCAAGTCGACCTTCCTGGCGGCGGTCACGGCCGCGAAGCCGAAGATCGCGGACTATCCGTTCACGACGCTGCATCCGGGCCTCGGCGTGGCGCGCATCGACGCGCGCGAATTCGTCATTGCCGACATTCCGGGCCTCATCGAGGGCGCGCATGAAGGCATCGGCATCGGCGACCGCTTCCTCGGCCACGTCGAGCGCACGCGCGTGCTGCTGCACCTCGTCTCGGCGCAGGAAGAACATCCCGGCAAGGCCTACAAGACCGTGCGCGGCGAACTCGAAGCCTATGGCAACGGCCTCGCCGACAAGCTGGAGATCGTCGCGCTCAGCCAGGCCGACACGCTCGACGCCGATGAGCGCAAGAAGAAGCTCGCCGCCCTCAAGCGCGCCGCCGGCCGCGCCCCGATCGTGCTCTCGGCGGTGACCGGCGAGGGCGTCGAGCCCACGTTGCGCGCCTTGATGTCGGTCGTCGAGGACGCCCGGGCCGAAGAAGCCCCGGTCGAAGACGATCGCTGGGTGAAGTAAAACGAGGCCGTCGCGGATATGTCTTCGTTCTACGGTGCCCCCCTCTGTCCTGCCGGACATCTCCCCCACACGGGGGGAGATCATGCGCTTCGACCTTTGCGACAAGCTGATCTCCCCCCTCGTAGGGGAGATGTCCGGCAGGACAGAGGGGGGCGCGAAGGACCGCAGCTTATCAGGTCGAGTTCATGAACACGCTCTCCTCCTTCAACCGCATCACCGTAAAAATCGGCTCGGCGCTGCTCGTCGACCGCAAGGCCGGTCTCAAGCGTGAGTGGCTGGCCTCGCTGGTCGCGGACGTCGCGGACCTTTCGTCGAAAGGCGCGGATGTGCTCGTCGTCTCGTCGGGCGCGATCGCGCTTGGCCGGACCATCCTCGGCCTCCAGTCCCGCGCGCTACGGCTCGAGGAAAGCCAGGCAGCAGCAGCCGTGGGCCAGATCGCGCTTGCCGGGGCATGGTCGGAAGAACTCTCGCGCCAGGGTCTGAAGTCGGGCCAGGTGCTCGTCACGCTCGGCGACACAGAGGAGCGCCGCCGCTATCTCAACGCGCGCGCGACGATCTCGACGCTTTTGAAGCTCAAGGCCGTGCCGGTCATCAACGAGAACGACACGGTCGCCACCTCCGAAATCCGCTACGGCGACAATGATCGTCTGGCGGCGCGCGTCGCGACCATGATGGGATCGGACCTGCTGGTCCTGCTTTCCGACATCGACGGGCTCTACGATGCGCCGCCGGCCCACAATCCCGACGCGAGATTCATCCCGCTGGTCGAACGCATCACGCCCGAGATCGAGGCGATGGCGGGTGCGGCGGCGTCCGAATTCTCGCGCGGCGGCATGCGCACCAAGCTCGACGCCGGCAAGATCGCGACGACGGCCGGCACGACGATGGTCATCACCGCAGGCGACCGTCTCAACCCGCTGGCCGCGATCGACGCCGGCGAGCGCGCCACATGGTTCAAGGCGAGCGCGACGCCGGTACGGGGCTTCAAGACCTGGATCGCCGGCAATCTGGAGCCCGCCGGCCGCATCACGGTCGACGCCGGCGCGGTACGCGCGCTTTTGTCCGGCAAGTCGCTTCTGCCCGCCGGCGTGACGCTCGTCTCCGGCCAGTTTTCGCGTGGCGACACCGTCGCCATTCTCGATGCTGCCGGCGGCGAGATCGCGCGCGGCCTTGTTGCCTATGACGCAGCGGATGCCGTAAGGATCGCTGGACTGAAGACTGCGGAGATCGAAACCGTGCTCGGCTACGAAGCCCGCTCGGCCATGGTTCATCGCGACGATATGGTGATGTCGCGGTCGCTCGATAACGCGCTCGACGCGGAGGAATGAGCAATGCTCAAGACGCATGACAATGCGAATGAGGACATCGTCGCCGTCATGGCTGGCATCGGCCGCAATGCGCGCGCCGCCGCCCGCCCGCTCGCCATGGCAAGTGCCGAGCGCAAGCACGCGGCACTCGTCGCGATGGCCGACGCGATCATGCGCAACGAGCAGGCGATCCTCGACGCCAACGCCATCGACCTCGCCAATGGCGAGGAGGCGGGGTTGTCTGCCTCCTTCATGGACCGGCTCAAGCTGACGCCCGACCGCGTGCGCGCGATGGCGGACGGCATTCGGGCGATCGCCGAGCTGAAGGATCCGGTCGGCGACGTGATGGCCGAGTGGGATCGTCCCAACGGGCTCCACATCGAGCGCGTGCGCACGCCCTTGGGTGTCATCGGCGTCATCTATGAAAGCCGCCCGAACGTGACCGCGGATGCCGGCGCGCTGTGCCTCAAGGCGGGCAACGCCGTGATCCTGCGCGGCGGCTCGGATTCGGTCAATTCCTCGACGGCGATCCACGCCTGCCTGGTCGAGGGCCTGAAGGCCGCGAAGCTCCCCGAGGCAGCGATCCAGCTCGTGCCGACCACCGACCGCAAGGCCGTCGGCGAGATGCTGAAAGGGCTCTCCGGCAATCTCGACGTGATCGTGCCGCGCGGCGGCAAGAGCCTCGTCGAGCGCGTGCAGACCGAGGCCCGCGTGCCGGTCTTCGCGCATCTGGAGGGCATCTGCCATCTCTACATCGACAAATCTGCGAAGCTCGACATGGCGGTGTCGATCGCGGTGAACGCCAAGATGCGCCGCACCGGTATCTGCGGATCGGCCGAGACGCTTCTGGTCGATCGTGCCGTGGCGTCCACCCATCTCGTGCCCATCCTCGATGCGCTGAAGGCGGCCGGCTGCGAAATCCGCGCCAGCGACGAGGTTCGCGCCGCCTATGCCGACGCGAACGCGGCAACGGACGCGGACTGGTCGACCGAATATCTCGACGCGATCATTTCGGTAAAGCTGGTCGATGGCGTCGGAGAGGCGATCGATCACATCGAGCACTGGTCGTCGCACCACACCGAAGCGGTGGTCGCCGAAGACACAGGCGTGGTGGAACGCTTCTTCGCCGAGATCGATTCCGCGATCCTGCTGCACAACGCCTCGACCCAGTTCGCCGATGGCGGCGAGTTCGGCATGGGCGCCGAAATCGGCATCGCGACAGGCAAGATGCACGCGCGGGGGCCGGTCGGCGTCGAGCAGCTCACCTCGTTCAAATATCGCGTGCGCGGCACCGGGCAGGTGCGGCCGTGACATACTTGGCCGGCCTTGGCGCTGCCCCTCATCTGCCCTGCGGGCATCTTCTCCCCGTGAACGGGGAGAAGGAAGCGGCGACGTCGCGGCCAATCCCCTTCTCCCCGTTCACGGGGAGAAGGTCCCGGCAGGGGGATGAGGGGCAGCGCGTCGATCTCAAGCAAAGTCTCCGACCCTGATGCCATCTGGCGTCTCCGCCCAATATCTGCGCATGCCGCACGTCGAAAAGCGCATGCAGGTCGGGCTGTTCGGGGGGTCGTTCAACCCGCCTCATGCCGGGCACGCGCTGGTGGCCGAGATTGCGTTGCGCGCGCTTCGTCTCGATCAGCTCTGGTGGATCGTGACGCCGGGAAACCCGCTCAAATCGGGGCGGGAACTGGCCCCGCTCACCGAGCGCATCGCGAAATCCGAGGCCATCGCGGAAGATCCGCGCATCAAGGTGACCGCCTTCGAGGCAGCCTTCAACGTCCGCTACACAGCCGACACTCTGGCGCTGATCCATGCCCGCAATCCGGGCGTCGATTTCGTCTGGATCATGGGTGCCGACAACCTTGCCCAGTTTCATCGCTGGCAGCGCTGGCGCGAGATCGCGACGACGTTCCCGATCGCCGTGATAGACCGGCCGGGATCGACGCTCTCGCTGATCTCGTCGGTCATGGCCAAGACGTTCGACTATGCCCGCGTCGATGAAAAAGACGCGCCACGCCTTGCCCGCATGCGTGCGCCGGCGTGGACTTTCATCCACGGCCCACGCTCGTCGCTGTCCTCGACGGCGCTGCGGGAAGCGGCCCGGGACTGATCGGCGATTGATCCAGCACGGCCTATGTCTCGGGCCACGCATTTGATGTCGCAATTGCCGCCACGCGTTTGCTTTTCTCAGCGCAATTTCCGGCGATGAGCGATGTGTCCATACAGCCCGCACGAAATGTGGCGTCCACGCCTGTCCCGGAGGGTGCCGCGAGCCCGCTGGCGGTCGCGAGCGTGATCATATCGCTTGCGCTGGTGGCGGTCGGCAACGGGCTGATGTTCGCCTATATCCCGGTTCGCCTGGGCATGGCCGGTTTCGATCCGACCTGGGCCGGCGGCATCCTGACCGGGCTGTCGGCAGGCGGCATCGCGGGCTGCCTCCTGACCGGATGGCTCGTGCGCCGGGTCGGCCACGCCCGCGCCTTCATGATCTTCTCGGCGCTGATCGTGCTGTCGAACGCGGCGGTCGGCGCCGGCGTGATGCCGGTCGTCTGGGTCGCCGCGCGCGCGCTCTACGGCTTCGCCATCTGCGGCATGTTCATCGTAGCGCAGAGCTGGCTGAACGACGCCGTCGAGAACCGCATACGCGGCCGGGTGATGGCGATCTTCTACGTCTGCTACATCGTCGGCCTCGGCATCGGCTCCTACATCATGGGCTGGCTCGACATCTCGGGCACGACCGCGCCGCTCGTCGGCATCGTCTTCACGGCCCTGTCCATCCTGCCGATCGGCTTGACGCGCCTGCCGCCGCCACCGCCGCCGGAAAGCGCCTCGGTGGCGTTCTCGCGGGCATGGTCGATCTCGCCGGTGGGCGTCGCGGGCATGATGGCGGTCGGCGGCCTGTCGATGATGATCGCCGGTTTCGCACCGATCCATGCCACGGCAAGCGGCTACAATCAGGCGCAGGTGGCCACTCTCATGTTCGCGATGCCGCTCGGCACGCTGCTGTTCCAATTGCCGTTCGGCTGGATTTCCGACCGGACGGACCGCAGATACGTGCTTGTCGCAGCGGCGCTGCTCGTCGTGATCGCCGGCATCGCGGCCGGCATTTTCGACGGGCGTTCCCTGCTGGTCATGATCCCGATCTACATCGTCTGGAGCGGCGCGTCGGAATCGATCTATTCGCTCTCCTCCGCGCATGCCAACGACCGCGCCGGCAAGGACGACCTCGTCGCATTGTCGAGCACGATGCTGTTCGCGTGGTCGGTATCCGGGTTCTTCGTGCCCGGCATCGGCACCGTGCTGACGGCGGTCTACGGCACGCAGGCCTTCATGTGGGTCGCGATCGCGATTGCTTCTATCTTCTGCGGCTTCGTGATGCTACGGATCGCCCGCAACTCCCCGGTTCCGGCAGACGAGACAGGAACATTTGCGCCTATGACCGCGCAAGTGCCTCTCCCGGTTGAACTGGGCTTTGGAAACGAGACCGGCCCGTCATCGGCGCCTGCCCGGCAGTGAGCTGTCAGCATGCGCCATTCGGGCGTCTTGAAACTGTGGCACGACTCTGCCTATCTATATCCTGTCGGACATAAACACGTGTCTGACCGGCTTGTTCTTGTTGGAAAGGAAAAACACTGAGAACAGCATTGCGGAAGAAGGCGGAAATCCAGCCCTCCCCGGCCGAGATCGGCGGCATGGCCGACGCGTCTCGCGCCCTCGACATCGTTCTTGCCAGTCTCGACGACTCCAAGGCCGAAAACATCATCTCGATCAACATCCAGAAGAAATCCAGCCTCGGTGACTACATGGTCGTCGCGTCGGGACGGTCCAACCGTCACGTATCGGCAGCCGCGGATCACCTGATCAAGGCTCTGAAGGATGCCGGCCTGGGCATGCCCAAGGTCGAAGGTCTCAACAGCGCCGACTGGGTTCTGATCGACGCGGGCGACATCATCGTCCACGTGTTCCGTCCGGAAGTCCGGGAATTCTACAACATCGAGAAGATGTGGCAGACGCCCGACCTGGACGAGGAAACCGTCCACTAGAAGCCTTTCCCGAAAGGGAAGGCTTTGGGGAAAGGCTGCATGCGTATCGGAGTCCACGCCGTGGGCCGGATGAAGGCCGGCCCCGAAAGAGAGCTCGCCGACCGGTATTTCGACCGCTTTTCCAAGAGCGGTCCATCGATCGGTCTTGAATTCTCGGGCGTAACCGAGATCGTGGAAAGCCGTGCGCGCCAGGCGGCGGATCGCTGCCGCGAGGAAGCCGTATCCCTCGATGCGATGCGCCGCGACTCCGTCCTGTTCCTGCTCGACGAACGCGGAAAGAACCCCTCTTCCGAAGATCTGAGCGGCCGCATCGCCAATTTGCGCGACGGCGGCCGCAAACAGCTCATTTTCGCCATCGGCGGCCCGGACGGGCACGCGCCAACATCGCGCGATGCAGCCGACCTCGTGATTTCGTTCGGCGCCCAGACATGGCCGCACCAGCTCGTGCGCGTCATGCTTGCAGAACAGCTCTATCGCGTCGCGACGATCCTCTCCGGCCATCCCTATCATCGCAGTTGAGCCGCGTCGGTATCCCGCCTTTCCACAGTGCGCGGTTTGACGCGGGGTTTGCGAGCCGCCACGATACCATGGTTGATGGTTCGTTAACGAAGCCGCTCTAGCGTCTGTCCGCAACGAAGCAGACGATGTCCAGGACGACAATGCGCCCAGCCTTCAAACGGGCCGCAGCGATGGCGCTGGCGGCAGCGTTTCTCTTCCCCTCCATCGGGAGCGCGCAGGAAGCACCCGAGCTCGCGACCAGGCACGCCGCGAGCACGCTGGAACTCGAGCGCATCACGCAGGCGCTGACGCTTTCCGAAGAGCGCCGCGTGGCCATCGCCTCCGAAATCGAGTCCATTCGCAAGGACAACGCCTCCATCTCGGCAGCGCTCGTGCAGGCGGCAAAGACCGAGCGCAAACTCAGCCAGGACGCATCCGACATCGCGGCGCGGCTGGAAGGCCTGCGCTTTCAGGAGAGCGGATTGCGCGAGTCGCTTTCCGAGCGACGCGGTGTTCTCGCCGAAGTGCTCGGCGCGCTCCAGCGCATCGGTCTCAATCCGCCACCGGCGATTCTCGTCCGCCCGGAGGATGCGCTGTCGTCGGTGCGCAGCTCGATCCTGCTTGCCGCCGTCGTGCCCGAACTGCGCGGCGAGACGGAAATCCTGATGGGCGATCTGAAGGAGTTGTCGCGCATCGTCGCCACCATCGAGAGCGAGCGCGCACGGCTCATGGCAACCGTCGAGGAACAAGCGTCTGAGCAGCAGCGACTATCACTTCTTCTTGATGAAAAGGCGCGCCTTCAGGCGAAATCCGAAGAGATGCTGGTGACAGAGGAAAGCCGCGCCGCCGAACTGGCGAGCGAGGCTACCACGCTGCGTGAACTCATCGACGCGCTCGAAGGCGAGATCGAGATCGCCACCAAGAAGGCGGAGGAACAGGCGCGAATGGCCTCGCTGGGCGAGGAAGATGGCGCAACGCCGCCCGCCCAGACGCTGCAACAGCCATTGCTTGGCAATTCCATGCCGTTCTCCGCCATGCGCGGGCAGGTCGGGCTGCCGGTGTCGGGCCAGATCGCGAGGCGCTTCGGCGCCGAGGACGAGAGCGGCGGAACGCTGCAAGGCGACATGCTTGCGACACATTCTACCGCAATCGTAACCGCACCGGTGGACGGCTCGATCCTTTACGCAGGACCGTTCCGCTCCTACGGCCAACTCTTGATCCTCAATGCGGGCGATGGTTATCATATTGTTCTGGCGGGGATGGGTCGAATCAGCGTTTCGCCTGGCCAGTCGGTCATCGCCGGAGAGCCCGTTGGCTTGATGGGCGAAGCGAGAGTGGCGAGCGCTGTGGCCTTCGGTGATGGAAGCGCCGGTCCGGAACTCTACGTCGAGTTCCGCAAGGAAGGAAAACCCGTCGATCCGGCTCCATGGTGGGCGGACCGCATTTCTGGAAGGACAGGAAATGATACGTAAGTTGTCGCTTCTGTTTGCCGGCGCCCTGATGGGCGCATCCGCGATGAGCCTCGTCTATGGTTCCGCGGGATCGCCGGCAATCGCGGCGGGTTCGGAAACCTATCGCCAACTGGCGATCTTCGGCGACATCTTCGAGCGCGTGCGGGCACAATATGTGACACCGCCGGAAGAGAAGAAGCTGGTTGAGAGCGCCATCAACGGCATGCTCACCTCGCTCGATCCGCACTCCTCCTATCTCAACCCGGATGCCGCCAAGGACATGCGTGTCCAGACGCGTGGTGAATTCGGCGGCCTCGGCATCGAAGTCTCGATGGAAAACGAGCTGGTGAAGGTCATCGCGCCGATCGAAGGCACGCCGGCCGAGCGCGCCGGTGTTCTGTCGGGCGACCTGATCGCCGAAATCGACGGCGAGGAAATCCGCGGCATGACGTTGTCCGACGCGGTCGACAAGATGCGCGGCGCGGTCAACACACCGATCGAGCTGACCATCCTGCGCGAAGGCGCGACACAGCCGATCAAGCTGACGATCGTTCGCGACGTCATCAAGGTGAAGGCCGTGCGCCATCGCGTCGAAGAGGATATCGGCTACCTCAAGATCAATTCCTTCACGGAAAAGACGCTCGACGACCTCGAGGCGGCGATCGCCGACATCAAGAAGAACATCCCGGACGACAAGCTCAAGGGCTACGTTCTCGACCTTCGCCTCAACCCCGGCGGTCTGCTGGACCAGGCGGTGAGCGTGTCCGACGCGTTCCTCGACCGTGGCGAGATCGTCTCGACCCGTGGGCGCGATCCGAAGAACATCACGCGCTTCGACTCGCGTCCCGGCGATACGATCGACGGCAAGCCGGTTATTGTCCTGATCAATGGCGGGTCCGCCAGTGCGTCCGAGATCGTGGCCGGTGCGCTTCAGGATCATCGTCGTGCGACGGTTCTGGGCACGCAGTCCTTCGGCAAGGGATCGGTGCAGACTATTATCCCGCTCGCCGAGAACGGCGCGCTTCGCCTGACGACCGCGCTCTACTACACGCCGGCCGGCACATCGATCCAGGGCAAGGGCATCACGCCCGACATCAAGGTCGATCAGCCGCTTCCGGAAGACCTGCTCGGCCAGGATGTCTCGCGCGGCGAGTCCGACCTGCGCGGCCACATCAAGGGCAACCAGGAAGATGAGGCCGGCTCGGGTTCGGTCGCCTACGTTCCGCCGGATCCCAAGGATGACGTCCAGTTGAACTACGCGTTCGAATTGCTGCGTGGCACGAAGACGGACGCGGCCTTTCCCCCCAACCCCGACCGGGCCGTCCTGAACCAGTAAAGCGTTCGCGTTCCGGCATCGGGGCCGGAACCGTAGTTTACCCGCGTCGGCGTTCTCTCATCGAGCGCCGGCGCGGATTCACGAATCGCCCACCCGACGGCCTGAACGCGGTTGCCGCTCGTGAGCAAGAACCCCCTCGACAAGGACATCGATCGCCCGCTGGGGCTCGGCGCGCGAAAGCCGGATCGGCAGGGCCCGCATTTGCCGCGCCGGGGCCAGGTGGTGCTGGCGATGGCGGGGCTCTGCATCGTTGCGGTCGCCGGTTTCGTGGCCTTCGACAAGCAACCGCTGCGCACGCCGCCGCAAGTGGTCGTCTCGACGCCTGACGCAGCATCCGCGCCGACCGAAAGCGCTCTGCCGCCGGCACGCACAAGCACATCGGCCTATCCCGAGCGGACGGACAACACCGGTCCCTCGATCATCAAGGTCGAACAGGGCGACGCGCCCGCGAGCAGCGTCATCATCGTGCGCGATCCGTCGTCCCTCGGCCAGGATCTGCGCGTCGCGCACCTGCCGGACCGCGCGCTGATCGAAGACAGCGAGGGTGGACCGCTTCCGGTCCGCGCCGCCGACGGACGCCGTCCTTTCGACGTCTATGCAAGGCCGTGGTCGGGCACGCGCGGCGCGCGCGTCGCGATCGTCATCGGCGGCCTCGGCGTCTCTCAGACAGGCACACAGACCGCGATTTCGCGGTTGCCGCCGGAGGTGACGCTCGCTTTCGCCTCCGGAGGCAACAGCCTCGACCGCTGGATGCAATCGGCGCGGCAGGCCGGCCACGAGATCGTCATGCAGGTGCCGCTCGAACCGTTCGACTATCCGCAGGTCGATCCGGGCCGCAACACGCTGACGGTCGACGCGCAACCGGCGGAAAACCGCGACCGGCTCTATTGGGCCTTGTCGCGCATCACCAACTATACCGGCGTCATGAACTACATGGGCGCGCGTTTCGTCACCGACGACGCGGCGATGCAGCCCTTCTTCACGGAGCTCGCCAAGCGCGGCCTGATGTACCTCGACGACGGCTCGTCCGCGCGCAGCATCGCGCCGGACATGGCGGCGAAGACCGGCCTTCCCTATGCGGCCGCTGACATGGCGATCGATACGGAGCGCGAGCGCGGCGCGATCCTGAAGAAGCTGGACGATCTGGAGCGCACCGCACGCGCCAAGGGGTTCGCGGTCGGAACCGGCTCCGCCTTCGACGTCACCGTCGATGCGGTCGCGACATGGATCCAGGAAGCCAAGCGCCGCGGCATCGAGATCGTGCCGATCTCCGCCATTGCAACCGACCCCGAGAAAGGCTGATCCATGGCGAAGACCAACAAGCCGGTCGATCCCGAGACGCTGCCCTATCGCCCCTGCGTGGGCGTGATGATCCTCAACGCCGACGGTCTCGTCTGGGTCGGGCGCCGCACGCCCGACGACAAGAGCGAGATGGCCGACGAAACCTATCTCTGGCAAATGCCGCAGGGTGGCATCGACAAGGGCGAGGAGCCGCTTGAGGCTGCCAGACGCGAGCTCTTCGAGGAGACCGGCATCGAGAGCGCCGCGTTGCTTGCCGAGACGCCCGGTTGGGTGAATTACGACCTGCCCGCCGAAAGGGTCGGCACAGCCTGGAAGGGCAGATATCGCGGCCAGACGCAAAAGTGGTTCGCCTTCCGCTTCCATGGCGACGAGAGCGAGATCCGCATCAACCCGCCGCCCGGCGGCCACGAGGCCGAGTTCGAGGCGTGGGCATGGCGTCGCATGGAGGACCTGCCGGGCCTGATCGTTCCCTTCAAGCGCAAGGTCTATGAAGAAGTCGTCGCCGCCTTCCGCCATCTGGTGGAGTAGGCGGCGAGCCTCACTTAGTCGTCATCAGCGGGCTCGATGACCTGCCCCTGTTGCGGCTCGCCGCGCTCCACGGCCTCGCCATCGGCGACGTAGCGATTGAAGAAGGCCGGCAACCCCTCGCCCTTGGTGAGATCCGGCGTATTCTGCATGTGAACGTGCAGATGGGGCTCAGAGGTGTTGCCGCTGTTTCCGCAGGTGCCGATCTGCTGGCCGCTTTCCACCGTATCCCCGACCTTTACCTCGACGCTTCCCTGCTTGAGGTGCGCGAGGAACAGATACTCGTCATTGCCGAGATCGAGCACGACGTGGTTGCCGGCAGGCTTTTCGGGGTCCATCTCGCCGATCGGCTGGTCGGGAAGCGCATTTTCCGCAGCGACCACCGCGCCTCTGGCTGGCGCCAAGATCGGCCGGTCCCAGCAATGATAATCCTCCAGAACCAGCCCCTCGCCCTTGTGGGTGGAGCCATCCAACTGGATCAGGAAGTCGGAGGCGAAACGCTGCTCGCTCACGACCGCGTGGTAGTTCAGATTCGGCGTGCGACCGCCCCAGACGACCGTCCAGCGGCCCTCGAACGGGAGGCGCAGATCGGCCTTCGTCTCATAGTCGAGGAAACGCGATTCGGCTGCGTCCTGCGCCGGGCGTACGAAGAAGCCGTAGATGCGGTCTTCCTCGTCGAGCGCGAATTGCGTGATAACCGGGGTCTCGGTGTTCTCGTGCTGCGCTGTGCGCAGGTAGATGCGCAACCCGCCCTGCTCGTCCGAGGTTTCGGACAGAACGCTCGTCTCTTCGCCGACCTGCGCCGCCAGCGTTTCATGAACATCGGCCAGCGATTGCGGCGACTGCAGCGCCGTCTTCATCTCGTCGGACATGCGCTCCCACAGTTCGTCGAAACTGCCCTTTTGAAACTGCTCGGTATAGCCACGGCCCGCTTCGAGCGTCGCATCGTCGGCATAAGCTGCGGTGGTGAGCCAGATCGCGGATGCCGCTGCCAGGACTCCTCGCCGCGTAGCCGCTCTCAAACCAGTCATGTCCATCTCCATGTTCGCGCGCCCCTGTCCCGAACGGGCACGCTACGCGATGGTTTCAGGGAAAATGTGGCTGTACGCCAATCGCCGATCGGCTTTTGCGCGTTCGGGAGCCCAAACGCGAAAGGCCGGCTTGCGCCGGCCTTCATCAAAACGTGCGGGTCCGAAAAGGGCTCTCAGACGGCGTCCTGCAGGGTCGCAAGCTGAGCCAGGAACTGCTCGGCCTTGGTGCGGGTCGCGTCGTCCTGCGCGTCGTTCACGTCCTCCTTGGCGTCCTGGATACGGCGCGAAAGCTCGTCGCGGTCGATGTCCTTCACGCGGGTCGCGGATTCCGCCAGAAGCGTGCAGCCCGACGGCAGGATGTCGGCAAAGCCGCCGAACACCACATAGCGCTCCTCGGAGCCCGACGCGGCCTTCACCGTCACGACACCCGGCTTGATGGTGGTCATCACCGGCGCATGGTTTGCCATGACCGTCATCTCGCCTTCCGTAGCCGGAATGATCACGGACTCGACCTCTTCCGAGACCAGAAGCCGCTCAGGCGAAACGAGATCGAATTTGAAACTGGCCATCAGTGACCGACCTTCCCAGCTATCTTACCGGCGTCCTGCAACTGCGTTCCGCAGAACGGGCAGAACAGGACCGCGTGGTCCATGAAAGCGAAGCCTTCATCCGTCTCGATCGTCCCGACGGTGAGCATCAGCACACCGTCGTCGTTCACGAAAAGCGAAGGCGACGCTTCCTCCGGCAAGCCCGCCGTCACGTCCTCAAAGTCCGCGCAGCAGAAGTCCTCGCCGGAGTCTTCATCCATCGTCAGGCTGCTTCCGCTGCCAGCTTCTGGGCCTTCTCGACGGCTTCGTCGATCGAACCGACCATGTAGAACGCCACCTCCGGGAGGTGATCGTACTCACCGGCCACCAGGCCCTTGAAGCCCTTGATGGTGTCCGCGAGGTCGACCAGCTTGCCCGGCGCGCCGGTGAAGACTTCAGCCACGAAGAAGGGCTGCGACAGGAAGCGCTCGATCTTGCGGGCGCGGGCCACGGTCAGCTTGTCCTCTTCGGACAGCTCGTCCATGCCCAGGATCGCGATGATGTCCTGAAGCGACTTGTAGCGCTGCAGCGTCTGCTGGACGTCACGGGCCACCGCATAGTGCTCTTCGCCGACGATCTGCGGGTCGAGCATGCGCGACGTGGAGTCGAGCGGATCGACGGCCGGGTAGATGCCCTTTTCGGCGATCGAGCGGTTCAGCGTCGTCGTTGCGTCCAGATGGGCGAACGAGGTTGCCGGCGCCGGATCGGTCAAGTCGTCGGCGGGCACGTAGATGGCCTGCACGGACGTGATCGAGCCCTTGGTCGTCGTGGTGATGCGCTCCTGCAGGGCGCCCATGTCGGTCGCCAGCGTCGGCTGATAGCCCACGGCCGAAGGAATACGGCCGAGAAGCGCGGACACTTCCGAACCCGCCTGCGTGAAGCGGAAGATGTTGTCGACGAAGAACAGAACGTCCTGGCCTTGGTCGCGGAAATATTCGGCGACGGTCAGACCGGTCAGACCGACGCGCGCGCGCGCACCGGGCGGCTCGTTCATCTGGCCGTAGACGAGTGCGGCCTTGGAGCCTTCGCCGCCGCCCTTCTTGTTGACGCCCGATTCGATGAACTCGTGATAGAGATCGTTGCCTTCGCGGGTGCGCTCGCCAACGCCGGCGAACACCGAGTAGCCGCCATGGGCCTTCGCGATGTTGTTGATCAGTTCCTGGATCAGAACGGTCTTGCCGACGCCCGCGCCGCCGAACAGGCCGATCTTGCCGCCCTTGGCGTAAGGAGCCAGAAGATCGATGACCTTGATACCGGTGACGAGGATAGCCGAGTCCGTCGACTGCTCGACATATTCGGGAGCCGGTGCGTGGATCGGACGCATCTCGACGCCGTGGACCGGGCCTTCCTCGTCGATCGGCTCGCCGATGACGTTGATGATGCGGCCCAGCATTTCGGGTCCGACCGGCACCGTGATGGGTGCGCCGGTATCGGTGACCTTCTGGCCGCGAACGAGACCTTCGGTCGAGTCCATCGCGATGCAGCGAACGGTGTTCTCACCGAGATGCTGCGCCACTTCGAGAACGAGGCGGACGCCCTGATTGTCGGTTTCGACCGCGTTCAGGATCGCCGGCAACTGGCCTTCATCGAACGACACGTCGACGACGGCGCCGATGACCTGGCGAAGCTGGCCGACTGCGCCGGTCGCGGCTGCGCGCGCGGCAGGTGCCTTGGCCGCTGCGGCCTTGGGAGCCGCTGCCTTGGCGGGAGCGGCCTTCTTGACTGCCGGTGCCTGTGCAGCCGCTGCCTTGGGGGCAGCCGCCTTGGGCTCTGCTGCGGCCTTGGCGGCTGCCGCCGGGGCCTTCTTGGGGGTAGCTGCTTTAGCCATCGTGAATACCCTCTTCAGTGTTCCTGTTACGCGTCGGGGAAACGATCAGGGTCTGCGCCCTGCCGCCTCCCGACGACTAGAGCGCCTCGGCGCCCGAAATGATCTCGATCAGTTCCTTGGTAATCTGCGCCTGGCGCTGACGGTTGTAGGTGATCGAGAGCTTGTTGATCATGTCGCCGGCATTGCGCGTGGCGTTGTCCATCGCGGTCATCTTCGCGCCCATCTCGCCGGCAGCGTTTTCGAGCAACGCCCGGAAAATCTGCACCGAAATGTTGCGCGGAATCAGGTCGGCGAGGATTTCGCCCGCATCCGGCTCGTATTCGTAGACCGCACCCGCACCGCTGGTCTCCTCGACCGCCGCAGGGGCTGCCGCCGGAATGATCTGCTGCGCGGTCGGGATCTGCGAGATCACCGACTTGAACTGCGAGAAGAACAGCGTCGCGACGTCGAACTCGCCCTGATTGAAGAGCGAGATCACCTTGCGCGAAACGGCGTCGGCATGAACGAAGCCGACCTGCTTGGCATCACGAAGCTCGACGCGATCGATGATCTTGTCGGCGAAGTCACGGCGAAGGATGTCGTAGCCCTTCTTGCCGACCGTGATGATCTTCACCGTCTTGCCCTGCGACAGAAGGCGACGCGTATGCTCGCGGGCCAGACGTGCGATCTGGCTGTTGAAGCCGCCGCACAGGCCGCGCTCGGCGGTGGCGACGATCAGCAGGTGCACGTCGTCCTTGCCCGTGCCGGCCATCAGCGCGGGCGCGTCCGCGCCTTCGACTGCCTGGCCGATATTGGCGAGCACCGCTGCCATGCGCTCCGAATAGGGGCGCGCGGCTTCGGCTGCTTCCTGCGCGCGACGCAGCTTCGCCGCGGCGACCATCTGCATCGCCTTGGTGATCTTCTGCGTCGCCTTCACGGAGGCGATGCGATTGCGAAGGTCTTTCAGTGAAGCCATGCGGCTACCCTAACTCCAGTATCCGGCACGCCTCAGACGAAGTTCTTGGCGAACGTGTCGATTTCGGCCTTGAGCTTGCCGCGAAGATCGTCGGAGAGAGCCTTCTCCTGACGGATCGCGTCGAGCACGGCCTTGCCGTCCGAACGCATGTGAGCCAGCAGACCCTGTTCGAACTTGCCGACCTGATTGACCGGCAGCTTGTCGAGGTAGCCCTGCGTGCCCGCAAAGATCACGGCGACCTGCTCTTCCGTCTTCAGCGGCGAGAACTGCGGCTGCTTCAGGAGTTCAGTCAGGCGTGCGCCGCGGTTGAGCAGGCGCTGCGTCGAGGCGTCGAGGTCGGAGCCGAACTGCGCGAACGCGGCCATCTCGCGATACTGCGCGAGTTCGCCCTTGATCGAGCCGGCAACCTGCTTCATCGCCTTGATCTGCGCGGCGGAGCCGACGCGCGAAACCGAGAGGCCGACGTTCACCGCAGGACGGATGCCCTGGAAGAACAGGTTGGTCTCGAGGAAGATCTGGCCATCGGTGATCGAGATCACGTTGGTCGGGATGTAGGCCGACACGTCGTTCGCCTGCGTCTCGATGATCGGCAGCGCGGTCAGCGAACCGCCGCCCATGTCGTCATTGAGCTTCGCGGCGCGCTCGAGCAGACGCGAATGCAGGTAGAAGACGTCGCCGGGATAGGCTTCGCGGCCGGGCGGACGACGCAGCAGGAGCGACATCTGGCGATAGGCGACAGCCTGCTTCGACAGATCGTCATAAGCGATCAGCGCGTGCTGGCCGTTGTCGCGGAAATATTCGGCCATGGCGCAGCCGGCCATCGGAGCCAGATACTGCATCGGAGCCGGGTCGGACGCGGTTGCCGCGACGATGATCGAATATTCGAGCGCGCCGCGCTCTTCGAGCACCTTCACGAACTGCGCGACGGTCGAACGCTTCTGGCCGATGGCGACATAGACGCAGTAGAGCTTCTCGCTGTCCAGACCGGAGACATGAACGGCCTTCTGGTTCAGGATCGTGTCGAGAATGATCGCGGTCTTGCCGGTCTGACGGTCACCGATGACCAGCTCGCGCTGGCCGCGGCCGACCGGGATGAGCGCGTCGATGGCCTTGAGGCCGGTCGACATCGGCTCGTTCACCGACTTGCGGGGAATGATGCCGGGCGCCTTGATGTCGACGCGCGAGCGCTTGGCGGCCTTGATCGGGCCTTTGCCGTCGATCGGGTTGCCGAGCGCGTCGACGACGCGGCCGAGCAGCTCGGGGCCGACGGGCACGTCCACGATCGCGCCGGTGCGCTTGACGGTGTCGCCTTCCTTGATGTCGCGGTCGGCGCCGAAGATGACGACGCCGACATTGTCGGCTTCGAGGTTGAGGGCCATGCCGCGGATGCCGCCCGGGAACTCGACCATTTCGCCGGCCTGGACATTGTCGAGGCCGTAGACGCGGGCGATACCGTCACCGACGGAAAGCACCTGGCCGACTTCGGAGACCTGAGCCTCCTTGCCGAAATTCTTGATCTGGTCCTTGAGAATTGCGGAAATTTCCGCGGCGCGGATATCCATCAGCCGACCTCTTTCAGTGCGAGCTTAAGCGAAGCGAGTTTGGTTTTGAGCGACGTGTCGATCTGGCGCGAGCCCATCTTGACCACGAGACCGCCGAGAATGGAGGGATCCACCGTCAGGTTGATGGTGACATCCTTGCCGGCAACGCCCTTGAGCGCCGCCTTGAGTTCGGTCTGCTGAGCAGACGTCAGCGCATGCGCCGAAACGACGTCGGCAGCGACTTCGCCGCGACCGTCAGCCGCGATCTTGCGGAAGGCGCGGATCATGCCGGGCACCACGAACAGGCGACGGTTGCGAGCGACGACGCGCAGGAAGTTTCCGGTCAGGCCGGTGATCTTGGCCTTGTCGACGATGGCCGAGATCGCCTTGAGCTGGTCGTCCGCGGAAAAGACGGGACTCCACACGAGGCGCTGCAGGTCCTCGCTGCCATCCAGAAGCTTTTCGAAGCGGTCGAGATCGCTCTCGACCTTGGCAACTACCTTGGCTTCCGCAGCGAGTTCGTAGAGCGAACCCGCATATCGTTCTGCCACTCCGGAGATCATCGAGCCAGACTGTGCCACGGACCGTCTTTTCTCTCTGCCTGACAGGCCGCAAGATTTACCGCTGGAGCGTCAAACTCTGGCTAAATCTTTGACCTTGTTGAAGTTTACCAACCGGAAGATGGGCAAGCCATATCGTTCCGGCCTAAAGTCGATTGCCGTCTAGCACAGGCTTTCCTGCCTCGCAACACGCGGTGAGGCAAGGATTCGCGGCAGTTTTGTCGCAGCCGGGCAATGCCCGCGCCGCCTGCCCCCGGAATCAGGCCACCAGACCGAGCGCGTAGCCGAGCGCCAGCCCCGCCAGGACGATTTCCAGGATCAGCGAGAGCCAGTTGTAGATGCCGTTTCCATTATCGGAGAGCATCGAAATGATCCGGCCGAAGGCGGTCAGCCCCCAGCACAGCCCGAGTGCCAGATAGAGCAGCGGCTGCGCCAGCAGGATACAGGCGAGACCGGTGCCGAGGTAGAACCCGGCCATCGTCGCCCGCGCCTCGGACACGGCCTCCGGATGATCCGCCGTCGTCTGCAGCCGCATCACCCGCAACGCGATCCTGGGTGCGAACAGCATCATCAGGCCGAAGATGATGGTGATGACGGCGGACGACCAGGCCAGCCATTCTCCCTGGCTCATCGGCCACGGAAACGCGAATTCCATGCTAATCCCCTCGAAGATCGATCTGCTTCGCGTCCATCTTAGATCATCACGCCGAACTGTGGGAGCGGGATTTCAAGTCCGCGCGCACCTTGTCAGGCAAGTGCGGCCTCGAAGGCTGCCTCGGCATGGATGCGGGTCGTGTCGAAGGCCGGCAGGTCGATGTCCTCCTGCCCGATCAGCATGGTGATTTCAGTGCATCCCATGATCACGCCGTCGATCCCGTCATCACGGCGCATGCGCTCGATCTCCGCCAGATAGGCCGCCTTGGATGGCGCGCTGACGATGCCTTGGCAAAGCTCGTCATAAATGACGCGGTGGACCATGGCGCGGCCTGCCGCGTCAGGCACCACCGCATCCAAGCCGTGACGCGCTGACAGCCGGCCCTTGTAGAAATCTTCTTCCATGGTGAATCGCGTCGCAAGGAGAGCCGGCCTTCGCGAGCCCGCACGCGTCACCGCTGCAGCGGTCGCGTCCGCTATGTGGATCAGGGGTATCGAGATCGCCGCCTGCACTTGATCGGCAACCAGATGCATCGTGTTCGTGGCGATCACCATGACGCCAGCGCCCGCATCTTCAAGCCTTCGCGCCGCCTCCGTGAGGATCGCGCCGGCTCCGTCCCAGTCGCCCGCGTGCTGCCGGTCCGCGATTTCGGCGAAATCGAAGGACCGGATCAGCAGGCTCGCCGAATGCAGGCCGCCCAGCCGCTCGCGCGCCATCTCGTTGAGATGGCGATAGTAGATCGCGGTCGATTCCCAGCTCATGCCGCCGAGCAGCCCGATCGTCTTCATGGTCGTCCTTCCGCTGGCGCGCCCTGTACAGCCGGGAAATCGCCCCGTAGCCGGGTCTCGTCCGGCGTGAGATGCTCCACGATCTCCACGGCATCGTCGAGCGTTATCGCCGGATAATGCTCGCGCATGCCGTCGAGCATCACGCCGTCGGGCCAGTCCCTTTCGCGGCCGAGATAGGCGGCCGCATCCCTCAGCGGCATCGTCGTCACCGCAATCACCCACACCAGCGCCGTCCGCTCGGGCGCGCCATCGCAGACATAGAGCATGTAGCCGGGCTCGATCGGCTCTTCGCGCCAGCGGATGGTCGATTGCTTCTCGCCATTCACGATCTCAGGAAACAGGCGCGGTACGACGCCGAGCGACTGCATCATCTGCGTCACAGAAAACTCTGCGGATCGATATCGACCTGCACGCGCACGGAGCCGCGCGGCTTCGGACCTTCGACCAGCATCGCGCGCAGAAAACCCTGCAGTTCCGCACGCCGCTCGCCATGCACGAGCAGACGAAAACGGTGCCGCCCCGCAATCATCGACAGCGGCGCTTCGGCAGGCCCCAAAACGTCGATCTCCTTGGTTCGGGGCGCCGCACGGCGCAGCCCCCGCGCATGGCCTTCCGCTTCGGCGCGGGTCGCGGCACTCACGATGATGCCCGCCAGCCTGCCATAGGGCGGCAGTCCGGCCCGCTCGCGCTCGGCGATCTCGCGCTCGTAAAACGCCTCCGCGTCGCCCGAGACGATCGCCTGCATGACCGGGTGTGCCGGTTGGTAGGTCTGGAGCAGCCCGACGCTCTTCTTGCCGGTGCGGCCGGCGCGCCCCGTCACCTGGCTGAGAAGCTGGAACGTGCGCTCGGCGGCGCGCGGATCGCCGTTTGCGAGCCCAAGATCGGCATCGACGACACCCACCAGCGTCATGTTCGGAAAATTGTGCCCCTTGGCGACCAGTTGCGTGCCGATGACGATATCGGCCTCGCCCTTCGCGATCGCGTCGAGTTCGAGCCGCAGCCGCTTCACGCCGCCCAGCATGTCGGACGAGAGAACGATCGTGCGCGCGTCGGGAAAATGGCTGACCACCTCCTCCGCGATGCGCTCGACGCCGGGGCCGCAGGCGACCAGATGATCAAGCGTCCCGCATTCCGGGCACGCCTCGGGGCGCTTTTCCGTGTGGCCGCATTGGTGGCAGATGAGCTGGCCGCGAAACCGGTGCTCGACCAGCCAACTCGAACAGTCCGGGCATTGGAACCGGTGGCCGCAGACCCGGCACAAGGTCAGCGGCGCATAGCCGCGCCGGTTGAGAAACAGCAGCGCCTGTTCGCCGCGCTCGACCGTGCGGCCCATCTGCTCGATCAGCACCGGAGACAGGAAACCGCCCCGCGCAGGCGCGGAGCGACGCATGTCGATCGCCCGCAGGTCCGGCATCGCCGCCTCGGCAAAGCGCGCCGGCAGCACCACGCGGGCGTAGCGGCCCTGCGCGGCGTTGACGCGCGATTCGATCGACGGCGTGGCCGACGCCAGAACGACCGGGAAGCTGCCGATATGCGCGCGCACGACGGCCATGTCGCGCGCATTGTAGAAGACGCGGTCTTCCTGCTTGTAGGCAGGGTCGTGCTCCTCATCGACGACGATCAGCCCCAAATCCTTGAACGGCAGGAAGAGAGCGGATCGCGCACCGGCGACAACCTGGACGCGGCCCTCGGCGATCTGCCGCCAGACACGCTCCCGCGTGCGCGGCGCGAGGTCCGAGTGCCACTCCGCCGGCTTGGCTCCGAATCGGTCATGGAAGCGTTCGAGAAACGCGGCCGTGAGCGCGATTTCCGGCACCAGCACAAGAACCTGTCGCCCCGCCGCCACGGCAGCCGCGATCGCCTCGAAATAGACCTCGGTCTTGCCCGATCCCGTTACGCCATCGAGCAGGGATACGGAGAACCCGCCTGTCGCCTTCTCGCGCAGTTCGGCGGCGGCGGCCTCCTGATCCGGCGAGAGCGTCGGCGCGGCATAGGATGGATCCGGCAGGGCGACCACAGGCGGCGGCGGGATCTTCACCGCGTCGAACAGCCCTTGCGCTTTCAGCCCGTCGATGACGGTGAGCGACGTGCCCGCCGCATGCGAGAGCCCGGAGCGCGTCCACGCCATGCCGTCACGGGCAAGCTCCAGAACGCGCGCCCGCGCCTCGGTCATCCGATCCGGCTCGGTCCCGCTCCAGACCAGCCCGTCCAGCGGCACTTCGGGGTCGAACGCCGCCGGCGCGCGCAGGAGCATGCGCGCAACCAGGCCGGGCGGCGTCAGCGTATAGGCCGACACCCAATCGACGAATCGCCGCGCATCGGCATCGATCGGCGGGCAGTCGAAGACCTGCGAGATCGGCCGCAGCTTCTTCGGGTCGATCTGGTCGGTCGGCACGTCCCAGACGACCCCGGCAACCTCGCGCGGTCCCAGCGGGACGCGCACGATCGAGCCCGCAACGACGCTCATTTCGTCGGGTACGGAATAGGAGTACGGTCGTTCGGCCGGCATGGGCACCAGCACGGGGACGACGCGCCTGTTGCGCGAATCTTGATTCATCGGACGTGACCTTGCCCGCTTCTTGCATTAGAGCAAAGGCCGAAGCGAGAGGGTCGTCCCAAGCGGCCACGAAACGCGCCCACCTGCCAGGAACCATCGAGGAGCAGAGCCATGAAGTTTTTCGTCGATACCGCCGATGTGAAGGAAATCCGCGAGCTGAACGATCTCGGCCTGCTCGACGGCGTCACCACCAACCCATCGCTGATTCTCAAGTCGGGCGGATCGATCGCCGAAGTGACCAAGCAGATATGCGACATCGTCGATGGCCCGGTTTCCGCTGAGGTCGTGGCGACCGAATACGCCGAAATGATGCGCGAGGCCAAGGTGCTGGCGAAGATCGCCGACAATGTCTGCATCAAGGTGCCGCTGACGCTCGACGGACTGAAGGCCTGCAAGACCATCCGCACCGAGATGAACCGCCAGGTCAACGTGACGCTCTGCTTCTCGGCCAATCAGGCGCTTCTCGCCGCCAAGGCGGGCGCATCGTTCATCTCGCCGTTCGTCGGACGCATCGACGACACGGGCGCGGACGGAATGGACCTGATCGCCGAGATCAAGCAGATCTACGACAATTACGATTTCGACACCGAAATCCTGACGGCCTCGGTGCGCACCGTGAACCACATCAAGCAGGCTGCGCTGATCGGCGCGCATGTCGTGACGGCCCCGCCGGCCACGCTGCGCGCGCTGGTCAAGCATCCGCTCACCGACAAGGGACTGGAGCAGTTCCTCGCCGACTGGGCGAAGACAGGCCAGAAGATCGGCTGATTCGGCAACCGGCAGCCTGACGATGTTCCGCTATCTCGTGTCGATGGCGCTCGCCGCCATCGCATTTGCCTGCGCTAACCCCGCGCAGGCGAAGACGCTCTGCACCGTCATCGCCGATGCGGGAAGCGGGCAGGTTCTCCTGCAACAGGGCGATTGCGAAAGCCGCGTGACGCCGGCTTCCACCTTCAAGATCCCGCTTGCGGTGATGGGTTTCGACGCGGGTTTTCTCGCCGACGAACGCTCGCCGAGCCTGCCGTTTCGCGAGGGTTATCCCGATTGGATCGAAGCCTGGAAGCGGGATACCGACCCGTCGGCCTGGATGAAGAACTCCGTCCTCTGGTATTCGCAGGAAATAACCCGCTCGCTCGGCGTTTCGCGACTCGAAAGCTACGCATCCGCTTTCAACTACGGCAATGCGGACTTCGCAGGCGATCCCGGCAAGGACAACGCGCTCGAGCGCGCCTGGGTCAGCTCATCCCTGAAAATCTCGCCGGTCGAGCAGATCGCGTTCCTGCGCCGGCTCTACAACCGCGATCTTCCCGTCAGCGACCACGCGATCACGATGACCCACCGTATCGTCGAAACGAGCCTGGTTGGCGGTGGATGGAGCGTCCACGGCAAGACGGGGTCCGCCTATCCGAGGCAGGCCGACGGGTCGTTCGATAGGGCGCGGGGATGGGGCTGGTTCGTCGGATGGGCGACCAAAGGCGAACGCACGGTCGTCTTCGCGCGGCTCGACCAGGATGAAACGCGAACCCAAGGTCCCCGAGGCATCCGCGCACGCAACGCGTTCCTGAAGGAATTTCCGTCGCTGGTCGACTAAGTCCTAGCGGCGGAACTCGGTATCCGGGTTGGCTGCAAGGCCTTCCACGGTGTGCTGCTGCAGCAGGGTAGCCACGTCGGCTGCCTCGCCATCCAGCAGGTCTGGCATGATCGCTCGTCCCACCGTGATGCGGAAGTCGTCGCCCTTCTTGTTCAGAAGCTCGTGGAACACGGTCATGTCACGCAGCTCGGTCGAATAGCGCGACATGAGATAGAACAGGCCGGAATTGCGGGCCGTGATGTTGGCCGGGATGATCGGCATCTGATAGCGCCGCGCCAGCGCCACCACCGAATTCTGCCACGGCCGCTCGGTCAGTTTTCCTTCGTTCCAGAACGCGATGCGCCCGGAGGGAAACAGCACAACCGCCTTGCCTTCGGAGAAGGCGCGCGCCGTCATTTCGAGCGTGTCGCGGCTCTTGGAATGGGTCTTCTCGCCCTGTCGCCATTCGACGGGAATGATGAGGTCGCGGAAGCCTGCGGCGACCCGCAACGCGTCCCGGTTGGCGAAGATCGCCATGTCCGGGCGCCGCGACTTCAAAAAGTCGAACACCGCAATGCCGTCGGCGATGCCGGTCGGATGGCTGGGCGCGAGAATGAACCCGCCGGTCGCAGGCAGGTTGGAAGCGCCCGTAATGCTGACGTTCAGATCGAGCAGGCGGCTGAGATATTCCATCGCGTCATGGCCGGACAGCAAAGCCACGTCGTCGGCCATCCGTACGGCCTGCCGGTAGTGAAAGAAACGGTAGAGGACCGGACGAATCACCGGCCATAGGGGATGACGCGACAGGCGCGTCGCACGCTCGGCGATCAACTGGTCGATGACATGCCCGGAACCGCCTGGCACGCTGTCACGCACAAGGGCTGATGTGAGAGAAGCGGGCATCATTCTCAAGTTCATTCGCAACCCCTCCGTCACGCCTGTCTGGGCCACAACGGTGACGTCCCTGTGACAGCCCGCACTCGACCGAAACATTCAACGCGGAACGATCGGAAAGGTTCCGCGCGAAACGAGGCATGAAGCGGTTACCGCGACCGCGCGCCGACGGTTCCTTCGGCACGTGCGCTGTCTTCGATCTCTTCGGGGCTGGAGACGATTGCCGGCACCGAACGCGAGGTAGGCTTCTCGAGTTCCTGCGCCACGACGAGCCGCATCAGTTCCGCAAGTTCGCGTGCGGCCCTGTTTTCCGCGTCGCGCACGGCGCGAAGTGCGGCAAATTCCTGGCTCGGAATGTCGTAGGGCGCCTGCATCGAACGCACGCCGCGCGAGATTTCCTTTCCCGTCGCGGTCTCGATGAGACGATAGTTCGTCCGAACCGTCATGACACCCGAGGTCGGCTCGAGATTGACGCGGCTCGTGCTGACTGCCGTCGCGCTCGACGCGATCGCAGTCGTTGCCAGCGTCAGCGTGTAGGCCGGACGCGACGGTTGGCCGGCACCGCCTGCCAGAAGGAAGATGAGCTGGTTGCGCAGTTCCTGCCCGACGCGTGTCGTCGCGGGCTTGATCTCGACGGAGGCCAGCGCGGCAGACGTGGCGCTCTGCGACGAGCCGGGGCTCATGTCGCCATACATCGGGCGCACGGTGCAGCCGGCCGCTGTGACCAGGGCTGCGAGCACGCCGATCACGACGGCGCGACCGAAATATCCTGCGCTTCGGACGCGGGCACGATCAGATGACGACATTGACGATCCTCTGCGGAACGATGATCACCTTGCGCGGCGATTGCCCCTCGAGCGCCTTCTGGACGAAGTCCAGCGCCAGCGCGGCAGCCTGTACGGAAGATTGATCTGCGTTTCGCGCGATTGTCAAATCGCCACGCTTCTTCCCGTTGATCTGCACCGGCAGCACGATCTCATCATCCACGACAAGCGCCGCGTCGAAGCCGGGCCACGGCTGATTCGCAACCATCCCCGCGCCGCCGATGACCTGCCAGCACTCTTCGGCCAGATGCGGCATCATCGGCGCGATCATCTTGATCAGCGCTTCGACCGCCTCGCGCATGGCGGCTCTGGATGCGGCATCCGCCGACCCGGCATTCGCCACCTGCGGCGACAGCGCGTTGACCAGTTCATAAAGGCGCGCCACGGCTTTGTTGAAGCCCAGGCGCTCGATGTCTTCGCCGACCGCCTTGATCGTCTTGTGCGCGATGCGCGAGATGGCGGCAGCCTCTCCGTCGCCAGAGGCAGCGGGTGCGACGCCCGTCAGCGCGGGACCGGCCTCGCCGATCAGGCGCCAGACACGCTGGACGAAACGGTGCGCGCCTTCGACACCTGCCTCGGTCCAGATCACGTCGCGCTCGGGCGGCGAATCCGACAGCATGAACCAGCGCGCGGTGTCCGCGCCGTAGCTGGCGATGATGTCGTCGGGGTCGACCACGTTCTTCTTCGACTTCGACATCTTCTCGATCGAGCCGATCTCGACGTCTTCCCCGGACGACAGAAGCGTGGCGCGGCGCTTGCCGTCACTCTCCTCGATCCGGATTTCGGCGGGCGTCACCCACGCGCCGTTCGCGCCGGAGCCGAGACGATAGGTCTCGTGGACGACCATGCCCTGTGTGAACAAGCCTTCGAAAGGCTCCTCGACCGTGTTGAGATGCCCGGTCGCCTTCATCGCCCGCGCGAAGAAGCGCGAATAAAGGAGATGCAGGATCGCGTGCTCGATTCCGCCAATATACTGGTTGACCGGCAGCCATCCGTTCGGCCCGTCCACATGCGCCAGGTCGGTCGGCTGCGTCTCGTTCCACGGATCGGTGAAGCGGGCGAAGTACCAGGACGAATCGACGAACGTATCCATCGTGTCGGTATCGCGCCGCGCAGCCTTGCCGCATTGCGGGCAATCGACATGCTTCCACGTCGGATGATGATCGAGCGGGTTGCCGGGCTTCTCAAACGAGACCTCGTCGGGCAGCAGCACAGGCAGTTGCTCGGCCGGAACCGGCACCGCGCCGCAATCGTCGCAGTGGATGACGGGGATCGGGCAGCCCCAGTAGCGCTGCCGCGAGATCAGCCAGTCGCGCAGGCGGAACTGCACCTTGCGCTCGCCCTGAGGACGATTGCCGAGCGTCTCGCCCGAAAGCCGCATCGCGACTTCGTCGAACGCCTGCGTCGGCTTCATGCCATCGAGGAAGCGCGAGTTGATCATCACGCCGTCGTCGGTATAGGCCTCTTCGGTGATCTGGAATGTCGCGGCATCGGCGCCTTCCGGCATCACCACGGGCACGACCGGCAGGCCGTATTTGTTGGCGAAGTCGAGGTCGCGCTGGTCGCCCGATGGGCAGCCGAAGATCGCGCCCGTGCCGTAATCCATCAGCACGAAGTTCGCGACATGGACCGGCAGCGTCCAGTTCTCGTCGAATGGATGGACGACACGAATGCCGGTGTCGAAGCCCTTCTTCTCGGCAGTTTCCAGCGCAGCCGCCGACGTCCCCGTACGACGCACCTCCTCGATGAAGGCAGCCAGTTCGGGGTTGTTCTGCGCAGCCTTCCGCGCCAGCGGATGGTCGGCCGCGATCGCCATGAAGGACGCGCCGAAGATCGTGTCGGGCCGGGTCGTGTAGACTTCGAGTTCGGTTTCACCGTCAGGCGCGGTCGCCGGATCGAGCTTCCAGCGGATCTGCAGGCCCTCGGAACGGCCGATCCAGTTCGACTGCATCAGCTTGACCTTTTCGGGCCAGCGATCGAGCGTATCGAGGCCGTCGAGCAGGTCCTGCGCCATCGTCGTGATCTTGAAGAACCACTGCGTCAGGTCGCGCATCTCGACCGGAGCGCCGGAACGCCAGCCGCGTCCGTCGATCACCTGCTCATTGGCGAGCACGGTCATGTCGACCGGGTCCCAGTTCACCTTGGCGGTCTTGCGCTCGACGAGGCCCGACTTCCAGAAGTCGAGGAACATCTTCTGCTGGTGGCGATAATAGGACGGGTCACAGGTCGCGAATTCGCGCGCCCAGTCGAGCGACAGGCCCATCGTCTTCAACTGGCCCTTCATCGTCGCGATATTTGCGTAGGTCCAGTCGCGCGGGTTGACCTTGTTGTCGCGCGCCGCGTTCTCGGCCGGCAGGCCGAACGCGTCCCAGCCCATCGGATGCAGGACGTTGAACCCCTTGGCACGCTTGTAGCGCGCGACCACGTCGCCCATCGTGTAGTTGCGGACGTGGCCCATATGGATGCGACCCGATGGATACGGGAACATCTCGAGCACGTAATATTTATCGCCCGGTGCGTCGTTCTTGGTGGCGAAAAGCTGCGCCTCGTCCCAGGCCTTCTGCCATTTGGGTTCGGATGCGCGCGGATTGTAGCGTTCGGTTGCCATGATCAGGAATTCGCCGGATAAGGTGCTCGAATTTTCAAACCGGGTCTTCACCACGGATAGGGTGAAAGATCAACCAACTGTTGAATAGGCCAATCTCGGAGAAACGATGATCGACGCAGTTACGCGCCTCTCCGCCGTCAAGACAAACATCGCACAGGCCGAGCGTGAGGCGAACCGCGCGGCGGGCGCGGTGACGCTGGTCGCGGTGTCGAAGACCTTCGAGGCGCACGAAATTCGCCCGGTGATCGAGGCCGGGCAACGCGTCTTCGGCGAAAACCGCGTGCAGGAAGCGCAAGGCAAATGGCCCGCGCTGCGCGAGGCGTTTCCAGACCTCGAATTGCATCTGATCGGCCCGCTCCAGTCCAACAAGGCCAAGGAGGCGGTCGCCCTTTTCGACGTGATCGAAACGGTCGATCGCGAGAAGATCGCAGCCGCGCTCGCGAAGGAGATCGCGGCACAGGGCAAGGCCCCAAAGCTCTACGTGCAGGTCAACACCGGCTTGGAAGACCAGAAGGCCGGCATCGATCCACGCGAGGCGGTCGCATTCGTGCAACGCTGCCGCGACGTTCACGGCCTCGCGATCGAGGGCCTGATGGCGATCCCCCCCTTTGACGAGAACCCCGGCCCACACTTCGCATTGCTCGAAAAGCTTGCCCGCGAAGCCGGCGTCGAAAAACTCTCCATGGGCATGTCGGGCGACTACGAAACGGCGATCGCCTTTGGCGCAACCAGCGTCCGCGTCGGCTCCGCGATCTTCGGCAGCCGCTGACGCTCAGTAATAGCGGGTCAGCCGTGGATGCCTCGAAAGCGTTCGTGGCCGGTAGGATGGCTGATGCTTGTCGAACCGCATCTCCACATCACCGCACAGCGCATCGACATCGTGTGACATGCCTCGGATCGTCCGCTCGCCCGGAAGCCAGAGCGTACCCATGCCGGTGCGCTCGTCATGCGCGTTTCCGAGAATGTTGTCGGCGAGCGTCACCTGAAGCGGGATATGAAGCGTCGCCAGCTCTTGCAGCCGCTCGATCATCCAGGCGAGCGTGAGGTCCGCGAGCCGACCGTCCTCATAGCCGCCGCCGATATCCGAGTGTGCGCCCGGAAACCAGCATTGCTCGATGACCTGACCCGCCGCGATCGCATCGGCATCGGGATCGTCCCAGAGCACCGGCGCAAAGGTCTTGCGATTCTCGTCGATCGACAGCGCGTGCAGGCCGACCGGCACCCGGTTCGACAGTTCCGTGTCGTGAAACGCGTGCTTCCATGGATTGGCCATATCCATGATCCCCGGCAGGCCAAGCGCCTTGACCGTGTCGAACACGCCGACGACGTCCGGCGTCATCGGTGCCGCGCCATAACGCTGCGCGAAGTCGCGGCCGGCGGCCTGCCGCTGCACCTGTTCCTTGATCTTGTAGGCGGCGACCGCCTCCTCGACGATTTTCCGCCGTCGTTCGGCATTGGGGCCTTCCGCGTCGCGCGGGATCGGCGCGCCGCCCGCCGTCGTCGCCACGCCGCATGTCGAGAGAACTCCGCCGAGGCAGCGCACCGTGTAGGCCCCGCGGCTGAACCCGAACAGGCCGATCCGCATGCCCGGCTTCCACCGCACCAGGAGCGCCTCGTAGCAATCCACGATGTTGGCGGTGATGCCCCAGCCGGTCGCCTTGCTCCAAAGATTGCGAAACGAGCGCGTCCAGTCGTTGGAGCCGTCCTCCGGCGCGCCGAGACCGGGGTCGTAGAACGCCTCGAAACCGGGCTTGTCCTCCACCGCGACATACATCTGGAACACGTTCGTGTTCTTGACGTTCGCATCCTCGCGAACCCCGCGCTGGCCGGTTCCATCCGAAAAGATCAGGCACCAGGGTTCGGGGTTGGGCATGCGTGCCTCGCGAACTGGACAGGGCCATCATCCTCGGCATCACGACGCGCGTCAATTGGCCGGCGATGCCGCCTATGAGCCATATGCGCCGGCGTAGCGCCGCCCGCAGATGCTCACACGCCGAGGGAAACCCGCCGTCGTGGTTCTCTCTGCCAAGGAGTACGGTGAACTCACGGCAGGCAAGCCCAACTTTATCGAGCATCTCCTGTCAGGACCCGAATGGGACGACGAGATGCATGAGGAGGTCAATCGGCGGTCGAAAGGTCCAAGTCGCCCGCCGATCGAGTTCTGATGTTCGTTCTCGATACGAGTATCGTCTCGGATCTCCAGAAGCGCCGTCAGCCAGTGGTCGATTGGATCTCCGGAAAGACGTCGGAGCAATTGTACATCAGCGTCCTCACGCTTGGCGAAATTGCGCGCGGTGTCGCCATGAAGGCGCGCCGCGACCCATTATCCGCGGAGGCGCTGGAAAGATGGCTCGAGCGAACGCGAACCGCATTTGCCGACCGCGTCCTCCACGTCTCGGAAGACATAGCCATCGAATGGGGCAAGCTGTCGTCGATCCGCACGCGAGGCGACGCCGACGGCCTTATCGCTGCCACGGCGGCGATTCATGGATTCGTGCTCGTCACGCGCAACGTCAGCCACTTCTCCGACGCCGGCCTCACCCTCATCAACCCGTGGACGATCTGATCCTGCCTCTCAGTGCAGCACCAGTTCGCCGGACACGTTTCGCCATTCATTGGGCGCGATCAGGCGCTTGTGCGTGTAGCTCACCGAATGCAGAGCGCCCTCGATTTTTTCCTGCCAGAAGTCGATGAATGTGTAGAGCGCCGGAAACTTTGGCGCGAGATCGTAGTGCTGCCAGATGAAGGTTTGCAGCAGGCTTGGATGATCCGGCATGCGATAGAGAATCTGCGCAGTCGTCAGGCCGTAGCCCTTCAGCATCAGTTCCAGTTCACCGTGTTCCCGCATCGGTCGCTCCCGCTACGTTTGACTCCTCCACGCAAGGAAGTGTGCAGCGAGTCTGACGCTTCGTCCACGGGATTTTCAGCGCTCACGATTGATTTACCGCACGATTCCAACGACTTGGCAGCCGCGAGATGCGAGTGCTGACATAACATGGCGTGTCATCGGGATGAGATGTCATCCGTGCCCATCGTCTAATGTTGTGGCCCGGCGCGAATTGGTAATAATGCGCGCGATACAGGGCGGCGACAGTCCGCGCACCGGCTGGCGACAGGCCGGCAGAACGATCCGGGAAGGAAGAGTGCATGTCCGAGGTAAAGCTTCATCGTGTCCAGCCTGCATGGAAGAAGGACGCGCTGATCGACAACGACACCTATCAGAAATGGTATCGCGACAGCATTTCCAACCCCGATAAATTCTGGGGCAAGCACGGCAAGCGCATCGACTGGATGAAGCCCTACACCAAGGTCAAGAACACGTCGTTCGACGGCAAAGTGTCGATCAAATGGTTCGAGGACGGCCAGACCAACGTCTCGGTGAACTGTATCGACCGCCATCTCAAGAAGCGCGGAAACCAGGTCGCGATCATCTGGGAAGGCGACAACCCGTATGACGACAAGAAGATCACCTATAACGAGCTCTACGAGCACGTCTGCCGCCTCGCCAACGTGATGAAGAAGCACGGTGTGAAGAAGGGCGACCGCGTCACCATCTACATGCCAATGATCCCCGAGGCGACCTATGCGATGCTCGCCTGCGCCCGCATCGGCGCGATCCATTCCGTGGTCTTCGGCGGCTTCTCGCCCGACGCTCTGGCGGGCCGCATCGTCGATTGCGAATCCACTTTCGTCATCACGGCCGACGAGGGTTTGCGCGGCGGTAAGCCGATCCCGCTGAAGGAGAACACCGACAAGGCGATCGATATCGCCGCGCGCCATCACGTGAAGGTCGAGAATGTTCTGATCGTGCGCCGCACCGGCGGCAAGATCGGCTGGGCCGATGGCCGCGACCTCTGGTATCACGACGAAATGGCCTCCGTTAAGCCCGACTGCAAGCCGGAGAAGATGAAGGCCGAAGACCCCCTCTTCATCCTCTACACGTCGGGCTCGACCGGCAAGCCGAAGGGCGTGCTGCACACCACCGGCGGCTATCTCGTCTATGTCTCGATGACGCACCAATACGTCTTCGACTATCACGACGGAGACATCTACTGGTGCACCGCCGATGTCGGCTGGGTGACGGGCCACAGCTATATCGTCTACGGCCCGCTCGCCAACGGCGCGACGACCCTGATGTTCGAGGGCGTGCCGAACTACCCGTCCGCCTCGCGCTTCTGGGAGGTCATCGACAAGCACAAGGTCAACATCTTCTACACCGCCCCCACCGCCCTCCGCGCCCTGATGGGCGCTGGCGACGCGCATGTGAAGAAGACCTCGCGCAAGAGCCTGCGTATTCTGGGCTCGGTCGGCGAACCGATCAACCCGGAAGCCTGGGAGTGGTATTACAAGGTCGTCGGCAACAAGAAGATTCCGATCGTCGATACATGGTGGCAGACCGAGACCGGCGGCATCCTTATCACGCCGCTGCCGGGCGCGACCGACCTGAAGGCCGGCTCGGCGACGCGTCCGTTCTTCGGCGTCCAGCCGCAACTCGTCGACGGCGAAGGCAAGGTTCTCGAAGGGGCCGCCGACGGCAATCTCTGCATCGCCGATTCCTGGCCGGGCCAGATGCGCACGGTCTATGGCGATCACGAGCGGTTCATCCAGACCTACTTCGCGACCTACAAGGGCAAGTACTTCACCGGCGACGGCTGCCGGCGGGACAAGGACGGCTATTACTGGATCACGGGCCGCGTGGACGACGTGCTGAACGTGTCGGGCCACCGCATGGGCACGGCGGAAGTCGAGTCGGCGCTGGTCAGCCACGACAAGGTCTCGGAGGCAGCCGTCGTCGGCTATCCGCATGACATCAAGGGCCAGGGCATCTACTGCTATGTGACCCTGATGGCCGGTGAGCAGGGCTCGGACGCCCTGAAGAAGGAACTCGTGGCCCATGTCCGCAAGGAGATCGGCCCGATCGCCTCGCCTGACCTGATTCAGTTCTCGCCCGGCCTGCCCAAAACCCGCTCCGGTAAGATCATGCGCCGCATCCTGCGCAAGATCGCCGAGGACGATTTCGGCGCCCTGGGCGACACCTCTACACTTGCGGATCCGGCGGTCGTCGACGATCTGGTCGAGAACCGCCAGAACAAGAAGAAGTAAGCCCATGCGCAGGGGGTTGCACTGCGACGGAAACCGACCCACATTGGGGTCGTGTTCAACGAACTGAAAGGAGGTGATCCAATGTCGAGTGATTCCATGTTCCGTAGCGTGGTCCCGGCGGATCGTCCTTTCGGGAAGCAGTCTTCCTGACAGGCGCGTGAGGCGCGGCTGGTAGTTACCTACCGCCACGGGTCGCGCCACGAACGGAAACACGGGGGCCGCTCTTCGGAGCGGCCCTTTGTTTTTGCGAACCGTCGGCTTGCTGGATTATTGTGTCAGAGCAAGGCGTTCGACGTTGCGGGCAATGGTCATGAAGGCGTCGTTCAACTCTTCGCCGCTGGATGTCTCGTAGTAGTGCTTCAACGAGCCGGTGTCGGCCGAGGCACAGTTCTTCATGACGTTCCGGGCATTGTTGCTGTCAAGCTTGAAACCGATCGTGAAGACCTCGATTCCGTCTGCCTTCATCCGATCGCAGAGAGATTCGGCATAAGAGCGCGACTTGCTGTCCTGCCTGCGCACGGCTTTCTCGTCTCCCGCAACATCCGCATGCGCCGTGTTGAACGCGCCATCGGTCATGAGGATCGCAATTTTCGCGACTTCCTTCGGATCCGCGTCGGCAGGGCCGTCTCCCAAGCCCGCCTTCTGGATCGCGGGCCGCCATTTCTGCGAAAGCATGTAGTAGGTCCACTGAACACCGATGGCGCCTGCGGTGTATCCAGCAACGGAAAAGTCGTCGATCTGCTTTTTCAAGGCCGTCGCATCGGGGCTTAGCGGCTTGAGAACAGCCTTGGCGCAACTGTTCAACCTGTCGTCGCGGTTTACCTTTGCAAGGTAACGCTGGCCGTCCTTGCGCTCGCGCACCGCGTCTGGCGCATCGTCACTGAAGTCGGCCTTCAGATTCACGTCCTTGCGTTCGGTCGCGCAATTGTTGTCCTGCTTGCCGGTGTTCGCGTCGATTTCCGCTTTCTTGGCATCCATGGGTGGCGGCAGGTCGGACCCGCCCTTTCGCTCAACGAAGACCACGTCCTTGGCAAGCGCACCGACATTGACGCCGTCCGAGTAAGGCACGAGTGCAATTCTTACCCGCGGATTGGTCTGGTTCTGCCCCTTGGTTAGCGCATCCACGGCGTTCTTCGCGGCAACTTTCAAATCCTTGATCTTCTGGCCGCCCATGGAGTCGGTCACATCCAGCATCATCGCGATCTCGATCTTCTTGTCCGAATAGAGCGAAGCCGACTGCGCCGTGATCGTCTGCCGGTTCGCGGCCCCGAACAGCGGGAAGGCGACGTCGAGGATGATGCTCGCCTCGGCGCTGACCGTTCCGCGTGCCTTGTCGATCACGAGGCTGTCGAGCGTGATGCGGTCGGCATCGGCAAACGCACGGCCGCCATTGGCGAGCAGGAACGCTTCCACCATCCCCCTCGCATCCTTCTCGGCGATCACGCCCGTGGTAAGGTCGCGCGCGGTCGAGGTGACGGCGGAATCGAGCGCGGCCAGAAGGTTCGAACGCACGATCGTCATCTGCGCAATGTTCAGCCCGTATCCGGCCGACAGCGCCAGAAGCGGCGTGACGATCGCCATCATCATGCCGAAATTGCCGCGCCGGTCGCGCCGGAACGCCTGTGCCGCTTTCATGATCGTCGTGCCTGCCCGCATCGCCTGTCTCCCTTCGAAACACCTGAACCCCGTTCACGAAGACAGGTGCAGAAGACGGGCCGGATGAAGCAGTGCCCGGCTCATGGCGCGGGCACGCAGGCTTAAGCTATTGAAATGGCTTGATCGCGGCGGTTGCCATGGTTGATGCCGAGTTAACATCATCTGGCGCCCATCGCGTCCGCCGCTAAGCAGACGCCGGCGTGTCCCTGTCCGGCACAGCTTGCGCTATCCGCAACGGCTTTCGCGCTTTCCGCCGCCATAAGGGCGCACGACGGCGAGATCGAGCAGCGCCGGCGCGACCGCCGTGCCGCTCGCGGTCGATACATCCGCCAGCACCCGACCGTAATATTTGTCGCCGCCGATATTGGAGATCGAGACGGGTTCGTCGCCGATCAGGCGCTGGAGCACCTGCCGCGCATGCAATCCCGCCGCCTTCTCGGCCTCGCATCGGCTCCTTGTCTCCGGCGCGTCGATGCCACGGATGCGTATTTTCACCCGCACGGAATGGCCGGGCCAGACACGCGCATCGGCTTCGAACGTGTCGCCGTCGAGAACCCGGACCACATGGGCCTCGACCGGTCCGGTCATGCCGTCGCGTCCATGCGCCGGTCCGAAAACCAGCATCACGAAAACAGCGGTCGCCACGAGAAGAATGCCTTGCCTCATGGCAAGGTATATATTCCTATATCGCGTTCGTTTGCAAGCGGGGATGTGCAATAGCGGCTGTGCAGCGATGCCGTCGCGGAAACTTCCTCAGAAGTCGCAGGCCATCCCCTTGACCTCCCAATCGCCGTAGCGCACGGGATCCTTTCCGCCACGTCCACCAAGCTCCGTGGGCAGTTCCGCTTCGCGTTGCAGCGCCTCCCGACGACGAGCCTCCGCCTCGTCCAGCGCCCGTCGCGCGGCGGGCGACACGGTTTTGGATGACGTGTCGCGCACGATTTCGGTGGCCTCGGCGGTTGGCTTGGTGTTCATGGGCGGACTTCCGGAAACATTGAATTTTTACATCGCGTTTCCCATCATATATTCCAACATGGCGGTGCATTCGAGCCCCGCGCCTTTTTTCGAACCGGAGACCTGGATGAACCTCATCCGCACTGCGATGCTTCTTGCCCTCATGACGGCGCTCTTCATGGGCATCGGCTATATGATCGGCGGCTCCGGCGGCATGATGATCGCCTTCGTGATCGCCGCGGGCATGAACCTGTTCAGTTACTGGAACGCCGACAAGATGGTGCTGCGCATGCATCACGCCGTCGAGGTCGATGAGCGCAATGCGCCGGAATATTACGGCATCGTCCGCGAGCTGGCCGCACGCGCCCAGCTTCCCATGCCCAAGGTCTACCTGATCGACAATCCCCAACCCAACGCCTTCGCGACCGGCCGCAACCCGCAAAATGCCGCTGTCGCCGCGACGACCGGTCTTCTCCAGCGCCTCACCCAGGAGGAAGTGGCCGGCGTGATGGCGCACGAGCTGGCGCACGTTCAGAACCGCGACACGCTGACCATGACCATCACCGCGACGCTTGCCGGCGCGATCTCCATGCTGGGCAATTTCGCCATGTTCTTCGGCGGCAACCGCAACAACAACAACCCGCTCGGCATCATCGGCGTGCTTCTGGCGATCATCGTCGCGCCGCTTGCCGCGATGATGGTTCAGATGGCGATCAGCCGCACCCGCGAATATTCGGCCGATCGGCGCGGCGCGGAGATTTGCGGCAATCCGATCTGGCTGGCATCCGCGCTCGACAAGATCGCGCGCAGCGCAAAGGCGATCCACAATCCCGACGCCGAGCGCAATCCCGCGACCGCGCATATGTTCATCATCAATCCGCTCTCGGGCGAGCGCATGGACAATCTCTTCTCGACGCACCCCAACACCGACAACCGCATCGCGGCGCTGCAGGCGATGGAGCAGGAGTTCAGCGGCGGTGGCAGCGCGCCCCGGTCCGCGCCACGCCCGGAACCGCGCGCCGCGCCGCAGGCTTCCACGCCAAGCCCGCAACAGGACGAACAGGAACAAGGCGGTCCATGGGGCCAGGCCAAGGCGCAGCCGTCGCCGGAGTCTGAAGCACCCCCGGCCGAGCCGGAATCGAACCCGTGGGGCCGCAGCCCGACAGGGCCGAAAAGCCGCAAGGGCGGCTGGTCGTGACGGCCGACCGCCGTCGCGCAGGCGGCGGGAAGCGAAACAGCGCGCCACGATTCGACGAATTTGCGGACATGCCGGGCCTTGCTGCCCGGCGGGCCGCGACGAGGCTTCTCGCAGCCGTGGTCGAAGCGAAGACGTCGCTCGACGGCCTGACCGACCATGACAACGGACACCCGCAGTTCCGCGTGCTCGAAATGCGCGACCGCGCCCTCGTCCGCGCGATCCTGACGACCGCGCTGCGCTTCCGGCGCACCATCGAGGCGCTGATCGCGGCGCGCCTGGAGCGCCCCTTGCCGGGAAATGCCCACACGCTGTCGCATGTGTTGCATGTCGCGGCGGCTCAGATGCTGTTCCTTGACGTGCCGGACAGCGCGGCCGTCGACCTCGCCGTCACCCAGGCGAAGTCCGACCCGCGAACGGCCCGCTTTGCAGCGCTCGTCAACGGCGTGTTGCGCGAGATCGCGCGGCGCAAGGATCGCGCTTTGCCAGCAGCGCTTGGCGCCACCACCGAAGCGCCGGACTGGTTCGCGGAGCGCCTGAAGGCCGCCTACGGAGACGACCACGCAAACGCGATCCTGGCCGCCCATCGCGTCGAGGCGCCGGTCGATCTGACCGTCAAATCTGATCCGGCTGGCTGGGCGGAAAAGCTTGGCGGCGTCGTTCTGCCGACCGGCGGCGTCAGGCTGGCCAAGCTCGAAGGCCCTGTCGTCGCCTTTCCCGGTTTCGAGGACGGCGAATGGTGGGTGCAGGACGCGGCGGCATCGATCCCCGCGCAGCTCTTCGGCGACATCAAGGGCCTGCGCGTCGCGGATCTGTGCGCCGCGCCAGGCGGCAAGACGGCGCAACTCGCGCATGCCGGCGCCCGCGTGACCGCGCTCGAACTCTCGGCCAATCGCGCCAAGCGCCTTGCCGGCAATCTCGAACGATTGAAGCTCGACGCCGAGATCGTCGTCGCCGACCTGATGGCCTACGAGCCCTCGGAACTCTTCGACGCGGTGCTTCTCGACGCACCGTGCTCCTCCACCGGCACCGTGCGCCGCCATCCCGATGTCCCATGGACGAAAGGCCCGGAGGATGTCGCCAAGCTCGCAGACGTGCAGGCGCGCATGCTGATGCGCGCGGCGACACTGGTGAAGCCCGGAGGCGTCCTGATCTTCTCGAACTGCTCGCTCGATCCGCTGGAGGGCGAAGGCCTTTACCGCGACTTTCTGTCGGAGACGACGGGGCTGGCGGCGGACCCGATCAAACCGGGGGAGTTCCCGCTGGTCGATCCGTTCCTGACAGATGAGGGAACGGTACGCACGACACCGGCGGGTCTCGACATGGGTTCGCCCGCGCTGTCGGGGCTGGACGGATTCTTCGCCGCGAGGCTGCGCCGACGCTGAAATCGGCGTCATATGCCTAAAAATTAATTCAACTTCGCACAAATTCTTGAATCATTTACCCTATCCGCACAATCGTCGGCCCGGGACGGCGATTCGGAGGTTTTCAGCTTTGGCGGTTGCGAGGGGCGACTCCCCGCAGATTTGGGCGCTTGTCGCCTCCACGATGTGGCGAAGGATGCGCGGGCGACTGCGCGTCGGGCCGCTCTATCGTTGGCGCTTCACCGGCCGCACGCCCGAGCGCGTCCTGATCGCACCACCTGACCTGCGCCTTGCCGATCCGCAGATCGCCCACGAGATTTACCACGGGCGCTTCCCCTTCGCGGGCTACATGGTCGATGCGGATGGCGCATCGCCCTTCACGATGGAGGTGGTCAATCCGGCCTGGCTGTCCGCACTGCACGGCTTCCGCTGGCTCCGCCACATGCGCGCCGCAGAGACCGAGCTTGCCGCCGCCAATGCGCGCGCGCTGGTCAGCGACTGGATCACCATGCACGGCCGCAGGATCGGCGGCGTCGCCTGGGACCCGGCGATCACCGCGCGGCGCATCATCGCCTGGCTGCAGCATTCGGCCGTCGTGCTGCAAGGCGCGGAGTTCCCCTTCTATCGCGCCTTCCTGAAGAGCCTTGCGATCCAGATCCGCTATCTGCGCGCCATGACGCCGGAAATGGCGGATGGCGAGGAGAAGCTTCGGGCCCGCATCGCGCTGGCCTTCGCGGCGCTGTCGCTGCCCGCGCCGACATCGGCGCTGCGCTCGGCCTCCCGGCTGCTGTCGCTCGAACTCGACACGCAGATCCTGCCGGATGGCGGTCATGTCTCGCGCAGCCCCGAAGCCGTGCTCGAGCTTCTGGCCGATCTGCTTCCGCTGAGACAAACCTACTCGAACCAGGCGGAAGCGCCGCCCGAGGCGCTGATCGGCGCGGTCGAACGGATGCTGCCGTGCCTGCGGTTCTTCCGCCATCAGGACGGCACGCTCGCCCGCTTCAACGGCATGGGCGCGACCAGCCACGACCGCATCGCCGCTATCCTGCATCATGACGACACCGCAGGCTCGCCGCTCCTGCATGCGCCGCATTCCGGCTATGAGCGCCTGTCGATGGGCGGCACCACCATCATCGCCGATACGGGCGCGGCGCCTGCACCGACCGTCTCGCAGGCGGCACAGGCGGGGTGCCTGTCGTTCGAAATGTCGTCGGGCCGTAGTCATTTCATCGTCAATTGCGGCGTCGACACCTATGGCGCCGACGATTTTCGTCCGCTGTCGCGCTCCACCGCAGCGCATTCGACGGCGACGCTGAACGACACGTCGTCCGCCCGCTTCGCGCTGCCGCGCGGCTTTGGCGGTGTCATCGGCGCACCCCTAATCAACGGCCCGCAGCACGTGCCCTGCCGCCGCATGGATTCCAGCGGCATCCAGGCCTTCGTCGCGCGCCATGACGGCTATGCCGCGCGCTTCGCGCTCTATCACGAGCGGGAGATTTCCCTGTCGGCGTCGGGCGCGATGATCGAGGGGATCGATCGTATCTTCCGCAAGGGTGGCGAGATCGCCAAACCCAACGGCCGCGACCTGGTGGTTGTCCGCTTCCATCTCCATCCTGAGATTTCGCTCTTCCAGAACCGCCGCAACGACCTCGTTCTCGGCGCGCCCAACGCCGATCGCTGGGAGTTCTCCTGCGAGGAGATCGCGGCTGAAGTCGAGGAATCACTGTTCTTTGCGGGCCTTGGCGGACCGCGAAAGAGCCGCCAGCTCGTGCTGTCCTTCAAGGCCTCGGAGCATCCTGAAATCCACTGGCGTTTCGTGCGGATGTAGCGCGCTTCGACGTTTGCATTCTGGCAGGCCTGTGCTACGGCCCCCGGCATCCCTTGGAACCTGCCGGAGACTGCCCGACATGGCCGTTGCGTCGAAGAAAATCCCCGCACCCGATCTCGTGACGATCCGCAGGGCGCTCCTGTCCGTCTCCGACAAGACCGGCCTCGTCGACTTCGCCAGAGCGCTCGCCGATCGTGGCGTCGAGCTGGTCTCGACAGGCGGAACCGCCAAGGCGATCGCGGACGCCGGCATCGCCGTGAAAGACGTCTCGGACATCACCGGTTTCCCGGAAATCATGGACGGGCGCGTCAAGACGCTGCACCCATCGGTCCATGGCGGCCTGCTCGCGATCCGCGACGATGCCGAACACATGGCGGCGATGGACGCCCATGGCATCGAGAGCATCGATCTGGCCGTCATCAACCTCTACCCCTTCGAGGACGTACGCGCGGCGGGCGGCGACTACCCCTCGATCGTCGAGAACATCGATATCGGTGGTCCGGCCATGGTCCGCGCGTCGGCCAAGAACCACGCCTATGTGGCGATCGTCACAGACCCGGCTGACTACAGCCGCGTCCTCGATACGCTTGGCGACCACGACGGCGCGACGCCCTACCGCTTCCGGCAGGAGCTCGCGGCCAAGGCCTATGCGCGCACGGCCGCCTATGACGCGGCAATCTCCGGCTGGTTCGCAGAGGCTCTGGAGATCGAGAGCCCGACATGGCGCGCATTCGGCGGCAAGTTGGAAACGGTGATGCGCTACGGCGAGAACCCGCACCAGAAAGCCGGCTTCTACGTCAATGGCGACAAGCGCCCCGGTGTGGCCACCGCGCGCCAGCTTCAGGGCAAGCAGCTCTCCTACAACAACGTCAACGACACCGACGCGGCCTTCGAGCTGGTCGGCGAGTTCGATCCGGCGCGCACCGCCGCCGTCGCGATCATCAAACACGCGAACCCGTGCGGCGTGGCCGAAGGCTCGACGCTCAGGGATGCCTATCTCAAGGCGCTGGCCTGCGATCCGGTGTCGGCATTTGGCGGCATCGTCGCGCTCAACAAGCTCCTCGATGCGGAAGCCGCCGAAGAGATCGTCAAGACCTTCACCGAAGTGATCATCGCGCCCGAAGCCTCGGCGGAAGCTGCGGCGATCGTCGCCGCCAAGAAGAATTTGCGCCTGCTGGTCACCGGCGGCCTGCCCGACCCGCGAACCATGGGCATGATGGCGAAGTCCGTAGCCGGCGGCCTGCTCGTCCAATCACGTGACAATGCCGTCATCGACGATCTCGATCTCAAGGTCGTCACGAAGCGCGCGCCCGGCGAACAGGAGATGGCCGATCTGCGCTTCGCCTTCCGTGTGGCCAAGCACGTCAAGTCGAACGCGATCGTCTATGCGAGGGGCCTCGCCACGGTGGGCATCGGCGCGGGCCAGATGAGCCGTGTGGATTCATCGCGCATCGCCGCGCGCAAGGCGCTCGACGCGACCGAGGCGGCTGGTCTCTCCGAGCCGATGACCAAGGGCTCGGTCGTCGCCTCCGACGCTTTCTTCCCGTTTGCCGACGGGCTGCTTGCAGCCGTCGAAGCGGGTGCGACAGCCGTCATCCAGCCGGGCGGCTCGATGCGCGACGACGAGGTGATCGCCGCAGCCGACGAACACGGCATAGCGATGGTGTTCACCGGGGTCCGCCACTTCCGGCATTGATGCAAAATGCCCCCTCCGGCCCTCTGGGCCACCTCCCCGCTTCGCAGGGGAGGATCCGCCGTTGAGGCCTATCTCGACCTTAGATCCTCCCCCGTTTACGGGGGAAGGGGACCATGCTTCGCATGGTGGAGGGGGTGCGGCGCCCTCTAATTCCTGGGCTGCGCTGCGGGATAGGGCGTGCGCAAGAGAACCAGAAAGCCGCCGATCAGGAAGATCAGGATCATCGACATGCCGAGGCGCGGCGACCCGCTGAGTGCGGTCACCGTCGCGACCATGAACGGGGCGAGGAAACTCGTCACCCGGCCGGCGAGCGCGTAGATGCCGAAATAGCGACCCGCTTCCTCGGGCTCGACGCTGCGCGCGAGATAGGACCGCGACGACGCCTGAACCGGACCGAATGCGATGCCGATCAGCAACCCGAACAGGATGTAGGCGATCTCGGCGGGCGTGCCGAACAGCCCGCCGCTGTCCTCTCCCGGCAGCATGAGCGCGCCGAAAAGCGTGAAGCCCGGTCCGGTCGAAATGATGCCGATCGTCGCGACCATCAGCAAGACGAGCGAGATGATCACGACCGTCTTCGAGCCCAGCGCAGTGTCGATCCTCGCCGCGATCCAGCATCCGAAGATCGCGACGATGTTGAGGATGATGCCGAAGATGCCGATCTCGGTGACGGACCAGCCGAACATCGCGGCGGCGAAGACCCCGCCCAGCGCGAGCAGCGCGTTGACGCCGTCCTGATAGATCATGCGCGCGATCAGGAAGCGCAGGATGCCGCTGCGCTGGCGCACCTCGCCAAGCGTGGATTTGAGTTCGGCCAGGCCGCTGCGCACGGCCGGGCCGATGGCCTTGCCCTTCGCCGCGTCGGGCGTGAAGAAGAACATCGGCAGGATGAAGATCAGATACCAGATCGCCGAGAGCGGACCGGTCGCCCGCGCGTCTTCGCCTTGTACGGGGTCGAGGCCGAACAGGGGATCGACGCCGATGATCGTCTTGCCGGTGTCTGGCGATGCCGCGAGCATCGCGACGACGAAGATCAGGACGATCATGCCGCCGAGATAACCGAGCCCCCATGCGATGTTGGACACGCGACCGATCTCCTTCTTGGAGACGAGCCTCGGCATCATGGAATCATTGAAGACTGTCGAGAACTCGGCCGCGATCGACGCCAGCGAGAACACCAGGATGACGGGCACGAGAGGTGAGTTCGGCACGGCGAACCACAGGGCGCAGAGGCACGCGATCTTGATGACCGCGAAGAACGCGATCCACGGCTTGCGGCGGCCGGTCTGGTCGGCGATCGAGCCCAGGACGGGCGACAGGATCGCGATGACGAAACCGGCGATCGCGATGCCGTAGCCCCACGCCGCCTGCCCCATCGCAGGATCGCTCGCCATGCGCGAGACGACATAGGGGCCGAAGATGAAGGTGGTCACGACCGTGAAGAACGGCTGCGCCGCCCAGTCGAAGAACATCCATCCCCAGATGCCGCGGCGCGGCACGCGTTTTGTCTCGTCCATGATGTCCGTCCCCCCGGGCCGAAGCTGCCCTCGATCTAAAGCGCTTCGCGATCTTTCAGATTCGCTTACCGCGCTTCAGGTCCCTGTTTTTATGCATGTCGTTGCCCCAAAACCGGTTCCCACTTCTGGGCGACATGCATCAACTTAGATCAGACATCAGGCCGGACGCTACTGTCAGACGCGACACGGTGAGATCTCCGCCCTCCGTCAGCGCCTGGAGCCGGTCCCGCGTGCGTGCAAGACGCTCGCCCCCGGCCTCCAGCCAGGCCTCGACAGGTTTGGCCTCCTTGCCGAAACCGGCAAGCGCCGACACCGCCATGCCGCGCCGCGCGGTGCCGATCGTCTCGGTAGCGCGCGAGAGCGCCAGCCCGTCGTAATAGTCGGCAGGCGTTATCGAGCGCGCTGCATCCGAAATCCGCCCGACGCGGAACGCATCCGTCACGCCGAAGAACGCGTGCGCGGCGGCCACCAGATCGGCCTTCGCAAGCTCGGCCACCCGCGCGATGTCCGGGATCAGCTCCGCGATGTTGAGGAAGGCGATGCGCTGGGCGAGCTTCTCGGGCACGCCCGCCTTGAACCACCCGTGCGCCCGATCGGCAAGCCGCTCTTTCGTGAAGTCGGGCAACATGGCGGGGATCTTGCCGTCCAGAGCCTTGCGCGCATCCCTGAGGCGGCCGATTCGCGTTGCGAGCGATGCGGAATTGTCGTCGTTTTTGAGGAACCAGGCGGTCGCGGAATGGACCAGCCTGCCGACCGACGAGTAGAGCTCGAGCTGGACATCGCCCTCGACCCTGGTGTCGAGCGCATCGATCTCCGCATAGAGAGCCGGCAGGTCGAACCCGTCGCGCACAACGGCGAACGCCGCCACCACATCGGCGGCCGACCGCCCCGTCAAATCCTGCATGCGGCTGATGAAGGACGGCCCGCCCCGATTGATCGCGTCGTTGCCGAGCACGGTGGCGATGATCTCGCGGCGCAACCGGTGTCCCATGATCTCGGCGGCGTATTTCTTGGCCATCTTGCCCGGGAAATAGCTCATCAGGTCGGTTTCGAAATGCGGATCGTCCGGCAGATCGCTCGCCACCACGTCGTCGAACAGCACGATCTTGGCATAGGCGAGCAGCACGCCGATTTCGGCCCGCGTCAGCGGTTCGCCCCGCGCTTCTCGCTCAGCGAGCGTCTGCGTGCCCGGCAGAACCTCCACCGCGCGGTCGAGCAGCCCCCGCGCCTCCAGCGCCTGCATGAAGCGTTCCTGATGCGCGAGATCGGCAAGTCCGCGGCGACGCGTCAGCGAGATGGCGAGCGTCTGCTCGTAATTGTTGGCGAGAACGAGCGCCGCCACCTCTTCGGTCATGTCGGCCAGAAGCTTGTTGCGGGCGGGCCGCGTCAGCGATCCTTTCCGCATGGCGGCTGCGAGCGCGATCTTGATGTTGACCTCGACGTCCGACGAGTTCACGCCGCCGGAATTGTCGATCGCATCCGAATTGCAGCGCCCGCCGGCCAGCCCGTATTCGATGCGGGCGCGCTGGGTCATGCCGAGATTGGCGCCCTCGCCGACCACCTTGGCGCGAACCTCGCGCGCCGTGACGCGAATGGCGTCGTTGGCGCGGTCGCCGGCATCCGCGTTCGATTCCGCCGCGCCACGCACATAGGTCCCGATGCCGCCAAACCAGAGAAGGTCGATCGGCATCTTGAGGATCGCGTTCATGATCTCGCTCGGCGATGCGGTCGTCTTGCCGAGCCCGATCGCTTCCGCCGCCTGCGCGCTGAGCGACACCGACTTCTGCGTACGCGAGATGATCGCGCCGCCTTCGGAAAGCTTCGAGCGGTCGTAATCCTGCCAGTTGAGCTGCGGATTGTCGAAGAGACGCTGGCGTTCCCCGAAGGACGAGGCCGCGTCAGGCGTCGGATCGATGAAGATGTCGCGATGATCGAAGGCGGCGACCAGCTTGATGCAGGGCGAGAGCAGCATGCCATTGCCGAAGACGTCGCCCGACATGTCGCCGACGCCGGCGACGGTGAAGGGTTCCGACTGGATGTCCTTGTTCATCTCGCGGAAATGACGCTTCACGGCCTCCCATGCGCCGCGCGCCGTGATGCCCATCTTCTTGTGGTCGTAGCCGGCCGAGCCGCCGGACGCGAACGCGTCGTCGAGCCAGAAATCATGCGCCTGGCTGATGGCGTTTGCGGTGTCGGAGAAGGTCGCCGTGCCCTTGTCGGCGGCAACGACGAAATACGGATCGTCGCCATCCCGGCGGATCACGTCAGAGGGGGGCACCACCTTGCCGTCATGCAGATTGTCGGTGATCGACAAGAGGCTCGACACGAAGTTCACATAGGCGCTCTTGCCTGCCTCGAAGATCGCGCCTCTGCTGGCGCCGGCCGGAAGTTTGCGCGGGAAGAACCCGCCCTTTGCGCCCACCGGCACGATCACGGCGTTCTTCACCTGCTGCGCCTTGACGAGGCCGAGCACCTCGGTGCGGTAATCCTGCGCGCGGTCCGACCAGCGAAGGCCGCCACGCGCGACGGATCCGAAGCGCAGATGCACGCCTTCCACCTCCGGCCCGTAGACGAAGATTTCGCGCCACGGGCGCGGCTCCGGAAGGCCGGTGATCGAACGCGAATCGAGCTTGATCGCCAGCGACCGCGGCGCGTCGGTCTCGCCCATGTAGAAGTTCGTGCGCAGCGACACCTCGATCAGGTTCTGGTAGCGGCGAATGATCGTGTCGTCGTCGAGGCTCGGAACCTCGTCCAGCGCATCCTTGATCGCGGCCTTGAGGTGCTTCGCGGTGACTTCGCTTTCCTTCTGGAGAGTTGGGTCGAACCGTGCCGCGAAGAGCTCGAACAGCGCACGCGCGATGTCCGGATAGCGGTTGAGGACGGCGGCGATGAAATCCTGGCTCTGCGGGATGCCCGCCTGTTGCAGATAGCGCCCATAGGCACGCAGAAGCTGGATTTGAGCCGAGCGCAGGCCGGCCGTCTGGACGAGGGCGGCATAGCCGTCATTGTCGGTCTGGCCGCGCCAGATCGACAGGAAGACCTCTTCGAGCAATTCGCCGCCGTCGCTGAGATCGATCGGCTGCCCGAACGCGTTGGCCAGTTCCATGTCGTGGATGAAGACGGGCACGTCACCATCGCCGGGGCGGATCTCGAAGGTCCGTTCAGAGATGACCCGGAACCCCATATTCTCCAGCAGCGGCACGCGCCGCGACAGCGCCACCGGTTCCCCGCGATGGTAGATCTTCAGCGCGGCGCCGGTCTGGTCGTGATCCTGCAGATGATAGAAGTCGATCGCGATCGGGCTCGCTTCGCTGATCGTCGCGATGCGGCCTGCATCGCGCAGGCCCGTTTCCGCCGAGAACGAGTTGCGATAGCTCTGCGGCAGCCGGTTGGCGATCGAGAGGAGATCGGGGACGGTCTGGCCGTCGGACGCAGCATCACGCAGCGCATCTTCCCAGGTCCGCACGATGGAGCGCAGGCCGGCCTCGAGCGTCGATGCAACGACCTTCGGCGTCTTGCCGCCGGAACGCCCGATGATGAAATGGACACGCGCCAGCCCGCCTTCAGGGAATGCGGGATAATAGGCCGACAGGCGCCCGTCGAACACCGTCTTCAGGAACGTGCCGATGCGTTCGCGCACATGCGAATCGTAACGGTCGCGCGGCACGAACACGATGACCGACACGAAGCGGTCGAACTGGTCGACGCGAAACAGGACGCGGACGCGCGGGCGCTCGCCCAGCGCGAGGATCGCTTCGGCATGCTTGCGCAGGATCGGCACGCTGATCTGGAACAGCTCGTCGCGCGGATAGGATTCCAACACGTTCGTCAGCGCCTTGCCGGAATGGTCGCCCGGATCGAAGCCCGATTTCGCGATCACCGCATTCACCTTGGAACGCAGATACGGGATCTTCATCACCGAGCGCGTGTAGGCCGTGGACGTGAACAGCCCGACGATGCGCAGTTCGCCCGTCAGCTTGCCCTTCGCATCGAACGTCTTGACGCCGATATAGTCGAGATAGATGCGGCGGTGCACCACCGACTTGGCGTTCGCCTTGGTGACGATGAGCGGTTCCGGCCCATGCAGGAAGGCGCGGATTTCAGGCGTGGTGGTGACCGCCTCCGTGCCGCGCCGCAACACCAGAACGTCCGGATCGGCGAGAATGCCGAGCCCCGTCTTCTTCGAGCGCTCCAGCGTGCCGCTTTTCTCGCCGCCCGAATATTTGAACTCGCGCATGCCGAGAAAGGTGAAATTGTCGTCGCGCAGCCATTCGAGGAACGCGATCGCTTCGGTCACGTCGTCCCGGTTGAGCGGCACCGGCGCATAGCGGAAATCGTGGATCGCCTGGTCGAGCCGGGCAAGCATGTGCTTCCAGTCGGTGACCGCCGCGCGAACCTGCGTCAGGATATGCGCGAGGCGCGCCTTGAGCGTGCGTGCGGCCTCTTCGCCCAGCCGCCCGACATGGACATGGATCAGGCTGACGCGATCGGCATCCGGCTCCGATCGGCCGGCCGAACCGTCTCCGATGAGCTGCGCCACGCCGGCCCTGTCATGCTTGACGAGGATCACCGGATGCAGCACGAGCGTCGGCTCGCCCGCCGTCTCCGTGATCTCGCCCAGGATCGAATCGAACAGGAAGGGCATGTTGTCGTTGACGACGGTGATGACCGTCAGCGGCCTGCCCCTGCGCACGATGGTGGGATCGGTGTCGATCGCGATGACGCTGTCGCCGCGGCGATGCTTCTTCAGCGCGGCATAGGCGAGCGAGGCGGCATGCTCGACGACGGGCAGGTCGTATTCGGCGATGTCCTCGGCGGGAGCACGCGCCTTCAGGAGATCGGCGAGTTTAAGCGCAGCCGCGCCCTTCGCCTCCTTTGCGGATGACGACGCCTTCTTGCCCGCTGCCATGACGAATCCCTCTCCCGAACCTGCTTTTTGTCTGTATCGTAGCAGACAAAGGCCATTTAGCGACCCGCGCAAGGGCCATTCGCGGGCTAAACTGAAGCGAAACGATTAAAGGGTGATGACGCGATGGACGATCGAGTGACCGCGCTGGATCTCGCGCCAGCCGGCGACCTCTCCAGCGACACGAAGGCCTACTTCGCCAAGTGCGAGGAGAAGCTCGGCCTGGTCCCCAACGCGCTCCTCTCCTACGCCTTCGACGAGAAGAAGCGGCGCGACGCCGGCTTCACCGACCGCGACATCTGGGACATCGCCTCGACGGCCGCTTTCTTCAACATGTCCAACCGCGTGGCCGCCGCCATCGACATGCGCCCGAACGCCGAATACCACGCGATGGCGCGGTAGGAGGTCACTCGCCCCTCGCCCGCGCGGCGATTGCGGACCTGTCCGCTCGTCCGGATACGTCGAGTGTTACCCAGATTCCATTCCGCAGCGGCCGCGAAAGGGCTTTCCTGCCGGCATCCGCGATAACGAGACGCCCTGAGGATGCGAGGGCTTCCACCTCACCGCGCGACAGGCCAAGCCCGTGTGCGATCAGTCTGTCGGCCCGCCCGCTCGGTCCCGCAGCCAGTGCGATGTTGATGACCAGCACTTCCGGTTCCTTACAAATCGGCGCGAGCGCCTGCCTGAGAATGGTGGTTTCGGACCGGCTCACTCGCAATCCCGTGCCCGAGAGGTCGCAGGCGATACGCCCAGCCAGAACGGGATCATTGGCGTGCAGGGATTCGATCAGCGCCGGCTCGATCTCGCTCCGGCTTCTTCGTTCGAAGATGGAGCGGTTCCAACTGTTGTCACAGGCATCGCAACGATAGACGAGCCAGGCATCCAGCTTCTTGCCATTGGCGTTGAGGCGGAACTTGCCGCTGCTGGTGAAATGACGGTCCCCGTCGCAGCGGCTGCAATGCAGGAGAAGTACGGGTGATGTGGTGGATACGATGTCCAGATAACAGTGAGGGTGCCCGACATGAGCGCTTGCCCTTCCCTTGGGGAAGTCCGGCAAGACGGCTTTTGTCGAGGGCCTCAATGGAGGCGCGGTGCGGCTGCGCTGAAAACGGCTTGATCTGAGGGATGCCCGGAGAAGCTCATGGCGATGCCATACCGGTCTCGAACCACCGCCCCGACGAACGATAACGATCTCCAGGCCACGTCTGTGCGCAGCCCGCATGGGGAATGTTGGTGAGACCGGTCGTTACTGAGGCAAAACGCGTCTATCCGTGCGGGTTTCGAGACCGCCTCAATAAATCGGGATCGCAGAAACGGCAAGACTCTGTGCTGATGCCCTCTGAAGATACCGCCCGCCGCGTTGCAGGAGCTCGATCTTAGGATCAGCGCGTCCTGCCCAGCAACGCATCCCGGTAAGCAGCGAATTCGAACCGAAACGGTCCAACCGCGTCGATGGCTTCGAAGCCTTCCTCGTCGTGGCGATGGGTATCCCGAAAGTCGCTCCATACGATGTGGGGGCCCTCGCGCGTGATCTGAACCGAAATGGCGCCACAATCGAGGTGAGCACAATACGAGCAGACATACAGCGCCACCCGTCCGCTTGGATAATCGCCTGGTTCGACCAAGAGCAGCCGATCAATGACGGCTGGCTCGAATTCGAGTCTCACTGATCCGAGGATGCAGACGTTGCCCGAGCCAAACGCGTGATAGAGAGACTGCCCGGAAACGATCATGTCCCAGAAGGAGATGTCGTCGGCATCTTGGGTGACCGTGGTCCATTTGAGCGTCAGATCATGCGTGCGGCTCATCATGCGCGGGTAACCCGTCCTCGCCTCAGCGCGTCGTAAACGCCAGGCGCAGTCCCAGAAGCGCGAAAGCGGCGGCGAAGCTGCGCCGCAGCCATGCCATCGCCGTGCGGCTACCGAGCACCTTGCCGCGCACCAGCGCCGCGCATTGGCCGTAGATAACGAAGACGACGAAGGTCATCACCATGAAGATGAAGCCCAGCCAGAGCATGGTGAGTGTCGGCGCGGGATCGCCGACCGGGACGAACTGAGGCAGGAACGCCAGGAAGAAGATCGACAGTTTCGGGTTGAGGATGTTGGTCAGAACACCCCGCCTGATGATCGCGCCATGCGAGAGCCGGGCGCGTTCGGGCTCGGCGCTCAGCATGCCCTTCTCCTTGAGCGTGTTCCACGCCATCCAGAGCAGATAGGCGACGCCCGCGAACTTCACGATCTGGAACAGCACCGCGCTCGTGTGCATGAGCGCCGCAAGGCCGAGGATAGCAGCCGCCATATGCGGCACGATGCCGAGCGTGCAGCCAAACGAGGCGGAGACGGATGCGGCGGCCCCACGCCCCAGCGCCACCGCGAGCGTATAGATCACCCCGGTACCGGGCGAGGCGACCACGACGAGCGCGGTGATGAGGAAGGCCGGATCCATGACGAACGCTCCATCGGATGAGGGTATCATCTCTGTCGCTGACGGCATGTCAATCCGCACCGGATGAGGCGAGGTCTGGGCGCCGCTCAGGCTTCGTCCGTGACGTCGCCCGGTTCGGGCGTCTCTCCATTGCGCCGCACATCCGCCAGAAGCGCCAGCGCATCACCCACGTCGGAACGATGCACCATGACCGGCACCCCGGTGCCGCGCGCTCTGGGATTACCGGTGAGGTCGATGAAGCCGGCGGGAAAGTAGGCGTGAATGCCGTAAGCCCGGAGCATGGAGACGCAGATTTGCGCCTCCATCTCGGTTTCGAAGGTTTTCAGGCGAACGAAATCGCCATCCATCAGCGTCCTCAGGCAGCGCCGGCGACGGCCTTGCTCTTTTCGAAGCGCTTGCGCTCGTTCGGGTCGAGGTAGAGCTTGCGCAGGCGGATCGTCTTCGGCGTCACCTCGACCAGCTCGTCGTCCTGGATCCAGGCCAGCGCGCGTTCCAGCGTCATGCGGATCGGCGGAGTGAGGCGAACGGCCTCGTCCTTGCCGGCAGCACGGATGTTGGTCAGCTTCTTGCCCTTGAGGACGTTGACCTCGAGGTCGTTGTCACGGCTGTGGATGCCGATGATCATGCCCTGATAGACCTTCACGCCGGCGTCGATGACCATCGGGCCGCGATCTTCGAGGTTCCACATCGCGAACGCGACGGACTCGCCCTGCTCGTTCGAGATCAGGACGCCGTTGGTGCGGCCCGCGAGCTCGCCCTTGTAGGCCTGGTAGGAATGGAACAGGCGGTTCATCACGGCGGTGCCGCGCGTGTCCGTCAGAAGCTCCGACTGGTAGCCGATCAGGCCGCGCGTCGGCGCGTGGAAGACGAGGCGCTGGCGATCGCCGCCCGAGGGGCGAAGCTCGACCATATCGGCCTTGCGCTCCGACATCTTCTGCACGACCACGCCGGAATGTTCTTCATCGACGTCGATGACGACTTCCTCGATCGGCTCCAGCAGATTGCCGTCCTCGTCCTTCTGCATGACCACGCGCGGACGCGACACGGCCAGTTCGAAGCCTTCGCGGCGCATCGTCTCGATCAGAACGGCAAGCTGCAACTCGCCACGGCCGGACACGTAGAACGAGTCCTTGTCGGCCGATTCCTCGATCTTGAGCGCCACGTTGCCTTCGGCTTCCTTGAGCAGGCGGTCGCGGATCACGCGGCTCGTCACCTTGTCGCCTTCGGTGCCGGCAAGCGGGCTGTCGTTGACGATGAAGGACATGGTCACGGTCGGCGGATCGATCGGCTGCGCCTGCATCGGCTCGCTGACGGACAGATCGCAGAACGTGTCGGCGACGGTGCCCTTGGAAAGGCCCGCGATGGCGACGATGTCGCCCGCCTGCGCTTCCTCGATCGGCTGGCGCTCGAGTCCACGGAAGGCGAGGATCTTGGAGATACGGCCGGTTTCGATCTGCGTGCCGTCATGGTGCAGCACCTTGACGGCCTGGTTCGACTTCAACGTGCCGGACGCGATGCGGCCGGTGATGATGCGGCCGAGGAACGGATTGGCTTCGAGGATCGTGCCGATCATGCGGAACGGTCCGGGCTCGACCGTCGGCTCAGGGACGTGCTTCAGCACGAGGTCGAAGAGCGGCGCCAGGCGCTGGTCCTTGGGGCCTTCCGGATTCTCCGAAACCCAGCCATCGCGGCCCGAACCGTAGAGGATCGGGAAGTCGAGCTGCTCGTCGGTCGCGTCGAGCGCGGCGAACAGGTCGAACACCTCGTTGACCACTTCGACGTGGCGCGCATCGGGACGGTCGATCTTGTTGATGACGACGATGGGCTTGAGCCCCACCTTCAATGCCTTGCCGACGACGAACTTGGTCTGCGGCATCGGGCCTTCGGCGGCATCGACGAGCACGATGGCGGAATCCACCATCGACAGGATGCGCTCGACCTCGCCGCCGAAATCGGCGTGGCCCGGCGTATCGACGATATTGATGCGCGTGTCCTTCCAGTCGACCGAGGTCGCCTTGGCGAGGATGGTGATACCACGCTCCTTTTCGAGGTCGTTCGAGTCCATGGCGCGCTCGGCGACGCGCTGGTTCTCGCGGAACGAGCCCGACTGCTTCAGAAGTTCGTCGACGAGGGTCGTTTTTCCATGGTCGACGTGCGCGATGATCGCGATGTTGCGGAGCTTCATTCTTGTACCCGGGAGTTTTTGCGGCCAGCGCCCAAAGAAGGCACGGCGATTTCGTTGGCGCGCTCATACAGGCTTTTTCGCAAATGCGAAAGGGGCCTGCCGCAACGGCGGCCGAGATCACGGCCGAGCTTCCGATACGTTGGGCGAAATCCCCGCTGTGAACGGATTGTTTTGCGCTCATCGTCGCTTCGGCATTTCGTACTCACTCGAAACCGGTGCAAGATACGCGATCACGTTCCGGGGAGGACAGCATGCAGAAGCTACAGTCACAGGGCGTACACCACATCACCATCGTTGGCGCCGATCGCCGCACCTCGATCGATTTCTGGGAAGGCGTGCTCGGCATGCCCTTTATCTTCGAGCAGCCCAACCTCGACCGCGCCAGCGAAAGCCATCTCTACTTCGATCCCGGCGATGGGCGCCTGATCACGATCTTCACCGACGAAACCCGCAAGCCCGAGCCGTCGCGAACGCCCACCGACATCGGTTGCGTGCACCACATCGCGTTTTCGGTGTCCCGCGTCACCTTCCTGCAGGCCGTAAGCCGGCTGGACGAGCGCGGCATTACGCATTCCGGCGTGAAGGATCGCGGCTTCATGGATTCGATCTATTTCAAGGACCCGCTGGGCCTTCTGATCGAGCTCGCCTCGTATCGCTTCGATCCTCCGCACGGGTTCACCCACGCGGACGTCCTGATGGAAGCGCATCATCTGCGTGTCGCGCGCGGCGATTATGCAATCGCCGAAACTCACCTCGCGGACGCCATCGAGTTGATCATCAAACGCTCACGTCCTTCTCTTTCGGAGGATCGCGTAGCGAAGAACCCTTACTGACGGGGCTCCCCTGTTTCTGGACGTTGAATGCCAGGGTACAAGAAAATTTCGGTTCCACGGCCGCGAGATCGGGTCGTGTTGGAACATTGTTAAATCTTCGTCGTTACAGCTCCAATGTGAGAGAGGCTGTCATGACGCGCCCGATTTGGATTCTGAAGCTTGCCGCCGCCGCCGTGATCCCGGTGGCGCTGGGTATGGGGGGCGCTGTCTCCGCACCGTCGTTCCTCGTCGAGGGCAACGATGTTTCGAGCGCCTTGATGGATGACGACTACACACCCGGCGAGTTCGGCGTGGATTACGCTGCCGTGACCGGGCCGATGGGTCCGTCCAATGCGAAAGCGCCTGAACAGGCAAAGCCGGGCGACAAGATCGACGTGAATGACGCCAAGGCCCCCTGCGAAGACGCGACCTGGCCGTACATTCCGGCAGGCTGCCTCGACGGCGTCGAAGCCAGCCCGTCGCGCAACATTATCCGGTCGAACTGATCCGGCTCCATCCGTAGCCACAAGCGATCCGCCGAAAGCGGATCGCTTTTTTCGTGACCCTACAGCAGGCCGCGCTTTTCCATCATGGCATCCGGCGACGGCATCTTGCCCCGGAAAGTCGTGTAGAGCTCCTCCGGATCGCGTGATCCGCCGGCCGCGTAGATGTGCCTGCGCAGCCTTTCTGCGGTGGCCGCGTCGAACGCATCGCCGGTCTCCTCGAAGGCGGAGAACGCATCCGCGTCGAGCACCTCCGACCACATGTAGGAATAGTATCCCGCCGAATAGCCCTCGCCCGAAAAGACATGCAGGAAATGCGGCGTGCGATGGCGCATGGCGATCTCGGCCGGCATCGAGAGCGAAGCCAGCGTCTCCGCCTCGAACGCGGCCGGATCGGCCGGCGCTTCGGCTTGCGAATGATACGCCATGTCCACGAGCGCCGACGCGGTGAACTCGACGGTGGCAAAGCCTGCATTGAAGGTGCGGGCTGCAAGCATCTTGTCGAGCAGCGCCTTCGGCATCGGCTCGCCCGTCTTGAAATGCACCGCGTGCTTTTCCAGGATTTCAGGCACCGTCAGCCAGTGCTCGTAAAGCTGCGACGGCAACTCCACGAAATCGCGCGACACGGATGTGCCCGACACCGAAGGCCATGTGACGTCCGTCAGCATGCCATGCAGCGCATGGCCGAACTCGTGGAACAGCGTGCGCGCATCGTCCATCGAGAGCAGCGCGGGCTGTCCCTTCGGCGGCTTCGCGAAGTTCATGACGTTGTAGATGATCGGTGACGCCCCATCGCCGAGCTTGTGGCCGCTTTCGAGCGAACTCATCCAGGCGCCCGAGCGCTTCGAGGGCCGGTTGAAATAGTCGGCCAGGAAGGTCGCACGGTGCGAGCCATCGGCATTCTTGACGTCGAACACGCGCACATCGGGGTGCCATGCGCCGATGCCGGCCTTCTCCTCGATGATCAGACCGAAGAGGCGCGAGGCGACGTCGAAACAAGCCTCGATGATCCGGTCGAGTTGCAGATACGGCTTCAGCTCCGCTTCATCGAACGCGTACTTTTCAGCGCGCAGCTTCTCCTGCCAGTAACGCCAGTCCGACGCGGCGATCGCATCGTTGCTGCCAGCCGCGGCCGCGATCCGCTGGAGTTCGGCGCGGTCCGCCGCAGCCTTGCCACGCGCGCGATCCCACACAGGCTCCAGAAGCTGCATGACGGCTTCCGGCGTCTTGGCCATCGTGTCGTCGAGCTTGAGCGCCGCATAGTTGGCATAGCCGAGCAGCTTCGCCTTTTCCGCGCGCAGCGCCAGCGTCTCCGTCACGATCGCGGCATTGTCGGTCTCGCCGCCATTCTCGCCGCGCTTGGTGAAGGCTTTGAAAGCCTGCTCACGCAGATCGCCGCGGGCGGAAAAGGTCAGGAACGGCTCGATGATCGAGCGTGACAAGGTGACTGCGAAGCGGCCCTTCTGGCCGCGTCCTTCGGCGGCTTCCGCCATCGCGTCGCGCAGAAAGTCCGGCAGGCCGGCAAGCTCGTCCCCGTCATCGAGGAACAGTGCCCACTCCGCCTCGTCGGCCAGCACGTTCTGCCCGAATTGTGCACCCAGAGAGGCCAGCCGCTCGCCGATCGCGGCCAGACGCGTCTTGCCCGCCGGATCGAGCCTCGCGCCCGACTTGACGAAACCCTTCCAGCTTTTTTCGAGAACACGCCTGGTCTCGGCATCGAGGCCCAGCGTGTCGCGCGCGCTGTAAAGCGCGTCGATGCGCGAAAACAGCGTCGCATTCATGTAGATCGCGGAAAAGTGACGCGACATCTTCGGTGCGATGGCGCGTTCCAACGCCTGAATGTCTGGGTTCGTGTGGGCGCCCGACCGGCACCAGAAGATCGCCGAGACACGGCCGAGCGCATCGCCCGCAAGCTCAAGGGCTGCAAGCGTATTCTCGATCGTCGGCGCTTCGGGATTGTCGGCAATCGCCGCGATCTCCGCATCGTGCGCGGCGAGCGCCATATCGAAGACCGGCGCGAACTGATCGTCCGACAGCGCGTTGAAATCCGGCAGGCCGAGCGGCCCGGTCCAGTGCGTCAACGGATGGGTGGCGAGATCGATCGCGCTATCGCTCATGGGGGGAACCTCTGGAAAATCACCGGGATGGCAGTGCTGATGCCTCGTGATTTAGGAGCATGGCGCGCCGTGTGCAACCGCCCCGCCCCTTGACGCAGTGCACCATGAACCATAGGTATCGCATATAATAAGGCTTACTTATCAATGCCCCGCAGAATCGACCCCGACACGATCGGGTTTCTCATCTCCGATGTCGCGCGCCTGCTGCGTGCCGAATTCGACCGCCGCACCAGCGACGCCGGATTGGGCCTGTCGCCGGGCGAAGCGCGCGCGCTGTCTCACGTCGCCCGCGCGGGCTCCGTGCGCCAGTCCGTGCTGGCCGAACGCATGGGCGTCGAGGCCATGACGCTGTCGACCTATGTCGACAAGCTCGAGGCGCGCGGCCTCGTCGAGCGCACGCCAGACCCGTCCGACCGCCGCGCCAAGCTCGTCGGCATCACCGACGCCGCCGAACCTGTCCTTGAGGACATCATCAGGATCAGTGCCGCGCTCCGGTCCGACATGTCGGGCGGCCTGGCACCGGAAAAGGTCGACGAACTGCGCGAGATGCTCAAGCAGATCCGCGCCAACCTCGTCGAGATGAAGCCCGAATGCTCCAGGAAGAGCAGCGCGGCATGAACGTGCAATCCATCAAGCCCGCCACTGCCGAACCGGTGATGAGCGAGCGCAGGGTCAGCCTGATCGGCGCTCTGCTGGTCGCTGTGGGACCCATCTCGATGGCACTCTTCACGCCGGCCATGCCCGAGATCGTCGACGCGTTCGGCACCACGGAAGCGGCGGTGAAGATGACGCTGTCGATGTATTTCGCCGGCTTCGCCTTCGCCCAGCTCGTCTGCGGCCCGCTGTCGGACGGTTTCGGCCGCAAGCCGATCACGGTCGCCTTCATGGGCATCTATCTGGTCGCATCGGCGATCGCGCTCATCTCGCCCACGATCGAGGTGTTGATCGCCGCGCGGTTCCTTCAGGGCGTGGGCGCTGCGGTCGGCGTCGCGATTTCGCGTGCGATCGTGCGCGACCTCTTCACCAACGAACGCTCCGCGCGGATCATGAACCTGATCGGCCTGATTCTCGGCATCGGGCCTGCCTTCGCTCCGACGCTGGGCGGCATCACCATGCAGCTCTTCGGCTGGCATGCGATCTTCCTTCTGATGCTCGTATTCGGGCTCATCATCATCGCGGTGACGCAGATCTCGATGGTCGAGACGGTCAAGCGCGATCTGTCGCGCATCCGTCCCGCCGCGCTGGTGAAATCCTACGGATCGCTCCTGCGCGACGGCTATTTCATGACGTCGAGCCTCGTCCTGGCCGGTGCGGTCGGCGCGCTTTACACACAGGCGACCGTGTTGCCCTTCATCATGATGGACCGTATCGGGCTGACGCCGACGCAGTTCGGTGTCGGCATGCTGATGCAGTCGGGCATGTTCTTCGCGGGCTCGCTGGTGGTCCGGCAGATCATGGGCCGTTTCGGCGCGTACCGCATCGTTCCCGTGGGGCTGGTCTTCATCTTCATCGGCAGCGCCGCCATGGCGGTCGGCCTGCGGATCTTCGACCCGACATTCCTCTCGGTCATGGGGCCGGTCGCGTTCTATTCGTTCGGCATCGCCTTCATCATGCCCGCGATGTCGACGGCGTCGCTCGCCCCCTTTCCGCATATTGCGGGCGCGGCGGCCTCGATGGGCGGCTTCCTTCAGATGGGTGGCGGACTTGCCGGTGGTGCGGCCGCGGCCGCCTTCGGCGATCCGGTCCTCGCGCTCGCGACGATCATTCCCGCCATGGGCATGCTGGCGGTCGTCTCATGGCTGGTTTGGCGGACGCTCCCCGAACCCGCTTTCGCCAGCGCGGTGCTGGCGCGAGAACCGCAAGTCCCGCCCGTTCCGCCCGCGGAATAAAGGATCGAACCGCGATCCCGCCTAGCCGAGTTCGGGCCGTTCGAAGTCGCCCGTCTGCGGGTCCATCGCCCACAATTCACCGGTCGAGATGTCGAACCAGGCGCCGTGCAGGGACAGGCGTCCCTTGCCCTCGAGTATCGACACGCACGGAAAGCTGCGCAGGTTCGCCAGCGAATAGCGGATCGATATCCGCTCCAGCGCGGTCTGGCGTTCTCCGGCCGTCATCATCGTGCTGCTGGTGACGGTTTCGGCCGCGGGCGCGACCAGCCCCATCCACTTGCCGATGAAATCGCCGGGCGACAATGGCTTGGCGTCCGGATCGAGAGCCGCGCGGATGCCGCCGCAGCGGCCGTGACCCAACACCACGATATGCTTGACCTTGAGGCTCTGCACGGCGAATTCGAGTGCGGCTGACGTCGAATGGTGCTTGTCGTCGGGTTCGTAGGGCGGCACCAGATTGGCGACGTTACGCACCACGAACAATTCACCCGGCCCGCAATCGAAAATGATCTCCGGCGCCGCGCGCGAATCGCAGCAGGCGATGACCAGTGTTTCGGGCGTCTGGCCTTCGCGCGCCAGTTCACGATAGCGGTCCCGCTCGGTGGCATATCTGCCGTCCATGAAATTGCGGTAACCGGTGAGCAGTCTCTCGGGCAGATGGGTCATGGCACTGCCAGTAACGCCAAAGTGCGGCCCGCGCAATCCGGTCAATCAGGTCCAGATCGCGACCGGAATTCCGTACGCGTCGGCCAAAGGCGGATCGGGAAAGGGCACCGTTTCTCCACGCGCGTGGCGCTCCGCCACCAGAAGCATCGCGCACGCGTCGAGATAGTCGTCCGACGCGGCCCCGCGCGGCGGCGCAGCCTCCAGAAACGCCCGCGACAGGCCGTGCCGCGACAGCAGCCCGCGCCGCTCCTCCATGCCGGGCGCGTTCACACCTCCCTTCACCTTCTTGGGCAGCGACATGGCTTCGGAATCGTTCAGCCGCCAGAAAGCAGCCTCCGGATGCGATTCGATCACCCGCATCCGCAATTCCGGCCGGGCGATCATCAACGCATCGATCTCTCTGATTTTCGAGAAGATGCCAAAAGCCTGGATCGACACGCCGCGCGGCGGGTCTGATGTCTCGCGTGCCACGGCGCTCGCGCGGCGGTGTGCTGCGTACCAGTCCTCGACACCTGAAAACGGACCTGGCTCGGCATGAACCGCGCGACGCGACGGTATCGAGAACACGCTCGACTGCCGCTGGCCGAGATGCCGCCGCACCAGTGCCTCCGGCCCCCTGCCGCCTGCTCCCGCGCGATCCGGCAAGCCGATCGGCATGTCGACCGCAACGATCGCGGTATCCGGCAACGCGTCCAGCAATGCGGCGAAATCGGCGACGACCCGCACCTCGGGGGCCTCACCTGGCGCCCGCCGAACGACCACCCAGCCGGCCTTGCAGCCATCGACGCCAGCGCAGACATGGCTGCTCATGCCCGCCTTTCGCCGTCGGGATGCATCAGGCGGCGCATCTGAACCATCGCCATGGGGTGAGAAAAACTCTGCGCGTCGGTTTCCAGCATCAGTTCGTCGGAGCCGCGTTTGGTCGCGCGCGCGATGATCTCGAACACCGCCGCCGTCGCCATCTGCAGCGCCTTCTCGGGCTTCATCCCGCTCATGAGGCGGGCGAGCAGCAGCGCGGCCGTCAGGTCGCCGGTTCCGTTGGGCGGGTTCGCCATCAGCCGATGCTCCGCCAGAACGACCTCGCGCGGCGTAACGAGCAGATTGCCGATGGACCCGGACATCATGGCATGCGCGGACGTCACCAGCGTCGTCGCGGGCCCCATCCTCAGCGCAGCCAGCGCGGCGGCCTTGTTATCGGCAAGCGCGGTGCCGACCAGCCATTCCAGCTCGAAACGGTTCGGCGTCGCGATGTCGGCGAGCGGCAGGAGCGTGTCGCGCATCGCGAACGCCGTTGCCTCCGGCACGTAGAGCCCGCCGGCATCGCCCATCACCGGATCGCAGAGGTAGAGCGCTTGCGGATTGCGTGTCTTCACCGCCCTCACCAGCGCCGCGACGGCCTGCGCCTGACCGGCATCACCGAGATAGCCCGACAGCACGGCACCCACCTCGCCGAGCCAGGGTGAGCCTGCGAGATCCTGCATCAGGGAAGAAAATTGTTCCGCCTCCGGAACGATCCTTGTGGCGCGCCCGTGTCCCGGATGCCACGGCAGGATGACCGTCGGCACGGCCCAGACGGGATGGCCAAGCGATTCGAGCGCGAACACCGCTGCCCGGTTGCCCACGGAACCGCGCGCCACATGGCTGGAGATGACAATGACCGCGTTCGGGCGGTTCGCGTCCTGTTCGGCGCTCACGGGTCAGCCGCCCCGCATGAGGAAAGCGATGAGCCACCAGACGAGATAGATTAGCAGGGCCACGCCGAGCCACCGCCCGATGCGCGTGCCCCAGACCTCGACCCAGTCGTTTTCGTCGGCGTCGCGCGCGTTCATATGATTCTGCACGCGCTTGGCCATCGAAGGCTCCGTCTCCGCGCCGACCCGTCCGATGATGCGGCGGGATTCGCGTTCTTTCTCGTCGTCCTGGCTCATTGTGCGCCTCTTGAAACCCATCGCGACCCTAGACGCTCAGCCTCCGCCCACACAAGCGGCGTGCGGGCGCGCATCCGCATTTTCATCTGCGGGAATTGCGGATAAGTTCACGCAGCCAACCTACGGGGATCATACCATGTCCACACGGACTTTCGGCAGCTTCATGCCGCGCCGCTTCTTATCCGCCGCTATCCTTATTGCCATGCTTCCGCTGCTCGCCGGATGTGGCTTCAACACGATCCCGACGAACGAGGAGAGTGCCAAGGCCGCGTGGAGCGAGGTGCTGAACCAATATCAGCGCCGCGCCGATCTGATCCCGAACCTCGTCGAGACGGTGAAGGGGTTTGCCGCGCAGGAGCGCGAGGTGCTGGAAGCCGTGGTCGCAGCCCGCGCCCGCGCGACGCAGGTTCAGGTAACGCCTGAACTGCTGGAGAACCCGGAAGCCTTCAAGGCATTCCAGGACAGCCAGTCCGGCCTGACGGGTGCGCTGTCGCGCCTGCTCGCCGTGGTCGAGAACTATCCTGACCTGAAGTCGAACCAGAACTTCCTCGCGTTGCAGGCGCAGCTCGAAGGCACCGAAAACCGCATCGCGGTCGCCCGTCGCGACTACATCGAGGCCGTCCGCGTCTACAACACCTCGCTGCGGACCTTCCCCTCCATGATCTGGGCGTCGCTCTGGTTCACCGACAACGAACCCTTCCAGAACTTCACCGTCGCGGAAGACAAGATGGACGTCCCGAACGTGAACTTCGGAAACGGCGGCTAGGCGGCGAACCCCAGCCATCATGACCCTGATCGCAGGTCTACGCTTCGGACGGTTTGCGTCGCCGCTGGCGGCGATGCTCATGCTGTCGCTCGCCATCTGGTGCGCGCCGGCATTCGCCCAGACGTTCCCCCCGCTGACCGGACGCGTGGTCGACACCGCAGGCATGATCGACGATCAGGCCGAGCGCGATCTCGTGGCCAAGCTGGCCGCTTTCGAGCAACGGTCGTCCGACCAGATCGTCGTCGCCACGATCCCGAGCCTCGACGGCGAGGCGCTGGAACCCTATGCGAACCAACTGTTCCGCACATGGCAATTGGGACAGGCGGGCGAAGACAACGGCATCCTGCTGCTCGTCGCCCGAGACGACCGCAAGATGCGCATCGAAGTTGGCTACGGGCTCGAAGGCACGCTCACCGATCTCCATTCCCGGCTGATCATCGAAAACACGATGGTTCCGGCCTTTCGCGCGGGAGACTTCACCCGCGGCATCGTCTCCGCAGTCGACGACATCATCCTGGTTCTGGAAGGCAACGCGGCCGAACTCGAAGCGCGCTCCAAGCGCAATCAGCCATCCGATCCCGGCGTCGACTGGTTCGGTTTCGTCTTCATTTCGATGTGGGTGGCCATCTTCGTCAACTCGTTCGGCTTCGCGCTCCTGGCGCGCATCTACGGCCGCAAGATCGGACCCGGCCGCTATCGCTGGCTCGGCATGGACATCACCTATGGCGGGTCGGGCTCGTCCGGCAGGGGCAGGTCCGGCTGGTCGTCAGGCGGTCGCGGATCGTCAGGCGGCGGCTTTTCGGGCGGTGGTGGCTCGTCAGGCGGCGGCGGATCGTCGGGAAGCTGGTAGGAACACGCATGACCCGTACCCTCTCCAACGATGAACGCGAAGCTTTGTCCGGCCGCATCCGGGAGGCCGAAAGCCGCACCAGCGGCGAGATCTACTGCGTCGTGGCACGGTCGAGCGACAGCTATTTCTATCCGGCCGCCTTCATCCTCACGATCGGCATCGTGCTTGCCGGCATTCCGGTCGCGCTCTGGCTGGACCGAACCTGGCTTGCCCTGCCCCATCTGATGGTGGTGCTGTCGCAGGTGGCGGCACTTGCCACGGCGCTGCTGGTCCTGTCGGTGGCGCCGGGCCTGCGCATCCTGCTCGTCCCGCGCCGGCTTCGCTACCGTCGGGCGCACGACAACGCTGTCCGGCAGTTTCTTGCGCACAACGTCCATGTGACGACACAGCGAACCGGCGTCCTGATCTTCGTGTCGCTTGCCGAGCGCTACGCCGAAATCGTGGCCGACGCCGGCATCGACGACAAGGTGTCGCAGGCGGAGTGGGACGGCATCGTAGGCCACATCATCGAACACGCCGCCTCCGAGCGTCTTGCCGACGGCCTGGGCGAAGCGATCGACCGCGCCGGCGCGCTGTTGTCCGCGCATTTCCCGGGCGGACTCGACAATCCGAACGAGCTCGAGGACCACGTCGTCGAGATCTGACGCACGTTGAAGTTTCTGCCTGTACGGAATGCCGGAACACGCACGCGGACTCTTGCCGATCCTGCCGACTGCGGTTTATGATTAACAAATCATGAATACGATAAGCATCGACATCAGGAGAGCAGAGCCGCGAGACGCGGACGCGATCGCTGACGTGCATCATGAAGCATGGCAGGGCGCCTATGCGGGGATCATCCCCTACAAGGCCCTGACGTCGATGATTCACCGCCGCGGGACATCCTGGTGGTCGAACGCGATCAAGCGCGCCGCGAGCGTTCTCGTGGTCGAGATCGGCGGCGAAGTTGTCGGCTATGCCACGCTGGGGCGCAACCGCGCCCGCGAATTGCCCCAGGAAGGCGAGATCTACGAGCTTTACCTCCGCCCCGAATATCAGGGCGTCGGCCTCGGGTCCCGACTGTTCAAGGCCGCGCGCGACAAGCTTGCTTCGCACGGGCTCTCGGGCCTCGTCGTCTGGGCGCTCGAGGAAAACACCAACGCACTCGGCTTCTATGAGGGAGCCGGCGGCCGCGACGTCGCCGAAGGCGTCGAGGTCTTTGACCAGAAGGCGCTGCGCAAGGTCGCCTTCGTCTGGGATTGACGTCTTTCCAGCCTGAGCAGCATCGATCCCGCGCCATCGCCTGAACCGATTCCACCGGCCTCGGATTGCATTGTTGTGCGGCGCGGTATATTCGGCTGCGCCGGGAGGCCCCCGCGAAATACAGGAACGGATTCATGCGCATCGACGCCATCTCCATCGGCAACAACCCGCCAGAGGACGTCAACGTCATCATCGAGGTTCCGGTCGGCGGACAGCCGATCAAGTACGAGATGGACAAGGAAGCAGGCATGCTGGTCGTCGACCGCTTCCTGTACACGCCGATGACCTATCCCGGAAATTACGGCTTCGTCCCGCACACGCTGTCCGACGATGGCGATCCGATCGACGTTCTGGTGTGCAACACCCGCCAGCTCATCCCCGGCTGCCTGATCAATGTGCGCCCCATCGGCGTGCTTGTGATGGAAGACAATGCCGGCATGGACGAGAAGATCATCGCCGTGCCCTCGCCGCACCTGACGCGCCGCTACGAGAACGTGCACGAATATTCCGATCTGCCGGAAATCACGCTCAAGCAGATCGAGCATTTCTTCGAGCACTACAAGGATCTGGAGCCCGGCAAGTGGGTGAAGATCGGCGACTGGCGCAATGCCGAAGCCGCCCGGTCCATGATCGTCGAGGCGATCGAACGCGCCAAGCGCTGAGATACATCTCCGGCCGGCGTCGAACCGCACCCGGCCGGAATCTCCATGATTCTATTGCGCAAGCGCGTCCAAACGCTGGACGATCTCGCCTGCATCGCCCGCGGCGAACACCGTCTTCAGGCGCGATGTTCCGCCACTGCGGATCGTCACGGTTGAGGACGGCCGGCCCAGCACACCCGCGAGAAGCCGGACGAGCGCGTCATTGGCCTTGCCCTTTTCCGGAACGGCACGCACCCGCGCCTTCAGATAGCTGCGCCCATCCGATCCCGTGTCTACGCCATCCACCGCGTCACGCGCGGATTTCGGCGTCAGCCTGACGGCGATTTCGACACCGCCCTCGCAAAGCCGGTAGACGGTGCCCGTCGTCACAGGATCGCGGGCGCGACCGTCGTCAGAAGGAACTGGCGGATGAAGAAGATCAGCAGGAGCAGGATGATCGGCGAGATGTCGATGCCGCCGAGATCGGGCAGGATGCGACGGATCGGCCGCAGCGCGGGCTCTGTCAGCCGGAACAGCATGTTTCCGATCGTGCCGACGAACTGGTTGCTCGAATTGATGACGTTGAAGGCATAGAGCCACGAGAAGACCGCCGACAGGATGATGATCCACCAATAGATATCGAGCGCGAGCACGATGGTCTGGATAAGAGCAATCATTGTGGTCTCCCCTTCAAAGCCTCGCGACATGTAGCCATTGAAGCCTTCTGCGGCAAGGCCCAACGGAACATCCGGCGTGCACGGTAAAGTGTCCGTGACCAGCGCGCCGGGCGTATGAGGTCTCCCAACGGGAGCACGCGAACTGCCGCTTGACAGAAACGCGGCGCGGTTCATTAATGCCGGCCATCCGCTGGAACGGGGCTGTAGCTCAGCTGGGAGAGCGCGTCGTTCGCAATGACGAGGTCAGGAGTTCGATCCTCCTCAGCTCCACCAGCGGATTTCTCGGGAAACGACCGGCTTCGCATCGTGCGGCGCACGCGCGAAAGAGACCGTGAGAAACATCGCTGGCACTCGTCTTTCGCGACGCTGTGCCTTGCCGCAGGCGGGGTTTCGGACACATACTCCCGGCAATGGCATTCCCGATGACATCCGTGCTCGCCGTGCGGGCAATTCCCAAACCGGTCGGCGCGGCCGCGCCGATGGCGCGATCATCCGCCTCGCCCCGCCTGGCGCCGCCGTCCGGTGCAGCCTAGCTCATGCCGGACAGACCATCGCCTCTCCTGCCGCTGAAGACGAACAACGCCTACCGGGCCTTCTGGCTGGGCTTCGCGCTGTCCAGCTTCGGAACCATGATCCAGAGCGTCGGCGCGGCATGGCTGATGACGTCGATCGCCGGGACACCCGGCTGGATTTCGCTCGTGCAGGCCTCCGTGACCTTGCCGGTGATGCTGTTTTCGGTCGCGGCCGGCGTCTTGGCGGACGTGTTCGACCGCAAGGCGATCATGCTGTCGGCGCAGCTCTTCATGTTCGCCGTCTCCATAGCGCTGGCGATCACCACATGGCTCGGCCTGATCACGCCGTCCCTGCTCCTGGCATTCACCTTCCTGCTCGGCTGCGGCACGGCGCTCAACAATCCCGCATGGCAGGCCTCGATCGGCGATCTCGTCCCGCGCGACCAGGTGGCGAGCGCAGTGTCGCTCAATTCGATCGCCTTCAATGTCTCGCGCAGCGTCGGGCCGGCGATCGGCGGCTTCATCGTCGCCACGGCGGGCGTGGTCGCGGCCTTCGCGCTCAATGCGTTGAGCTACGTCGCGCTCCTCGCCGCCCTTCTGCACTACCGCCCCGAAAAGCCTGCCGACACCTTGCCGCGCGAGCATCTCGCGTCGGCGATGACCACCGGCCTGCGCTACGTCTTCATGTCGCCGCGCATCGAGGTCGTCCTGCTGCGCGCCTTCCATTTCGGCTTTGCCGCCGTGTCGATCCAGGCGCTGCTGCCGCTCGTCGCGCGCGACATGCTGGGCGGCGGCCCGCTCGTCTTCGGCGCGCTTCTGGGCGCATTCGGCATCGGCGCCGTGGGTGGCGGCGTGCTGGGGCATGAACTGCGCGAGCGGCTGTCGAGCGAATGGTTCACCCGGCTGTGCAGCGCGGGCATCGCGGTCGCCATCGTCGTCGTGTCGCTGTCGACCTTCCTGTGGCTCTCGATGATCGCACTGATGCTGGCCGGCGCGTGCTGGCTGCTGTCGCTGTCCTATTTCAACATCTCGGTCCAGCTTTCGACGCCGAGATGGGTGGTCGGTCGCGCGCTTGCCGCCTACCAGACCGCCGCATTCGGCGGCATGGCGATGGGAGCGGCGTTGTGGGGCTACACGGCCGACGAGCTGGGCCTGTCGATGGCGCTCCAGATTTCGGCCGTCGTCATGCTGGTTGGAACCGCCAGCGGCCTGTTTCTCGCAATGCCCGACCTGGCGCGCGAGAACCTCGATCCGATCAACCGCTGGAATGCGCCCAAGATCGCACTCGACCTGCGCGAGCGCAGCGGTCCGATCGTCGTGCAGGTGGAATACGAGATCCGCGAAAACGACCTGACCGCGTTTCTCGAGGCGATGCGCGCCCGGCGGCAGGTTCGGCGGCGCAACGGCGCCATCCAGTGGACGCTGATGCGCGATCTCGAGCGGCCGGACTATTGGATCGAGACGTTCCACATCGCCAACTGGACGGAATATGTCCGCCACCACACCCGCACGACCTTTGCCGATGCGGAGGTCACGGAGCGGATCCGCAAGCTTCATGCCGGCGAGGAAGCACCCGTCGTGCGCCGCATGATCGTCCGGCCGCCCAAGCAGGCCGACGCTCCAAAACCGCTTCCCGACCAGAGCACCATAGGCTGACGACAGGATCGCATGACGACCGACACTCCACAGAACACCGACATCGTCGTGGTCGGAGCAGGCATCGCCGGCGCGTCGGTGGCAGCGGAACTTGCTGCGACGCATCGCGTGGTCATGCTCGAAATGGAAGCCCAGCCGGGTTACCACACGACCGGCCGCTCGGCGGCGCTGTTTTCGCTCACATACGGCCCACCGGTGATCCGCGCACTGTCGCGGGCGTCCGCGCCGTTCCTGCACGAACCGCAGCCCAGCTTTTCCGCCACTCCGCTCCTGAAGCAGCGCGACGTCCTGACCGTCGGTCGGGCGGACCAGCGCGCGTCGATCGATGCCGCGTTCGACGAACTTGCCGGGCGCGGCGGGATGCGCAGGATTTCGTCGCAGGAGGCGCGCGAACGCATGCCGCTGTTGCGGTCGCAGAGCGTGGACAGCGTCCTGCTCGACCCGGACGCGGCAGACATCGACGTCCACGCCCTGCATCACGGCTATCTGCGCCGATTCAAGGCTTCTGGCGGGAAGATCGAGACGGCAAGCGAAGTGACGGCCATCGAGCGCGACGGCGCCGCGTGGCTGGTCGTGACCCGGAAGGCGACGTTTCGCGCGCCCATCCTCATCAATGCGTCAGGCGCTTGGGCCGACGGGATCGCCGCGCTGGCGGGCGTTTCACGCATCGGGCTGACGCCCAAACAGCGGACCGCGCTGATGATCGCAGCGCCGGACGGCAATGCCCCCGACCACTGGCCGATGGTGGTCGACGCGGACGAGGACTTCTACCTCAAGCCTGATGCGGGGCGTTTCCTGATCTCTCCCGCCGACGAGACGCCCTCGCCTCCATGCGACGCGCAGCCCGACGAGATGGATGTCGCCATATGCGTCGAGCGCATCGAGACCGCATTCGACATCGCGGTCACACGCATCGAGAACAAATGGGCGGGATTGCGAAGCTTCGTCGCCGACAAGACACCGGTCGTGGGTTTCGATAGCAGCGCCGGCGGCTTCTTCTGGCTCGCGGGTCAGGGCGGTTACGGCATCCAGACCGCACCCGCCATGGCGCGCACGGCAGCAGCGTTGGCGATCGGTGCCGAGATCCCCGCCGACATTGCGGATCAGGGCGTGACCGCGGCTGGCCTTTCCCCCACGCGCCTTACGACGAAACCCGCCTGAGGCTCACCGCCGGCGGAAATTGCGCTCGGGCAGCGAGTCCGGATCGGGCGGCAAGGTTCTCCCGCCGTTCAGGCTGAGCTGCATGAAGGCGGTGTCCAGCCATTTGCCATGCTTGTAGCCCGTCCCTTCCAGAATGCCGGACGGCTGGAAGCCGAGCTTTGCGTGGAGTTTGACAGACGCGCTTTGCGGGTGGCCGTCGCCGATGACGGCGATCATCTGGCGGAAGCCGAGCGCCTCGACCTCCTGGATCAGCCTGCGCATCAGTGCCAGACCGATGCCCCGGCCTTTCGCCTGCGGTGATACATAGACCGAGTTTTCGACGATGAAGCGATAGGCAGGCCTCGGCCGGAATGCGCCCGCATAGGCGTAACCGAGAACGCTCCCCTCCATGTCCGCGACGATGTAGGGATAGCCGCCGTCGCTCAGCGTGCGAAACCGTACCTCCATCTCGGCGCGCGAGGGCGGTTCCAGTTCGTAGCTGGCGGTGCCGCTCAAGACCGCGTCTGCATAAATCTCCGTGATCGCGTCCAGATCGCCGGACGTCGCTGGGCGGATGGCCGGTTCGTTCATGTCCCCTCACAGGCAGCTTTTGTGCTTTGCAGCACGATACCGGCGGCGGCACAAAAGCAAAGGGGCGACCCGAAGGCCGCCCCGTATTTTTGCTTGGTCCAGACGCTGCTATTCGCGGTTGCCCAGGAACTGCAGCAGGAACATGAACATGTTGATGAAGTCGAGGTAGAGACGCAGCGCGCCCATGATGGCCTTGCGGCCAGCGACGAGCGTGCCGTCGCCCTCGTAGTACATTTCCTTGATCTGCTGCGTGTCGTAGGCGGTGAGGCCGGCGAACACGAGCACGCCGATCGCCGAAATGGCGAACTGCAGCGCGGACGAGCCGATGAACATGTTGACGATCATGGCGAGGAGAAGACCCCAGACGCCCATGATCAGGAACGAGCCCATGCCGGACAGGTCACGCTTGGTCGTGTAGCCGAAGAGCGACAGCGCCAGGAAGCCGGTCGCGGTGATGAAGAAGGTCTGCACGATCGATCCGCTGGTATACACCAGGAAGATCGACGACAGCGAGATACCCATCAGGGCGGCAAACGCCCAGAAGGTGGTCTGCGCGGCAGACAGGCTCATCTTCTCGACGCGGTACGAGAGGAAGAAAACCATGGCGAGAGGCGCGAGCATGACGACCCAGCGGAGCGGCGACGTGTACAGCAGAACGCCAAAATTCGTCAGCGAAGTGCCGTTCGGCAGCGTTGCCACGGCCGCGGACGGGTTGGTCGCGAACCACACCGTACCGAGCGCGGCAACGCCCGTGACGGCAAGGCCGAGCGCCATGATGTTGTAAACCTTGATCATATAGGCGCGGAGGCCCTGATCGATTGCTGCATCGGCGCGCGTACCGGCGGTCGCCATGCGGCCCTGATAGTTGCGAAGGGGTTCAGCCATAAGTTCCTCTACTGCTTCTGTCCCGTCGGGTGTCGGGCATACACCCAGGCGCCGCTGGCGGGACTCCAGCATGCCTGACAGTGAATATGATCATTCTTCGTGGCAAGGACAAGACCTGTTGCGACCTGCAACGGCGCGTGAACGCGGCAAATCGTCCAATTTGGGCAATTTTTGTCCCTGATGGTTACGACTAAAGCGGTTCCGAATGAGATAAAATCGCTTTTGCGCGAAACACCCCCTCCACCACTTCGTGGTTCCCCTCCCCCGCTTCGCAGGGGAGGATCCGGCGTCGCGGACGGCCGCAACCTGGATCCTCCTCCGTTTACGGGGGAGGGGAACCACGAAGTGGTGGAGGGGGTGTTTTCGCGAAAACCTGAAACGGTCTAGAGGTTGCGCAGCACCGGCGCCGCCTTGTGTCCGAGCACCCGCCATGTGCCGATCAGGCCGAATCCGACCGTCAGGACCAGCGCGATCACCACCGTCGAAACCGCCACTTCCGGCAGGAAGACCGACGGCAGCGACATGATCCGCGAGATCACGAACCACGCCGCCACGCCGCCCGCAAGCAGCGCGAAGGTGGCGGTCGCCAGTCCGATGATCGTGTACTCGAGCGAAAAGGCACGGATCAACGTGCCGCGCGTCGCCCCGAGCGTCTTGAGCACCACGGCATCGTGGACACGCGCCCGGTTGCCGGCGGCCAGTGCGCCCGACAGCACCAGCACGGAGGCGATGAGCGCGACGGCAGCCGCCGCACGGATCGCGACCGCGAGCTGGGAGACGATGTCGTTGACGATCTCCAGCGCGTCCTTCACCCGCACGCTGGTGACGGCCGGGAACGCCCGCGTCACGGCATTGAGGATGCGCGCTTCCTCGGCCGTCGTGGAACCGGGATCGGACAGCGTCGCCAGCCAGGAATGCGGCGCGCCTGCGAAGGTGTTGGGCGAGAAGACCATCACGAAGTTGATGCCCATCGATTCCCACTCGACCTGCCGGAAATTCGCGATTCGCGCCGTCACGTTGCGGCCAAGCACGTTGACCGTGATCGTGTCGCCCAGCTTGAGGCCGATCTCGCCGCCTTCTTCGGCGGCGAAGGACACGAGCGGTTCGCCGTCATAGTCGGCCGGCCACCACTCGCCCTGCGTCAGCGTGGAGTTTTCCGGCGCGTTCTGCGCGTAGGTGATGCCGCGATCGCCGCGCAGAACCCACGCGCCTTCCGGCGGCACCTGGATATCGCGAATGTCGACGTCGTTGAGCGCCATCACGCGCCCGCGCAGCATCGGCACGCGAATGAGCTTGCCGTCCGGCGCTTCGGTCGCGAGCAGTTCCGAGAACGCATCGACCTCGCCGCTCTGGATATCGACGAAGAAGAAATTCGGCGCCTGTTCGGGCAGGTTGCCGGCGATCTGGCGACGCAGATTGCCGTCGATCAGCGCCAGCGTGACGAGCAGCGTCAGGCCGAGGCCGAGCGACAGGACGACCGAGGGCGTCAGCGCGCCCGGTCGATGGATGTTGCCGATCGCGAGCCGCAGCGCGGTCGAGCGCACGCGCGGCGCACGGCGCGCCAGCCACTGGACGCCGTAGCCCACCGCGCGCAGCACCAGAAATGCGAAGATCGCGGCCCCGACGAAGATGATGGCGATGCGCCGGTCGGTCGATGTCCAGATCGCAAGGCCGGCGAGCGCGACCGCGATGCCGAACGCGCCGGCCACGTAGACAAGGCGCGGCCAGCCGCGCGCGTCGAAGCCGAGTTCGCGAAACAGCGCGGTCGCCGGCACGTCGCGGGCGCGGCCGAGCGGCAGGAGCGCGAAGGCCAGCGTGACCAGCAGCCCGAACAGTGCTGCCATGCCCAGCGCGCCGGGATAGATGCCGCCGGCGGTCGGAACGGGTAGGACCGAGGAGAGCATCGCGGTCGCCGCAGGCGGCATCAGCGCGCCGAGCACGAGGCCCGCGACGATGCCGACCGAGGCGATCGCAAGGATCTGAATCAGGTAGACCGTGAAGACGAAGCGGCCCGAGGCCCCCAGGCTCTTGAACGTCGCGATCACGCCGCGCTTGCTGTCGAGATAGGCCCGCACCGCGTTTGCGACGCCGACGCCGCCGACGACGAGCGCGGTCAGGCCGACCAGCGTCAGGAATTGCGAGAACCGCTCGACATTGGCGGACAGCGACGGTGCGGCGTTGTTGCGGCTGCGGATGCTCCAGCCGGCCTCGGGAAACTCTTCCGCCGCCCGGTCGCGAATCTGCGTCAGCGCGGCCTCATTCGACCCATCGGCGAGTTTCACCTTGTAGGAATATTCGACGAGGCTGCCGGGCTGCACGAGACCCGAGGCGCGCAATCCGTCCAGCGACACGAGCAGGCGTGGCGCGAGGCCGAAACCGTCCGAGATCGCATCCGGCTCGGAGACGACACGGGCGCGCAACTGGAAGTCGGCGTCGCCCAGACGGATCGTGTCACCGATCTCGACACCGAGGCGCGAAAAGAGGATGTCGGCCGCCGCCGCACCCTGCACGCCGTTCTCGACCGCGAAGATCTGGTCCAGCGGCAGGTTCGGCTCGGCGGTGAATTCGCCATAGAGCGGGTAGGCGCCATCGACCGCCTTGACCTCGACCAGCGTCTGGTCCGAGCCGTCGCCAAGGCGCGCCATCGAGCGCATGCCCGCGCCCTCGGCGATATCGCCAAGCCCGGACAGGAACGCGGCTTCGCGCGCGTCTGCCTCGCGATGCGTGAATTGGAAGCGCATATCGCCGCCAAGCAGCACCTGTCCCTGCGCCTCGACACCGCTGGTGATCGCGCGCGCCACGGAATTAACGCCGCCGATCGCCGCGACGCCCAGCGCGATGCAGGTGATGAAGATCAGGAACCCCGCCAGCCCGCCACGCATCTCGCGCAAGGCAAATCGAAGAGCGAGGCGGAAGGTGTCGGCGGTCGTCATCGGGCTACGCTCGCGGTGCGGGATGACACGGTGTCTGTGGCGAAGAACCCCCACCCTCTATCCCTCCCCACAAGGGGAAGGGAGGGCACCAGCGTCGCGAGCGATTTACCTTGCGCGGCGCTCGGAACTTTGTGACCGCGTGGGCGTCCCCCTCCCCCTTGTGGGGAGGGATAGAGGGTGAGGGTCCGACCGAGAAAGCTCGGGTCCGCAATCACGCGCGCACCGCCTGCAATTGCGGCGCAGTCTCGATCCGGCCCGACCGCATCGCGATCTGGCGCGAGCAGCGCGCCGCGAGGCTGGGATCGTGGGTGACCAGCACCAGCGTCATGCCGCGCTCGGCGGCCTTGTTGAAGAGCAAATCCGCGATCTGCTTGCCGGTCGCCTGGTCGAGATTGCCTGTCGGTTCGTCGGCAATGAGAATCTTCGGGTCCGGCGCGAGCGCCCGCGCGATCGCGACGCGCTGCTGCTCGCCGCCCGACAATTCGCCCGGATAGTGCGTCATGCGCTCCGAGAGACCCACAGCAGCAAGCTCGCGCTCGGCGATCTCGAACGCATCGCGCTTTCCCGCCAGTTCCAGCGGCACCGCCACATTTTCCAGCGCCGTCATGTTGGGGATCAGGTGGAACGACTGGAAGACGATGCCGACATTGCGGCCGCGAAAGGCGGCGATCTGGTCTTCGGTCCGGCCGGTGATCGCTTCGCCCGCGATGTGCACGTCGCCCGAATCCACGCGCTCCAGCCCGGCGAGCACCATCAGCAGCGTCGACTTGCCGGAGCCCGACGGACCGACGATGCCGGTCGCCTCGCCCGGCATGACCTCGAGGCTGACGCCCTTGAGCACGTGAACCGACGAAGCCCCCTCTCCGAGCGTCAGGGATACGTCCTTCATCTGGATGACGGCTTCTGTCACGAGGCTATGTTCCTATATGGATGGAAGAGTTCGGGCGAACAGCAACGAATATGGGTTGGAAAACATGGCTTTCAAACGATTGATCACGCTTTTGCTGGGCGCGGGAATGGGTCTTCTCGTCGCGGTGGCGTCGGCAAGCGCCGAGCCGTACCGAATCGTCGGCTTCGGCGACAGTCTGATGGCCGGATACCAGCTTGGAGCGGGCGAATCGTTCCCCGAAAAGCTCGAAGCGGCGCTCAAGGCCAAGGGTCACGATGTCGTGATTGCCAATGCCGGCGTCTCCGGCGACACCACGAGCGGCGGCCTGTCGCGGCTCGACTGGTCCGTGCCCGATGGCACCGACCTCGTGATCCTCGAACTCGGCGCCAACGACATGCTGCGCGGCGTGTCGCCATCGGTGACCGAAAAGAACCTCGTGACCATGATCGAAAGCCTGCAGGCGCGCGATATCGGCATCCTGCTCGCCGGCATGGTCGCCGCACCCAGCATGGGGCAGGATTACGCCGACGCGTTCAATGCGATTTTCCCGCGCCTCGCACAGACATACGATCTCGATCTCTACCCGTTCTTTCTCGATGGCGTCGCCACGGAGCGCGGGCTGCTGCTCGAGGACGGGATGCACCCGAACGCGGAAGGCGTCGACCGCATGGTCGAGCGCTTCGTGCCCACGATGGAGACGGTTCTGGGGGAAGTCGCCAGCCAGTGAGCCGCCGCCGCTGCGATACGTTCCGTAACGGAATCGCCGCGCTGCACAAAACAACTTGCCCGGGCAGGCAAACGATGATTCGCTGAGGTTGAGTAGTCGATTCGAGGAGGTAGTAATGCCGCGACTTTTCACCGCCCTCGAGATTCCGCGTGACGCCGCTCTCTCGCTTTCGCTGCTGCGGGGCGGCCTCCCCGGGGCGCGCTGGATCGACACCGAGAACTACCACCTCACCTTGCGCTTCTTCGGCGATGTCGAGGGCCATGTCGCCGACGAGATCGCCAATGCGCTCGATCGTGTCCGCAGGCCGTCCTTCAGCCTGACGCTGTCGGGCGTCAGCGCTTTCGGCTCGAAGAAGCCGCACTCGGTCTATGCTGCCGCATCCGGCTCTCCCGATCTGTTTGCGCTCCAGGCGGAAATCGAGCGCATCTGCCAGCGCCTCGGCTTGCCCGCCGATCCGCGCAAATTCGTGCCGCATGTCACGATCGCGCGGCTGCGCAATTCGAGCCCGCTGGATGTCGCGGGCTACCTCTCGGCGCGCGGCAACTTTTCCACCATTCCGTTCAAGGTCGGGCGTTTCGTCCTGATGTCGTCGCGCGATTCGGTCGGCGGCGGCCCTTACGTGGTCGAGGAAGCCTGGCCCCTGATGGGTGCCGAAACCGCCAACAGAGGGGTCGCGGCGGCTGCCTACGACGCCTTCCGGATCATGCGGTAGGGGCGTCTTGGCCAGGGAAAAGCGCGATGGCTGGACGCGCGAAGACGTCAAGCTGGCCGCCAGGATGAACGCGTTTGCCGCGAAGGGCTGACATGCCATCGCCCCGCATCGGATCGGTCTTGCAATCCGCCTTGCCGCCGCCCATCTCATTGCCATGAAGAACCGTACGATCGACACAGCAAAAATCGGTGAAATCCTGGCCCCGGTCGATGGCGCCGAAAACGATCGGCGCGAGCACCGGGTGCGCGAGGGCTTCTGGCGCACGACGAAGCGTGCCGCGCGGCACATTCCGTTCATGGACGAGGTGGTCGCCTCCTACTTCGCGGCAATCGATCCGAAAACGCCGCTGCGCGTGCGCGGGACGCTTTTGGCGGCGCTCGCCTATTTCGTCATGCCCGTCGATATCATCCCGGACTTCATTTTCGGACTTGGCTTCACGGATGATCTCGCGGTGTTGACCGCGGCGATCACGGCGATCCAGGGCCACATCAAGCCGGCCCATCGCAAGGCCGCGCGCGCGGCCCTGTCCGAAAAGTAGACGCGCCCGCTACGGTTTTCGAAACCGCCCTCTCGTTTCAGTCAAACTCTCGCCTTTTTTGCCCTCTTCAACGGCGTGGAAGGGACGATGCCGTCGTCTTCCCCGGGCGCGCAACAGCCCAGGCTGGGTGACGGGGGGTGGCAAAGCGGCGGGCGTGAATTGTATCGGTTCACCCTTTGGTAACCCTGATTAAATTAAGGTGAAGCGAATGGCACCTGAATTGGGACCAGTTCGATCACCCGTACACGACCACGGACAGGGATAACGCTATCAAAATGCGCGGAACCATTTCGACCGTCACCTGCCTCGCAATGCTCGCGTTCGCCTCGCCTGCGCTCGCGCAGTCGGCGACCAAGATCGGCCAGCATAATGCATGGGGCACCTACTCATACGCGGCCAACAACGGCAAAGTCTGCTATGTGCTGACCGTGCCCACCGACAAGCAGCCGCCCAGCCTCAATCACGGCGACATCTTCTTCTTCGTCAGCCAGAAGCCGGGTCAGGCCTCGTCCTACGAGCCCCAGTTCATCGCATCCTACGATTTCCAGACGAATTCCAAGGTGCAGGTGAGCGTGGGCGACCGCTCGTTCTCGATGTTCACCCGTGGCAAGTCCGCGTGGATGGAGAACGCAGCCGACGAGCCACAACTGCTTGCGGCCATGCGCGCCGGCGCGGACATGCGCATTCAGGCGAAGTCCGGCCGCGGCAACGACACCAGCTACGTGTTCTCGCTTCGCGGCATCACCGCGGCGCTGAACTCGATCCAGACCTGCCAGTAAGGTCTTTCGCGCACCAACTGCGCAACAATCGCAAAGAGGCCGGGTTCAGTCCGGCCTTTTTGCAATTCAGCCACATGCGTCAGACCGTGACGCGGCGTCCAAGGTCTGCTATGTGCCTGCAAAACTGGCGCGCGGCGATGACCGCACCTATCTTTCCCGACCATGACCCTATCGATCGATTTCAGTATCCCCGAAACGCGCGCCGCTCTTGGCGCCCGCGCCCGTGCGCCCGAAAAGCTGTCCCTCATCGGCATGAGCCGCGACGAGATGGCCGACGCGCTGGGCGTAGCGGGCGTGCCCGAGCGCCAGCGCCGCATGCGCGTCCAGCAGCTCTGGCACTGGCTCTATGTGCGCGGCGTGTCCGACTTCTCGCAGATGTTCAACGTCTCGAAGGATTTGCGAGCGGCACTCGATCAACATTTCACGATCGCACGGCCGGAAATCGTCGAGGAGCAGATTTCCAATGACGGCACCCGCAAGTGGCTGTTCCGCTTCCCGCCGCGCGGCGCGGGCCGGCCCGTCGAGATCGAAACCGTCTACATTCCCGAGGAGGGGCGCGGCACGCTCTGCATCTCGAGCCAGGTCGGCTGCACGCTGACCTGCTCGTTCTGCCACACCGGCACGCAGAAGCTCGTCCGCAACCTGACTGCCGAGGAAATCCTCACCCAGTTGATGACGGCCCGCGACCGGCTCGGCGATTTTCCCGATCGCGACACGCCCGACGGCGCGATCGTTCCCGCCGAAGGCCGCAGGATCACCAACATCGTCATGATGGGCATGGGTGAGCCGCTCTACAATTTCGAAGAGGTCAAGAAGGCCCTGCTGATCGCCTCCGACGGCGACGGGCTTTCGCTGTCCAAGCGCCGCATAACGCTGTCCACTTCGGGCGTCGTGCCGGAAATCTTCCGCACCGGCGACGAGATCGGCGTGATGCTGGCGATCTCGCTCCATGCCGTGCGCGACGATCTGCGCGACATGCTGGTGCCGATCAACAAGAAATATCCGCTGAAAGAGTTGATCGACGCCTGCCGCAACTATCCCGGCCTGTCCAACGCCCGGCGCATCACCTTCGAATATGTGATGCTCAAGGACGTCAACGATTCGATCGCCGACGCCAAGGACCTCGTCCGGCTGCTCAAGGGCGTGCCGGCCAAGATCAACCTGATCCCGTTCAATCCGTGGCCGGGGACGAACTACCAGTGCTCCGACTGGGAAACGATCGAGAAGTTCGCCGACTACATCAACCAGGCTGGCTACGCGTCACCGATCCGCACCCCGCGCGGGCGCGACATCCTGGCCGCCTGCGGCCAGCTCAAGTCGGATTCCGAGCGCATGCGCAAGACCGACCGCCTGGCGCTCGAGGCGATGATGATCGCAGGACACGGCGAGGCGTGAGCCGCCTCTTCGTCTATCTCGGACGGCTTTCCGCTATCGTTCTTGGATACATCTGCGCGTCACTCGCCGCGAGCGCTTTCCTGCACGTGCTGATTCTGGGCGGGCAAAGCTGGAGCGCCGAAGAAACGCCCTATGTGCTCGCCGGCTCCGCGTTTGTATCCGTGCCGTTCGTCGCGCTCTTCGTGTCCTATTTCGCCTTCATGCCGACGATCCCGGTGCTGATCGTCGCCGAATATCTCGGCCGTCGTGACTGGCTCTTCTTCACGCTCGCCGGTGGCGTGATCAGCCTTGCGATGCTGTTTCTCTATCGCTTTGGCGTGGAGACGAACAATGGTCTCGATATCCCCACGCTCGCAGCCGGGCTCGGAGCGACAGGCATGGTGGGCGGCATCGTCTACTGGCTGGTCGCCGGGCGGACGTCAGGCATGTGGCTGGAAGAAGCCTCGCGTTGAATGTCTAGCGTGCACTCGCCATCAGAATCCTGATCGCGAAGGCCGAGAAAATCCCTGCAAACAGGTAATCGACGACGCGCATCACGCGCGGCTTGCCGCGAAGCAGCGCCGAAAAGCGGTCTGCCGCGAGCACCATCGGCACCGTCACCGGCAACGAGATCGGGATGAACAGGAGCCCGAGAAAAAGCAGCTTCTGCGCGGCGTGAGGATCGTTGGCCGAAACGAATTGCGGCAGGAACGTCATGAAGAACAAGACGATCTTCGGGTTGAGCAGGTTGATCGCCAGCCCCATCGCCCAGTTGCCGACGAGCGAGCGCTGCGAAACCGCCTTGCCATCGGGCGAAAAAGCCGAGCCGCGGCGGATCGCCTGGACGGCAAGCCAGATCAGATAGCCCGCGCCGAATATCTTGAGCGCCAGAAACGCTTGCGGCGACGCGGCGATCAGCGCCGAAAGGCCGAGCGACACCAACAGCGTATGAACCATGATGCCGGTCATCGCGCCGGTCATGCAGGCAAGCCCCGCCGCGCGTCCCTGGCTGAGCGAGCGCCCGACGAAGAGCGTCATGTCCGGTCCGGGCGTGATGGCGATGATCAGCGTCGCGACGGCAAACTGCGCGAGGGTCGCAAGGTCGGGCAGGAAGGTCATGGAGGTGCGCTCGTTTCGATCGACTGACGCTTCGATAGAGCATTTCCACGAGCGGCGGAAGGTCCAGGAGCGACCGGTCATTGCCCAGCCATCTAATCCGAAAGTCTAATTAAACGAGACCTTTTGTCGCACTGCATCCCTGTCATAATGACCTCCGGTTGAGCCGAAAAAAAAGACGGCCGACCCTAACGGGAGGAAATAGAATGACTGAAGCTGCGATTTCTCGCCGCAGGTTTTTGCGCGCGTCGACCATGGCCGGCGCTGCCGTGGCGACTGTGGGCACCCTTGCCGCTCCGGCGGTCCTTGCCCAGGCTCCGAAGCTCTTGCGCATGCAGACGTCCTGGCCCGAATCCGACGTGTTCCAGGACATGGCCCGGCAATATGTCGAGCGCGTACATGCGATGTCCGGCGGCCGTCTCAAGATCGACCTTCTGCCGGCAGGCGCGGTCGTCGGCGCGTTCCAGGTGCAGGACGCCTGCCATGACGGCACCATCGATGCCACGCACACCGTGCCGGTCTACTGGTACGGCAAGAACAAGGCCGCCTCGCTGTTCGGCACCGGTCCGGTCTTCGGCGCCGACGCAAACCAGATGATCGCATGGCTCTACCATGGCGGCGGTCAGGAGTTCTATCGCGAGCTGACGCAGGACATTCTCGGCCTGAACATCGTCGGCTTCCTGTCTTTCGGCATGCCCGCACAGCCGCTCGGCTGGTTCAAAAGCGAGATCACCGACGCCAGCCAGCTTTCAGGCCTCAAATACCGCACTGTCGGCCTCGCCGCCGATCTCTTCCAGTCGATGGGCTGCTCGGTCGCGCAGTTGCCCGGCGGCGAAATCGTGCCCGCCATGGAACGCGGCGTCATCGACGGCTTCGAGTTCAACAACCCGACTTCGGACATGCGCTTCGGTTCGCAGGACGTCGCCAAGAACTACATGCTGGCGTCCTACCACCAGGCCTCGGAGTCCTTCGAGTACATCTTCAACCGCGACACGTTCGAGGATCTCGACCCGGACCTGCAGGCCATCCTGCAATATGGCGTCGAGGCGGCTCACCTCGCCAACTATTCGCTGGCGATGCACCAATACTCGGAAGATCTCGAAAAGCTGTCCTCGGAACACGGCGTCAACGTGAAGCGTACGCCCGACTCCGTTCTTCAGGCACAGCTCGATGCGTGGGACAAGATCCTGCCGCCGCTGATGGAAGACGCGTATTTCGCCAAGGTGGTCGACAGCCAGAAGGCCTGGTGCGAGCGTGTGGTGTACTACACGCTGCAGAACTCGCCCGACTACAAGCTGGCCTACCAGCATTATTTCCCCGACAAGATCTAGGGGCCGCAAGTGGTTTGCCCGGCAGGCGCGGTTCTCGGATCGCCGTCTGCCGGGTCCATCCAGATGCCAAATGCGGGAAGCTAAATGATCGCTTACATCCGGTTTGCGGACACGCTCTCGGCGTGGTTCGGCAAGGTGTTCGCCTGGTGCGTCATGGCGATGACGATCGGCGTGGGTTACGAGGTGTTCGTGCGCTATGCGCTGAACGCGCCGACGCCATGGGCCTTCGACCTCTCCTACATGATGTACGGCACGCTGTTCATGATGGCCGGCGCCTACACGCTGTCGCGTGACGGGCATGTCCGAGGCGACTTCATCTACCGGCTCTGGCGGCCACGCACGCAGGCGACGGTCGAGCTGGTCCTCTACATCTTCTTCTTCTTTCCCGGCGTGCTGGCTCTCATCTTCGCCGGCTGGCGCTACGCCGCCCGCTCGTGGCGCTATCTGGAAGTCTCCAGCATGAGCCCCGCCAACATCCCGATCTTCCATTTCAAGTCGGTGATCGTGGCGGCGGGCATCCTCCTGTTCATACAAGGCGTCGCGCAGGTCTTCCGCTGCGTGGTCTGCCTGCGAACGGGCGCCTGGCTGAGTGCCGACGACGACGTCGAGGAGACCGAAAAGGTCCTGATGGATCAACTCGCCCGGGAAGACGCCCCGATCCATGGCGGGGAGCCGCTGGATATTCCCTCAGGCTACGAGCCCGCCGAACTGAGACAGGATCGCAAGGATGACTGACCCGTTCATTGCAGTCGTGATGCTGCTGATCCTGATCCTCGCGATCTTCCTCGGCTTTCCCGTCGCGTTCACGCTCATGGCGCTGGGCGTCGGCTTTGGCTACTACGCCTATTTCGACGATGGCCGGATGTGGCGCGCCTATGAGCGGGCGGTCGAGGACGGCGCCAGCACCATGACCCAGTGGGAGCAGTGGGTCGGCGGCTTCTTCAACAACCGCATCTTCGATCTCTTCGTGAACCAGACCTATTCGGTCATGTCGAACGACGTGCTCACGGCGATCCCGCTCTTCCTGTTCATGGGCTACATCGTCGAGCGCGCGAACATCATCGACCGCCTCTTTTCCACGCTCTACATCGCGACGCGCCGCCTGCCCGGCGCGATGGCGGTCGCCGCACTCGTCACCTGCACGCTGTTCGCGACCGCGACGGGAATCGTCGGCGCGGTCGTCACTTTGATGGGCCTGCTGGCTCTGCCGGCGATGCTGAACGCCCGCTACGATGTCCGCTACGCGACCGGCGTGATCTGCGCCGGCGGCACGCTCGGCATCCTGATCCCGCCCTCGATCCTGCTCATCGTCTACGCGGCGACATCCGGCGTGTCTGTCGTGCGCATGTATGCCGCAGCACTCATCCCCGGATTGATGCTCGCCGGACTGTATCTCGTCTACGTCATCGGCCGCGCAATGCTGCAACCGCGGCTCGCACCCAAGCCGCGCGACGAGGACATCGGCGAGCACACATCCGGCCAGGTCGCGTGGATGCTGCTGACGTCCTTCGTCCCGCTGGCATTTCTGATTTTCGCCGTTCTGGGCGCCATCCTGTTCGGCATCGCCACGCCGTCGGAAGCGGCCGCGATCGGCGCGATCGGCGGCATCGCTCTCGCCGCCGCCTATGGCGCCCTCACGTGGCAGCGGCTGAAGGAATCCGTCTATCTCACCGCGCGAACGTCCGCGATGGTGTGCTGGCTCTTCGTCGGCTCGGCAACCTTCGCCTCCATCTTCGCCTATCTCGGCGGGCAGCAGCTCGTCAGCGAGTTCGTCACCGGGCTCGACATGTCGCCGCTGATGTTCCTGATCGTCGCGCAGCTCATCATCTTCGTGCTCGGCTGGCCGCTGGAATGGACGGAGATCATCGTGATCTTCATCCCGATCTTCCTGCCGCTGCTTGCCCATTTCCAGATCGATCCGCTGTTCTTCGGCATCCTCGTCGCGGTGAACCTGCAAACGGCGTTCCTGTCTCCGCCCATGGCGATGTCGGCCTATTATCTCAAGGGCATAGCGCCGAAACATGTGCAACTGCCGGACATCTTCATGGGCATGATGCCGTATATGGCGATCGTCATCTTCTGCCTGGTGCTGATCTACGTCTTCCCGCAGACCGTCTACTGGCTGCCCAACCTGCTGTACGGCTGAACAGGAACGCCCGCGATGTTGCTATCGAGACTCTGCGCCGCCCTCGCCTTCGCCAGCTTCCTGGCGTTCATGTCCGTCTATGTCCTGCGTGTGAACCGGCTCGACCTGTGGGTCGTCATCGGCATCGCCATCCTGCTGGCCGTCTACAACCTTTTGACCGAAAAGGATTTGAGGCGCTGAGACGCGTTAAAGCATGTCTCCCAGAAGGGAGAACCGGCTTTGGGATAAAGACATACGTAAAAGACAAAGACCTGAAGCGTGGCAGGCGAACCTGAAGGATCGCGACACGCTTTAGTCGCTCGCGCCACGAAGCCCGAGCGGCGGAGCCTCGGCCTCGTCCGGCAACTCGCGGTCGAACGCGTATGACATGCCCGTCCACCGCCAGATTCGTCCCTTGTCGTCGCCGCGCGCCGGCAGCGTGACGATGTCCGGCCATCCCTCCGTCGCCGATCCGGGGTCGGTGTAGAGAACCACGTTCTCGGTGTCGTAGACCTGCCGCCAGCCTGCCTCGCCGTCATCGGGCGCGAAGCCGGTGATGTTGCAGCCGGTCGCCCCGTAATACCAGGACGAGCCGCAGAGCCGCGTGAAGAACAGCCTGCGTCCATCATCGCCCTCGATCATCGCGACGTCGAGCTTCGGCTGCGACGCGGTCGAGGTCGCAAACGCTGCGATGTCGTCCTCGCGCAGCGTGCGGGCGAGGTTCAGGTATGACGAGTAGGGCGTCAGCGTCACAGCGCGATAGGCCGACATGTCGCGCGGCGAGCAGCGTTCCTGTGCCGCATCGATGGCCAGACGCGACCCGCGCAGCGGATAGGCGATGTCGCCGATCGTCTCTCGCAGCGCATCGGACAATTCGATCTCCATGCGCAGGCCGGCCTTGAGCGACCCGATCGCGCGGCGCGGCACGGCCATCGTCAGCGTGCGCCCCTCACTCTCGACCGTCAGGTCGAAGCTGTTGCCGTCCACCACGAGCGCGCCGCCGCCATCCGCGCCTTCGACGCCTTCGGCAAGGTCCAGGCGCAACGTCCAGCGCTGCGCCACGCATGACAGAACGGCGCGTGACACACGCGCTTCACCGCGCGCGGCGGGCAGGACGGCATTCGCCTCGGCCTCCTCGACCACCCAGCGATCCGGCGTCTGTGCGTGAGAAGGAGCAACCGCCCCGCAGGCGATGATCGACGCCGCCAACAGGCCGGGCAGGGCAGAGCGACCTGCAATACTCGTTCCGCCTCTCGCCAAGCCCCTGCCCCAATTCACGTCCCGTCTCCCCCGAAGAATCACCCGGCCAAGTCTATTGGCAATGCCACGAGCGGCAAGGCCGCCCTCTGTCACAATCAGATGAGCTTGCCCGACAGGACATTCCTGCTAAAAGTGCCGCCGATCCTATGGGGGCGCGCGCCCCCGAACCACAGCCGGGGACGACATGTCGAAGTGGAAAGACGTCAAGAAGGTCGTGCTCGCCTATTCGGGCGGCCTCGATACCTCCATCATCCTGAAATGGCTCCAGACCGAACTCGGTGCGGAGGTCGTGACCTTCACGGCGGATCTCGGCCAGGGCGAGGAGCTCGAGCCCGCGCGCAAGAAGGCCGAGATGCTCGGCATCAAGGACATCTATATCGAGGACGTGCGCGAGGAATTCGTGTCCGACTTCGTGTTCCCGATGTTCCGCGCCAATGCGCAGTATGAAGGCCTGTACCTGCTCGGCACGTCGATTGCGCGCCCGCTGATCTCCAAGCGTCTGGTCGAAATCGCCCGCGAGACCGGTGCGGACGCCATCGCCCACGGCGCTACGGGCAAGGGCAACGACCAGGTCCGCTTCGAGCTGTCGGCCTACGCGCTCAATCCCGACATCAAGGTCATCGCGCCGTGGCGCGACTGGTCGTTCAAGTCGCGCACAGACCTGATCGACTTCGCCGAAAAGCACCAGATTCCCGTCGCCAAGGACAAGAAGGGCGAGGCACCGTTCTCGGTGGACGCCAACCTTCTGCACTCGTCCTCCGAGGGCAAGGTTCTGGAAGATCCGTGGGGCGAGCCGCCGGAATACGTCCACATGCGCACCCTGTCGCCGATGGACGCGCCCGACAAGGCGACCGACATCGTCATCACCTTCAAGAACGGTGACCCCGTCGCCATCGACGGCAAGGCGATGTCGCCGGCGACACTGCTCGCCGCGCTCAACGATCTCGGCCGCGACAACGGCATCGGCCGCCTCGATCTGGTCGAAAACCGCTTCGTCGGCATGAAATCGCGCGGCGTCTACGAAACGCCCGGCGGCACGATCCTCTTGCAGGCGCATCGCGCGATCGAGTCGATCACGCTCGACCGGGGCGCGGCGCATCTCAAGGACGAACTGATGCCGCGCTATGCGGAGCTGATCTATAACGGCTTCTGGTTCTCGCCCGAGCGCGAGATGCTTCAGGCGCTGATCGACAAAAGCCAGCAGGACGTCGAAGGCGAGGTTCGCCTGAAACTCTACAAGGGCAATGTCATCGTCACCGGCCGCCGCTCGCCGAAGTCGCTCTACTCGGATGCACTGGTCACCTTCGAGGACGACCGCGGCGCCTACGACCAGAAGGATGCCGAAGGCTTCATCCGCCTGAATGCCCTGCGCCTGCGCACGCTCGCGGCAAGGAAGCGGAACAGCTAGAGCGTTTCGGGTTTTCGCGGAAATACCCCCTCCACCACTTCGTGGTCCCCCTCCCGTAAACGGGGGAGGGTCCAGGTTGCGGCCGTCCGCGACGCCGGATCCTCCCCCCCATTTCCATGGGGGAGGGGGACCGCCGAAGGCGGTGGAGGGGGCGTTTCGCAAGCAGCGATTCCACCTCATCCAGAACCGCTTTAAGACTGTTACCTGCAGACAAAGAAAAAGGGGGCGCCACGACAATGGCGCCCCCTTTTTTCAAACCCTGGGTCATCTCGCCCCGCAAGCGCGGAGCGACGGTCTCAGTTGCCGTCGATGTCGGCTGCGATGATCGCGATTGCCTGCTGGTAGACGCCGGCGGCGTTCCAGCCCTGGATCGCGCCGAAATTGGCTTCGCCAGGCTGATAGCCGCGACCCGGACGCCATCCATGCGCACGCAGGAAGTTGGCCGTCGACGCAAGCGCGTCCGCGCGCGACCGGATCAGGTCGATATGGCCGTCCCCGTCGCCGTCCACGCCGTACTTCACGACATTCTCCGGCAGGAACTGCGTCTGGCCGACTTCGCCATGCGCCGCGCCGATCGCGTTCGGCGACAGATCGCCGCGATCGATCAGCGTCAGTGCGCCGTAGAGCTGCCGCGTGAAGAATTCCGAACGGCGGCAATCATAGGCGAGCGTCGCCACTGCCGAGATGATGTTCTGGTTTCCGAGGAAGCCGCCGAAGCCGGTCTCCATGCCCCAGATCGCGAGCAGCGGACCGGGCGGAACGCCGTAGCGTGCCTCGATATTGGCGAACAGGGACGCATGCTGCTTCTTGAGCGACTTGCCCTTGCGCGCGATCGCGGCGCCGCCGCGACGCTCCATGAACTGGTTGAGCGTCAGCTTGAAGCTCTTCTGGTTGCGGTCGGCTGAAATGGTCTTGCTCGCATAGGTCGTGCCGTCGAGAGCCGCCAGCGCGCGCTGGCCGACGCCGCGAGACGCGGCTTCCTGCCGGAACTGCGCCTTCCAGGCATTGAAGCCGCTGGCATTGTTGCCGCACGTCGCGGCCTGCGCCGCGCCGGCCGACATGCCGGCAACGAGTACGATGGCAGAGAGCAACCCGCCCCTGAACAGACTTTTCATTCAATTCTCCTCGGTAGCGAGCCGATCCCCAAAAATGGAGATTGCCAATGAACTCCGGGTTTGTCACCCGCATGACGAAACGTTGATCCCGTGCTCGGGCCCGGTATGGGCGGATAGACTTGCATAGTCTTCGTCCGTTACCGGGACCTTACTTGGGTGCCTGTGCCTGTCGATGGTGTCGAACTTGTGATCGCCGCGCACCGTCACGGTTCTCCGGATGTCGCGCGTTACCGCCTCCGTATCAAAGCTTGAAGCCCACGGATACAGGCTTTTTGGAACCTACCTGACACTCTACCGTTCTGGTTGCCAAGGGACCGTTACGAAGGAAGAATACCATGAAGACGAGATTAATTCTGTCTGTCGCCGCTGGCGCTGTCATCGCCATGTCGACATCCGTATTCGCCCAGTCGATGGTCGTCGCGACCACCGATCTGAACATCCGGTCGGGTCCGGGGCCGCAATATCCGGTCGTGGGCGCGATCACCGTCGATGGCCAGGCCACCCTGAACGGCTGCCTCGAAGGCAGCAAATGGTGCCAGGTCAGCTTCAACGGCGCCGAGGGCTGGGCCTATTCCGACTATCTGCTGGCTGACAATTCGGGCGTCGAGGTCGTCGTGACCGAGCGTCCTGCGCAGATGGAAATCCCGGTCGTGACCTATGAAGATACGGGCGACACCGCCAGGGCAGGCGGCGTTGCGGGTGCCGCGACCGGCGCGATCGCCGGTGCGATCATCGGTGGTCCGATCGGCGCCGCTGTCGGCGGCGTTGCCGGCGCGGCCGGTGGCGGCATCACGGGTTCGATCATCGAGCCGACGCCCGAGGTGCGCACTTATGTTGAGAGCAACCCGGTCGACCCGGTCTATCTCGACGGCGAAGTCGTGGTCGGCGCCAGCCTGCCCGATACGGTCGAAGTCCGGGAAATCCCGGATTACGAGTACCGCTACGTCTATGTGAACGGCCAGCAGGTGCTCGTCGAGCCCGATACGCGCCGCATCGTCTACGTCGTCCGCTAGTTCCCTCAGCCTGACGGACGACGCGAAGCCGCCGGTCGCAAGACCGGCGGCTTCAACCTTTTCCAGGCGCGCAAACCTTGACTCCCGCGCCGATTTCCTGTCTAGAGCCCACGAATTCAGCGACGAGTGAAAACTCCGAGCCGCCGACCTGGACGCTTCTTCCCTGGCGAAGATGTCGATCCCGGAGGTCAACACCCGGCAGCGCGATGCGCCCCCGGGTGCTTTTCGGCTTTGGGTTTGGCTTCGACGCCTTGAGGCACTACCTCTCCGGCGACAGGATTTGGCGGAGAGAGGGAAAAGCGGATGTTTGAGAGCCTACAGGAAAGACTCGGTTCGATACTGAACGGCCTGACCGGCCGTGGCGCGCTGTCGGATGCCGACGTCTCGGCCGCGCTGCGCGAGGTTCGCCGTGCGCTGATCGAGGCCGACGTCGCGCTTGAGGTCGTGCGCTCCTTCGTCGACCGCGTCCGTGAGAAGGCCGTCGGCGCCGAGGTTCTGAAGTCGATCAAGCCCGGCCAGATGGTCGTCAAGATCGTCCATGACGAACTGGTCGAGATGCTCGGCTCGGAAGGCGAGACGATCGACCTGAACGCGCCCGCGCCGGTCGTCATCATGATGGTCGGCCTCCAGGGCTCGGGCAAGACCACCACCACGGGCAAGATCGCCAAGCGCCTCACCGACCGCCGGGGCAAGAAGGTCCTGATGGCGTCGCTCGACACGCGCCGTCCGGCCGCGCAGGAGCAGCTTCGCCAGATCGGCGAGCAGGTGAACGTCGCCACGCTTCCGGTCGTAGCAAACCAGTCGCCGGTCGACATCGCCCGCCGCGCGGTGCAGGCCGCCAAGCTCGGCGGCCACGACGTCGTCATCCTCGACACCGCCGGCCGCACCCATATCGACGAGCCGCTGATGGTGGAGATGGCGGAGATCCGCAAGGTCTCCAATCCCCACGAAATCCTGCTCGTCGCCGATTCGCTGACCGGTCAGGACGCCGTCAATCTGGCGCGGTCCTTCGACGAGCGCGTCGGCGTCACCGGCCTCGTGCTGACCCGCATGGACGGCGACGGCCGCGGCGGTGCGGCCCTGTCCATGCGCGCCGTCACCGGCAAGCCGGTCAAGCTGATCGGCACCGGCGAGAAGATGGATGCGCTGGAGGAGTTCCATCCCAAGCGCATCGCCGACCGCATCCTCGGCATGGGCGACATCGTCAGCCTGGTCGAGAAGGCCGCCGAAACCATCGACGCGGAAAAGGCCGCGGCGATGGCGAAGAAGATGCAGTCGGGCAAGTTCGACCTGAACGACCTCGCCGACCAGCTTCGCCAGATGCAGAACATGGGCGGCATGGGCGGCATCATGGGCATGATGCCCGGCATGGGCAAGATGAAGGACCAGATCGCCGCTGCCGGCCTCGACGACAAGATGTTCGGCCGCCAGATCGCCATCATCCAGTCGATGACCAAGGCCGAGCGCGCCAATCCCGATTTGCTCAAGCACTCGCGCAAGAAGCGCATCGCCGCCGGCTCCGGCACCGACGCCGCCCAGATCAACAAGCTCCTGAAGATGCACCGCCAGATGGCGGACATGATGAAGGCGATGGGCGGCAAGGGCAAAGGCGGCGGCATGATGCGCGCGGCCATGGGCGGCCTCGCCTCCAAGATGGGTCTCGGCGGTCTCGGCGGCGGAATGATGCCCGGCATGGGTGGCGGCATGCCCGACCTGTCGAAGATGGACCCCAAGCAGCTCGAAGCGCTGCAGAAGCAGGCACAGGCAGCCGGCCTCGGCGGCGGGCTTCCCAAGGGCCTTCCAGGCGGAGGCGGGCTTCCGGGCCTGCCCGGCGGCCTCAATTTGCCCGGCCTGCCCGGTGGACCGAAGCGGAAATGACGGGGGAGACGCAGACAATGACGCAGACCAGGGACGAGGCGCGCGCGCAGCTTGCCGACTACCGCGCCTCGATCGACAACATCGACGCAGCCCTGATCCACATGCTGGCCGAGCGCTTCCGCTGCACCAAGGCGGTGGGCGTGCTCAAGGCCAAACACGGACTGCCGCCCGCCGATCCCTCGCGCGAGCAGCATCAGATTGCGCGGCTGAGGCAACTCGCCAAGGACGCCAATCTCGACCCCGATTTCGCGGAGAAGTTTTTGAACTTCATCATCCGCGAGGTCATCCGCCATCACGAGGCGATCGCCTCGGAAACGGCAGCGAATTCCTGAACACAACGATCACCGGACCTGAACAGGCCGAAACCTTTAGGAGAATGACATGGCACTGAAAATTCGTCTGGCCCGCGCTGGCTCCAAGAAGCGCCCTTACTACCACGTCGTCATCGCCGACGTCCGCTCGCCGCGCGACGGCCGCTTCATCGAGCAGGTCGGCGCATGGAACCCGATGCTGCCCAAGGACGGCGATCGCGTGACGCTCGACGAAGAGCGCATCAAGCATTGGCTCGACAACGGCGCGCTGCCGACCGACCGCGTCGCCCGCTTCCTCGACCAGGCCGGCCTGACCAAGCGTGAAGCCCGCTCGAACCCGAAGAAGGCCGAGCCGGGCAAGAAGGCCCAGGAGCGCGTCGCACTCGCCAAGAAGGCCGAGGACGATGCAGCCGCCAAGAAGGCCGCCGACGAAGCCGCAGCAGCAGAAGCCGCCGCCGCTCCGAAGGAAGAAGAGGCTCCCGCCGAGGAAGCCGCTTCCTGATCCAATGCATGTCGCCCGAAAGTGGGCACCGGTTTCGGGAAAACGACATGCATGAAACAAGGACTTGAAGCGCAGCAAGCGAATCTGAAAGATCGCGACGGGCTTCAGGCTCGAAACTGCGAAATGGCGGGCTTCGGCCCGCCATTTTCATGTGCGGACGAGAAACTGGTCGGCATTCAGCGCGCGAGGGCGGTTCCGAATGAAGTGGAATCGCCTTGCGCAAAACACCCCCCGTCCCTTCGGACCACCTCCCCCGTAAACGGATGAGGATCCAGGTCGAGGACGGCCGCAACGTGGATCCTCCCCCATTTTCATGGGGGAGGGGGACCGCCGAAGGCGGTGGAGGGGGCGTTTCGGTGAAAACCTGAAATGGTCCAGGGCAGCGTCAGGCGGCCCTCGGCGCATCCTGACCGGCTGCGCCCTGCCCCCGGTTCAGTCTCCATACGAACACACCGACGACGACATAGGCGATCACGCCATAGGCTGCCGGCGGTATCGCCATTTCCGGATTGTTCAGCATGTGCTCGCTCATCGCCAGTGCGATGACGAGGGCGGCATTGTGCAGGCTGATCGACATCGACAGTGCGACGGCCTGACCCCGCTCGATCCTGAGCATGCGGGGCACCCAGTAACCGACCGCGACGCTCGTCAGGCTGAAAGCAAGCGCGAGCGCACCGACCGTAAGCCCCCATGTCGCCAGCAGCCGCCATTGCCCGACCAGGGCGATCAGCACCACGACGACGAGGAAAAGCGTCGCCAGCAGCTTGACCGGCCTGTTGAGCCGCTCCGCGAAGGCGGGATAGCGCTTGTGGATGTAAATGCCGATCAGGGCGGGCACGATCGCGATGGCGAAGATCTGAAGCACCTGACGAAGCTCGAGCCGGACCGCGCCATCCTGGCCGTAAAACGCCAGCAGCGACAGATTGGCGATGATGGGCAGGGTCACGATCGAGAGCAGCGACGTGACGGCCGCAAGCGAGATGCTGAGTGCGACATCGCCGCGCGCCAGATGCGTATAGAGCGCAGCCGACGTCCCGCCGGGGCTCGCGGCAAGCAGCATCATCCCGACGCAGATGGCCGGCGGCAGGTTGGAGAGCGACACGAGGACGAAACACAAAACCGGCAGAAGAAGGATCTGGCAAAAAAGCCCCACAAGCACAGGCCATGGCCGCGCGAGCACACGCACGAAGTCCGAGAGCCTGAGCGAAAGCCCAAGCCCCAGCATGATGATGCAAAGCGCCGCCGGCAGCCCGATGCTCAACGCCATACTGGATTGCATATGCCGTCCCCCGTGAAGAAGCACATGCTAATATGAAGGTGTTACGAGAGATTGAAGGGGAGCTTTGTGACGTTGGAAGGACGCCAATCTAAAACCTGAAATCTGCCGCCTCTCTTGGTCCTCGGTCGTTCAACGTGTGGTGTGTGCCAAGCCCGAGGATCGTGCGCGAACCTCAACCGTTGAACATCAGCTTTCGACCCCGTTTCTGCCATTGGCGCCGCCATCGCTCTGTCCCAAAAGCAGCCGTTGGCGGCTCAACGATTTCCTTCAGGCTTTGGCGCGCTCACCAAGCGGTACACGAATAGCTCAGGAGCGTCTTGCGCGAACGCCTGAGCAACTTACTGCCTATGCTGCTCGTACTGGCTTGGGGCCCTTCCAAGGATTCATCATTCCATAAGTTTCTGCTTGATAGGTCACATTATTTTAGATGTCCGGGCAATGCCGAGCCGTCTCTGACAAACTGAATGGCCACTGCGGCACTTTCAGCATTTGCTGATCGATAGTGGCTTGGAGGCACCCCCATCACCCGTTTGAAGGCCCGACTGAAGGAAGCCTCAGACTCATATCCAAGGCGTTGTGATACAACGGAAATTCGCGCGTTGTCGCGAACGATCCAGTATCGGGCCTGATGCATACGAACCTGTGCGATATACTGGGCTGGTGTTTCGCCAACCACGTTGGAAAACTTGGCGGCAAAACCTGATCGCGATACGCCGATGAGATCAGTAAGCTTCTCGACGGTCCAATCATACTCTGTGTGGGAGTGAATAGCAGCTAACGCGCGTCCGATCTGCGGATGGCGAACCGCTGCGATCCATCCACTGGCACCGGCGCATCCGTATTCCACCCAGGAGCGGATGATCTGCGCCGCAAGGACGTCCGCGAGCCGCGCCACAATCCCACAAGCACCGACCCGGTTCGCCGCCATCTCGCAAGCCATTGCATCAAGCAGTTGAAGCGTGGCGGGTTCGTGACGCATGAGTTCCTTGGCTTGCATGACTTCCGGCATCATCCCGAGCAGTGGATGCAGGCTGTCCAGATTGAAGCGCATGGACCCATAGAACAACAGGCAGTTGCTGCCGGTCGCCATAGCGCTCGGATCGTAGACATCTTCGCCGAGAGGTCGACACTGCCATTGGGGAAAAGGTTGCCGTATGGCATCTGGCTCACTGGCAAGTGCGTGGGCTCCTCCGCGCGGCAGCAAAACGGCATCGCCGGCTAATAGCTCCAACCATTCTCCCCCCGGCGTCAGGAGCCAGCAGGCTCTGCCTCCGACGAAATGGAAATATGCGTGCGGCTTTTGCGGAAAAGAGAACGCCCAGGAGCCGTCAAGATGACGCCGCCCATACTCGATGCCGTCGAGCCGTAAACTTTGCAGCATGCCGGTGAGATGATCAATTGGCCGCGGATTGGACGAATTGCTAAGCATATCAGATTCTATAACATGGAAACGCCAATTCGTCCACGGTACGACTCTGGGAAACCACACCGGAGCCTGCCTATGTCCGATACGTCCTGTGACGATGATGCGATATCCACTAGCGCTTTTGCCTCCGATGTCGGACAGACAAAGGCTGCCTGGGGGGCGGTCGCATCGCTGGCCGTTGGCGTATTCGCCATGGTCACAGCGGAGTTTCTGCCAGCCAGCCTTTTGACACCCATGGCCAATGATCTCGGCGTCACCGATGGAACCGCTGGGCAGGCGGTGACCGCAACGGCGCTCGTCGCGGCCATCGCGGCACCTGTCGTTGTCCTTGGAACGGCGAGGCTCGATCGCCGCGTCGTGATCTGGGGCCTGTCGCTCCTGCTGGTGCTGTCCAATCTCCTTGCAGGTATCGCGTGGAACATCTGGGTGCTGATCCTTGCTCGTATTGGCGTCGGCATCGCGCTGGGCGGGGTCTGGGCGCTGGCCGCCGCTCTCGCCCTTCGCCTAGTCCCCCGGCATATGCTGCCAAGGGCGACCGCCGTCATTTTCGGCGGCATCGCGGCTGCGACCGTGTGTGCTCCCGCACTCGGAGCCTTTCTCGGCGATCTCTGGGGATGGCGCGTCACTTTCACTGTGGCGGCCGGTCTGGCTGCATTCGCTCTGTTGATGCAACTGGTCACGCTACCGAGCCTATCTCCCGAAACCCCGCCCGGCCCCGGCACCTTCGCGATTCTCCTACGGCGGCGCAGCATCCGGATCGGATTTCTGACGGTGCTGCTTGCCTTCTCCGGACATTTCGCAGGTTACACCTATATCCGGCCGTTTCTCGAACAGGTGCCGCATCTCGACGTGCAGATGATCTCTCTGGCCCTGCTCGCCTTCGGAGGCGGAGGTCTCTTCGGAAATTTCGCCGGTGGCTTCCTCGCTGAAAGAAGCGTCAGGCTGGAGATCGGCGCGGCATCGGTTCTTTTGGCTTTTGCGGCATTCACGCTGTTGGTCTTTGGACACAGCACGGGGACAGCCATTTTCGCGGTGACGATATGGGGCTTTGCCTTTGGTGCGCTTCCCGTCGGCACCCAGACATGGACGACGCAAGCAGGTGCGGACCACGCCGAAAGCGCCGGCGCCCTCCTCGTCACCACGACGCAAGGCGCAATTGCCATCGGCGCCGTGGCCGGAGGCATGCTCGTCGACAATCTGGGTATAGAGAGCGTCATGATCTACTGCTCCCTGGCGGCGATCGCGGGAAGCTCCGTGATGCTTCTTTTTTCTCGAGAATAATCACCCACACCAGTACCGCCGCGCCAGCGCAGTTGGCGCTCCCACCAAAACCATCTCGCAGCTGGAAATTACCTCAAATTCCAGTCGGGAACAAAAGAGATGGAAAGCAAAAATGTCAGAATTTGGCGTTCTTGGAAGTGCAACAATTCATGCTGTGAAATGAAGGAGCTTTCTTCTCGGCGTAGGATGAGCACATCCTTGAAGGCCGCGAGGTGCTCGAAGGTTGACTGAACGCCACGGTATTGGTTCAAGCCGCCATGGAACCCGCTTCGCTGGAAGGTTTCGATGTTGTGCTTGACGTAGGCTGGGTCGGCCCAGCGGGGCAGGACGTCGGGTGCGGGACGGAACATGTCGCGCTTTGCATCGATGGGGTCCCAGCCGGTGCCTTCGGCGGGATCGCCGGACATCCAATACAGCGCGCTGGGAAATGGACTTGCTCGCATCGGCGATACGATCGTCCATCTCTGGCTTCATCATCTCGAAGGCATAATAGAGGTCGCCAAGGCCCCGGTTGCGCAGCATGTCCCAGGTGCTCAGCGCACTGCGCGGCAGGAATGGAATGCTGATGCTATTGCGGTGAACCGGTCTGGCCGCATGACCATTGCCCGTTGGCCATGGTCGGCGCCCCAGTCATGGGACACGATGACCGCAGTGGGTACGTTCAGGGCATCGAGAATGCCGATCAGATCGCCCGCGATATAGGCGCCGCTATGCTTCGATGGGTCGTCTGGGGAATAGCTGTCGCCAAACCCGCGCATGTCGAGCGCGATCGCACGGTATCCTTTGTCCGAGACAGTTTGCATCTGGCTGCGCCAGGTTTCCACCCCACAACCGCCGTTCCTCTTCCGCAATCGCTTTCGACCACGGCCAGACACATCAAATTGTCAGCATCTGTCAGCAATGGTGCGGAAATTCTGTCCACCCCCCTCCACACCTCCCGGACAATGCCGTGCGTAACAACGGAGTGGCGGTGATGGACTGGAAGCGGGCGATGGAGAAGGAACGGGCGGCGCTTGGCAGCATCGTCGCCATGCTTTGCGCGCTTGCGGTTCTGGCCGAGCGCGCCTCCGGCCGCTCCCCCGCCGTGCGAAGCCTGGTTTTGTGGTTCCTGCGGCAGGCCGAGGCCGTGGCGCGCGATGTCGTCGCCTGCGGCCCGGACACGCCGGGCGCCTCGATGCCGATCGCCCCGGCGGGCGCAGGCCCGGCGGATGCCATGCGCCTCGCGATCAGCCTTCGCGCGCTGGCAGGGCACCTCGACAGCCAGGCAAGGCGGCTCTCCGCCGCGTGCAGGCGGATCGGCGGCGACCCTGACGCGGTGCCGCCCAGTCGGATGCTAGCATGTCGGATGCCGGCCAGTCGGATGCCGGCGCTTCGCGACGCGCTTGCCGCCCTGTCGCGGCTCGCGGCATTCGTCCCCGGCGCACCGCATCCGGCCCACGACACGTCATGACCTGTCACCTGGCGGTCCGCTTTTCACACCATGTGCACCCCCCAAGCGAAGACGGCTCGGGGGCATCGATGGCCGTCGAGGCCCAAGACCGGCACGCTCGTGCCATCGCCCTTCCAAACCCCAAAAACACGAAAGCCGCGGCGAACCGCGGCTTTTCGATGTTAGATGATTTGGAGCGGGTGAAGCGATTCGAACGCTCGACCCCAACCTTGGCAAGCAAGGAATTGCGCTGTGGCTGTACTCGAGCGGGATATCTCGGATTTCATTCCAGTGCGCAAAAGTGCCCATTCTTCCGGTATTCGTCGGATTGGTGTCTCGTGAATGGAACGATACTCCAATGAACTGGCGTGAACGAGAGTGGAATGGGGAGATAGTAACCGTGCGGTGACCAGCAGCAGCGCGGTTGTCGTTTTTGAGGCTGAAAGCAGACGGACAACTCTAGAGCATATCTATCGCACAGACGCCGTTCGGTACCGAACCTACCTGGCCTTTGCTAGGCGAGCCAAGCGAGCGCATGCGTCTATTTGTCATTGAACAGCTCCAATAGTGCAGGAAGCTTGTGAACAGCCCGAAGGCCTGCCAACGTTGTCGGCCCGTTCTTCCGGTGCATCATTCGATGACAGTTTGCGCATAACACTGCGAAATCCGTTTTGACGTTCATAGGCACTACGGTGTTTAGTGGCAGGGTTCCAAGTTGGATTAAGTGATGGGCCTCGATATACTGGTGCCCGATTTTTCCATACACTTTCTCGAAATCAAAACTGCAGCCTTGGCAGACATAACCCAGAGCTTTCTTCACCTTCCGACTGGTTGACGGATTGCGCTCGATGCTTTGATGCTGGCGATATATCCGGCGCTCTTCAACGCTGCCGCCATTAACTGCATCATCATCATCAGCGGTCGGAAGATCGGTTAGGCCGCCTAAGGTGTCGAGCTTCAAATAGCTGCTCAATATTTCTTTTAGATGTCGAGCGAGAACGGCTTCTGACGGGAGATTGGCTAGGTCATAGCTGTAGCCGCAAACATGGCCTGCCTCATAACCGTCCGGCAAGGTGCCGCTACCCGCAAGTTCGATTGCCGCGTTGCTCATACCAACTGACAGCTTTCCGAGACGCGCGTTGCCGAGCTGCGCGCGGCGTTCCAGTTCTGGAAGATAGCGAGACTTAAACTCTTGCTCGATCGCGGTCGTTCCCTGGTTTAGGGACAGGTAGAGTCGGGCCATATCGGCAGAGAAAAGATAAACTGCGTAGTAGCCGCGCGTTGCGGTTGTTGTGATCGCCGGGTTGAACACCGCAATCCATGGTATCCGAGCCCAATTGCCCTGACCTGGGCTACCTACAACCTTAAATCCCGATCCGAACAAGCTGTCGACGACCGCCTTGACGGCTGATGGGGCCTCATGACGAACAAATGCCGCTAAAGTGTTGTCTACGATATTTTTTGCTGCCTCAGTTGTAAAATCGGCTGCGATCCTCAGTAGTTCGGTCCGCATCAATGTCCTCCGCTCTTGCACACCTCGCTATAGCCGGGCGCGATCCGTCAACATTGACTGATCGTAACCTATTGTTAGAAAATAAAATCTTCTTGACGGCGACACTCGAATGGTTCCGGTCATGATTGTTTGTGTCAAGGAATCTCCGAGTGGCCCGTCATAAGGAACCGTTTTGGTCGCCCGGCGCCCCTGGTGATAGCGAAACTAGGCGCACCATTCTCGGATAGGGGATGAGGCAAGCGCTTCGTATTCGGATAACGTTTGCTAAGCTGTCTCACGCACTGCGGACGGATTGAAGTGAATGACCACCTCGTCCGACTTACCACCGGGAAAGGTAAAGGTGAATTCAGGGGCATTGGGATCAGCGCGCTTCACCTTCGATGGCTTTACCGGCTGAAAATAGCCCCTTGAGACATGACCTAGTGATGGAAGCACGGGCCGTCGCCCTTTGAACCAATCAGTAATCGTCACGATCTGCAGCCTCGGCAGATGGCCATGCGCAGTTTCCGCGAATCCGAAAGAGGCCGCCTCGGCGTTCATGTCGCGTGTTGCATCATTGAGGCAGATGAAGAGACCCATATCGGCACGCTCACGATCGATCACTGCCTTAAATTCGCGAACATCCTTGGCGCCGACGTGCTGCCCCCCTTTCACTGACGTCAAAATTCTGCCCCAGCCTCGCGGTCCGTTCATGAAAAACATTTGGCCGTCAATTCCGCGGTCCGGTCCCTTTTTGATTTCCTTCAAGGCTTGAACGCCCACAAGGTAGTTGGCCCACCATTGGAATTGGAACTTGTCCTTAAGGGCCAATCGCTGCGCACTCTCAAAGTCACGTGGTATGCCACCTACATTGAAGCGGGCGCCAGGAAATTGGGTAAGAACTCGGTCTTCGATAACCTTGATGGCGTGGAATGCCACGTCTATACCAATCCAATTCCGACTGGTGGCTTGTGCTGCAGCAACACTCGTGCCGCAACCACAGAATGGATCCAAGATTGTGTCACAGGGGTCCGTCGAACCTTCAATGATGCGCCGCAATAGGGCTAGCGGCTTTTGTGTCGGATATCCCAGAGATTCACGGCCGGACGCTGGCTTGATATCTGACCAGTCATTTTGAAGTGATACGCCAGGCATTTCATCGAGATAGCGCTTCTGAGCAGGTACTGCGCCAGGTCGAGTCTGGACGATGCGGCCCTGCGCGATTAGTTCTCGCATTTTTTCTCGGCTGAATCGCCAGTGGCGTTGAACGCCCATCACTTCATATAATGGATTCCCTTTCGCCGCACCGCCCGGGCCGGTGATGTCACTCAGACGAAATAAGCGCCCCGTGCCAGGTTCTTTGTGCTTGTAGAAGTCTCTAACGTACCGCTCGTCATAAGGTGTGTATTGTGTGTTCCATTTCCAGGTTCGACCTTTTGTGTAGAATAGGATCACATCTCTCACGTTGCCAAACTGCTTGCGGCCCTGCTTGGCGTCATTGTGCGCGGACTGACGGCGCCAACTAATTTCGTTTCGAAAGTTCCGAGCGCCGAAGGCGGCATCCAGAATTATCTTCAAGTAGTGGGAAGCGGTAGGATCGCAGTGCAAGAATAAGGATCCTGTGTTCTTCAGAACACGATGCAATTCTGTGATGCGTTGGCCCATCATGACGAGATAGGCCATCATGTCGCTTTCGCTTAATGCGCTGTGAAGAGCGTGAATGATCGAGGCTACGCTCCCGCCTCGCCGCATAATCTCGTCGAGCGCCCACTGAGCTTCGTTGCCCCAAGTCCATGTATCTCGGAAGGCCTCAACTTGAGCGCTCGCGGCTTCATCCTGCGGCGTTTTGAACAAGACGTTGTACTTGGCATTGCTATTAAATGGAGGGTCGAGATAAACGAGGTCAACGCTCTCGGTAGCGATTTCCTCACGAAGTATTGTAAGGTTGTCTCCAAACCACAGTTGATTCATCTTGCACCCGCCGCGTTCTCTAGTGCGAACGATGCGGCGCCATGGTTAATATTTGATTATATTTTGCGGACTGGGCTAGTCCATGTTCCATTGGCCGCTTTTAAGCGGGCCCCAATAACTGCCTCTATAGTCAATAAGCGAGCGCTAACCTGCCATACGCTCCGTTTTACATCTCCACGTGCGCACCATTCCCCCTGTGTGGCCGGTGCAACTACGCATCCGCTGTTTGTGGGTACGCGGATACCTTGGTGCGCTTGATACGCGCCCCGTTTCCTCGTGTCCTAGCCGTCCACCACTGCGCTACTACGCGCCCGACCAAGCAAGCTCAGCGGCCACATTCCGTGAACGGTTCCGAAACAAATAGTGGACGCACTCACACACACCAAAACTTGAACGAAATCAGCTATTTACAAGGCCTACAAAACAAGTGATGCTTTGGTTGTACCGATGAGGAACGCTGACGCGCGGGTAACACCGCCTTCATGAAGTGGTGCTTCAGACATAACAACCGACGCGCAAGCTGGTTAGTAGCCGTTCCGCAAGGTTGAGAAGTTCTGCAGAGCGCTGCCGGTCGCATTGAACCCCGAAATTGAAACCGGGGCTGAGATGCACGGCGTAGCGCTTCTTTGTTCCGTGCTCTCCGCTCGAGCGGAGATACCTATGGACAACATTCGTCCCAACGGCTCGTCAGCGCCGCAAAAGCTGATCAACATCCAAGTGGCTGCAAGGGAATTGGGCGTCCATCCGTGGGCGCCGCGCCATAAACGCCGGCATCATTCCCGCGTACACCCCATTCAATTCCAGAAAGTTGGTAAAGCTGTCCGAAGTGGTGGCGTATATCGACTCGTGCCGGAACGGGGGTAGCGAATAATGCGCAAGCCCTGTTCCGCCCCGAACTACGACGACCCCGTCGATTGGCTGACGCCGCCAGAATACTATCACGCGCCGTTGCGGGCCGGGGTTCACACCATCCCGATTGCAGCGAATGCGGCGATTATGACGTTCACGGTGGAAACTGGTCCTAACGGCCAGTCGATCATCCTGACTGTCTGGTCGGGAGGTGCGTGATGGTTGATCCGAAACGCATCTTCGGTGATTTAGCGCCGCTCTACCGGAAGGCTGGCTTCTGGCCACGTCCCTGGCGGAGACAGCTTGGTTGCTCCCGGGATCACTGTCGCGGAGCATCATGATGGCAAAGGCTTGGTCGTGATGCACTTGCGCGAATCCTTAGCCCCTGCATAACTTACAAGAATTCAGATTGGTTTGTAGGGGGGATAGTATGAAGTTCGAAGGGTTTCAAGTAACGAACTTCCGAAATGTGATTGATTCGGGCTGGATTACCGCCAATCAAATCACCGCGTTTGTTGGTCAAAACGAAGCTGGGAAGAGCAATCTCTTCGAGGCGCTTTATTGCCTCAACCCAATTATCGAAGAAGCCGACTACAATCTAAACGAGGATTGGCCGGTCGATCAATGGGAAGGCCGGAAGAATGCTGACGGAGAGCTCGTCTGTCACGCGCGCTTTCGCCTCTCATCCGATGAAATAGCCGCGCTGGTTGCTGCCGCAGCACCAGAAATGGAAGCCATAGCCGAAGGAGAAACGCCTCCCTCGGCACCGCTCGTGGAAGTCCCATCCGAAGCCTTTATCAACCTCTACAAATACTACGGCTATGCAACCGACTTCGAAGTGAAAGGCTTCACATCCGGAACTCTTAGTGAGGGACGAGCCACAGCGTGGGCGAAAGCAAGCGTGCCCAAGTTCGTGTACATTCACGACTACGACATGTCGGGCGCGCAGGTGGAGCTCAACCAGCTCCGCGACCGATGGGATCAGGTCGGCAGGAAGAACCGTCACAAATTGAGCAATGAGGACCAGACCATCCTCATTATTCTCGACCTCGCGAACATCGAGCTAGATGACTTCCTTCAAAAAGGTGATTCTGCGGAAGGCCGCACCGTGCGCTCCTTCGATAAGCGCTCGGCCTCGGCCTATCTCACGAAGCAGTTCGATAATCTGTGGAGGCAGAAGGAAGTCAAATTCGATATTGAGATTGACGGTCCGACGCTGAACATTTTCGCTGAGGATGCAGGCATCGGGATGCCGGTACGGCTGCATCGCCGTTCGACGGGCTTTCGTTGGTACGTCTCGTTCGCTTGGAAGTTCACTCACGCTACAAGCGGCGAATTCAAGGATTGCGTCCTGCTCCTCGAAGAGCCGGGGGTACATCTCCATTTCACCGGACAACGTGACTTGCTCGCGGTATTTGAGCGCCTCGCGGAACACAACGCCATTCTATATACCACACATCTCGCCTCAATGGTTGATCTCGCTCATCCGGAACGCGTGCGGATTGTCGAGAGTCGCGATAACCACGTTGCAGTGACACGAGGGATCGTGAGTTCACAACGGGAGCCGATGGCCGTAATCGAACAAAGCCTCGGCCTCACCGGCGACCACAGCGGCATTCTCGGCAGCCGACAAGTGTTGATTGTCGAAGGAGGCGGGGACACAGTGGTGCTGCAAAAGCTCTCCGGTCTTCTCAAGGCAGACGGGAAAGAAGGATTATCGGACAAGGTGTATCTTTGGCCCGCGCACGGCGCACCCAAAACACCGATGTACGCCGGTTTCGCCATCGGCCAGGGTTGGGATGCGGGAGTGCTCCTCGACAGCGATGATGAGGGTCTCGAAAATGGCCGAGAGCAGTGGAAAGAAATTTCGGATCCTCATGCTCGGTAAGGCGGCCGGAACGAAACAGACTGATTTCGCCATTGAGGACCTCTTCCCACCAAAGTTCTTCATCGACTGCGTGAACGATACTTATGGGCTCGCCATCAAGCCGGAGGATTTGCCTGAGGACGGTTCCGACATGATTACAAAGAAGGTCGAGCACGTTCTGAAGACGAAGTACGGTCACAGCCGACTCGATAAGAAGCTCATCTTGGGCGAGATGTGGAAGCAATTCGATGCGTGGAAGTCGATTGATGATCTTCCGGCGCATACCGCTAGCCGAGCCGAAAAGATGTTTATGGCGATCAACGCAGCGTTCGGAGAATAGCGGCTGCAGTGCATGCCTATGCAGACATAGCCAGTCACGTATGAATTGGGTTCAACTTCTTTGCATTCCCGCGACGCCGCGATTTCACGCAGCCTCGATTTCGTATCTTGGTAACCCGCGTGTAACCGCCGCCCTCTGAGCCGCCTCGACTCCGTGCTATTTCCTTGAGACCAAAAACACGAAAGCCGCGGCGAACCGCGGCTTTTCGATGTTAGATGATTTGGAGCGGGTGAAGCGATTCGAACGCTCGACCCCAACCTTGGCAAGGTTGTGCTCTACCCCTGAGCTACACCCGCTCGCGCGGCTCTCGCCGCAGGCCGGGCCTATATGGCCGAACTCGAACGCGATTGCAACAGGGAAAACATCGCCTGCGAAACCTTCCTGCACGATCGATGTCGACCGCCCGGTCTGGACGGTTCCGCCGCATATCGGCTAAGCACGAGGCCCCAGCCATTCCGTGCAGAAATCCAGCGCAGCGGTGTCCCATGCCGAAAACTCAAGCCCAGCTTTTCGACTTCCTCGCCGAGCTCGGCATCGCGGTGAAGACCGTGTCGCATCCGCCGCTGTTCACGGTCGCCGATTCGCAGGCCCTGCGCGGCGAAATTCCCGGCGGGCACACCAAGAACCTGTTCCTTAAGGACAAGAAGGACAACTATTTCCTGCTGACCGTGGCCGAGGACGCCGAGATCGACCTGAAGCAGATCCATCACATTATCGGCGCGTCGAGCCGCGTGTCCTTCGGCAAGCCGGACAAGCTGCTCGACTATCTGGGCGTGACGCCCGGCGCGGTGACGGCCTTCGGCATCATCAACGACACCGCGCATCAGGTGCGGATCATTTTCGACGAAGCGCTGATGCGTCACGACGTCATCAACGCGCATCCGCTGACCAATGACGCGACCACGTCGATCGCGCGCGAGGACCTGCTTCGCTTCGTCGAGGCGACGGGACATGAGCCCCTCGTCTTGAAACTCGCGGCCTGAACGCCACATTTCCCCCAGCGTTGACTCGACCGTCCCGGCTCTTGGGTTTAGAGCGGATGCGGACGCTTCGACAAAATGAGGAATGACCATGAGCGCGCAGGACAATCCATACGGCAACGGCCAGTTCGGCGGCTACGCGGTCGCCAACGGCAACACGCCGGGCGATGCCGGTGAGGCGGCGGCCGCAGTGGTGAAGGACACGACGACGGCGACGTTTCCCGCCGACGTCATTCAGGAATCGCGCAATCAGCCCGTGCTCGTCGATTTCTGGGCGCCCTGGTGCGGCCCCTGCAAGCAGCTTCAACCGGCGCTGGAAAAGGCCGTCGCGGAATCGGGCGGCCGCGTAAAACTCGTCAAGATGAACATTGACGACCACCCGTCGATCGCGGGACAGCTCGGCATCCAGTCGATCCCGGCCGTCATCGCGTTCCGCGACGGGCAGCCGGTCGACGGCTTCATGGGCGCCATCCCCGAAAGCAAGATTCTCGAATTCATCGACAAGGTCGCCGGCCCGAGTGACAAGGCCGCCACCGCTGACGCGCTTGCCGCCGCCGCGGAGGTTCGCGCCGAGGGCGACCTGCAGGGCGCGACGCAGATCTACGCGACCATCCTGCGCGACGCGCCCGACAACATTGATGCGATCGCCGGTCTTGCGGAGGTCCTTTTCGAACTCGGCGACACCGAAACCGCCCGCGAGGTTCTCGCCCGCGTGCCGGAGGGACAGGAAGACGCCCCGCAGCTCGCCGGCATCAAGGCGCAGTTCGCGCTGGCCGAGCAGGTTTCGTCGCTCGGCGATCCCGCGGCGCTGGAGCGCGCGCTTGCCGAAAACCCCAGGGATCATCAGGCGCGCTTCGACCTCGCTTTGATCCAGAACGCAATGGGCGAGCGTCAGCAGGCCGCCGACAGCCTTCTGGAAATCATGCGCGCGGACCGCGAATGGCAGGATGACGGCGCACGCCTCCAGCTCCTGAAATTCTTCGAGGCCTGGGGCATGACCGACGAGGCGACATTGGCCGCGCGCCGCAAACTTTCGTCGCTGCTCTTTTCGTGAGCGGCGGCCCGCGCGCGCTTCGGCGCGCGCCCACAGCGAGCGGCCACGGCGCCGGAACGACAGGCAAGGAGACGTAAGTGCAGGCGGGAAATGCCCGATATCGCACGGCAGAAGACCTTCCGGACATCGTTCCGGTGTTTCCCCTGACCGCCGCGCTGCTTCTGCCTGGTGGACGCATGCCGCTCAACATCTTCGAGCCCCGCTATCTTGAGATGATCGACCACGTCATCGCGCATCATCGCCTTGTCGGCATGCTGCAACCGAGGCTGGATGGCGCGTTGCGGGCCGATGGCGAGCCCGAACTGTGCGACGTCGGATGCCTCGGACGCCTGACCTCGTTTGCCGAGACCGGCGACGGCCGCTATCTCGTCTCGCTGCAGGGCGTCTGCCGGTTTCGCGTGGCTGAGGAGAGCCACGCGAAGACGCCGTTCCGGCAATGCCGCATCACCTCCTTCGCCACCGATCTCGACGCCGAGGCGGGCGCGGCGGAAGTCGATCGCCCGGCCTTGCTGAAAGCGTTCCGCGCCTATCTCAAAGCCAACGACCTCGACGCCGATTGGGAGAGCGTGAGCCGCGCCGAGAACGCGACGCTCGTCAACGCGCTCTCCATGATGGCGCCCTACGGCGCGGCCGAAAAGCAGGCCCTCCTCGAAGCCCCCGACCTGAAGACACGCGCGGAGACATTGATCGCGATCACCGAATTCGCGCTGGCGCGCGATGACGAGAATTTCGGGTCGAGCCTGCAATGAACGACGAGCCGCACTTCACCGGAACGGCCGTCGCGCCGACCGGCGACAGCAGGAAGCACGAGATCGACCCGAAATTGCTCGACATGCTGGCATGCCCGCTCACCAAGGCCCCGCTGAAATGGTCTCCGGCGACATCGGAACTGGTGTCGACCGCGGCGCGGCTTGCTTATCCCGTGCGCGACGGCGTGCCGATCATGCTGCCCTCCGAGGCACGCGCCCTCGAACAGGACGAGTTTGGCGGATGAATGCGCGGCGACGTTCCTGATACCGGCCCGCCTGCAATATCTGCGACCGAGCGGATCGACCGGCGGCGCGGAAAGGGCGACGCCAACCGGGACGCGATCGTGGCTGCGGCGGCAGACCTTTTCTGGCGCAAGGGATACGCCCAGACGACGCTCGGCAGCGTGGCGCAGGCAGCCGGCATCCCGCCTGGAAACCTCTTCTACTATTTCCGCACCAAGGCCGACCTGGCGTTCGCCGTCGCGGACATCTTCGTCGCCGAAACCCAGGCCATGCTTCACGATACGGAGCATGAGGAGGCGGAACCGCGCAAGCGGCTGGCCGCCCTCGTGGCGCGTCTCGCGCGCAGCCTGCGCAGCCGGGTCGCGCATGGATGTCCCATTGCCTTGTGCGTACGCGACTTTCGCAGCAGTGCGCCCGAAGCATCCGACCGTGCGGCCGAGGCGTTCACGATGCTGATCCAGTTCATGGCCCGCGAGCTGGGCAGGTCGGGGCTGCGCCCCTCCATCGCGCTCGGCCAGTCGCGCGCCGCTTTGGCCGAGTGGCAGGGCGGCATGATGCTGGCCCACGCGATGAAGGACGCCACCGTTCTGTCCGAGAGTTTCCGCCGCATGGATCGCCTGCTCGCGGGACATTGATTTGGAGACAAGCGCTCGCACGGTGGCAACGGCGACGGGCATCAATGAAAATTCCTCCCCTTGGGCATCACTGTCCTGACGGGCTGTGGCGCGGTCGGCGCTTGCCGGGCAAGTGCCTCGCGAACCGCCTGGCGGTGCTCACGCGGGATGCTAGCCATGGTCCGCCGGTCTTCGTCGATCGAGTGCTTCACCTCGTCGGTGGGCGACAGGAAATCAACGTCCGACGCCGCTTCGGAGAGCGCTTCGAGCCGCGGGCTCAGATCGTCCATCGCCTCGGCGACTATGTGGATGACGCCTCTTTCCGCCTGAAGGCGACCACGCACGCGCACCAGTCGCGTTCCCATGATGACGGGCAGCAAACGTTCGAAATCCCGCTTCCAGACGATCACGTTGGCGATACCCCCCTCGTCTTCCAGTGTCATGAAAATCGCATTGCCCTTGCCCGGGCGCTGACGCACCAGAACCAGCCCCGCGACGGAGATACGCCGGCCACTGGGCACGAAAGACAGGGCTGCGTTTGGTGTGATCCCGTCCCGATCGAAACCCGCCCGCAGAAAGGAAACAGGATGCGCCTTGAGCGAGAGGCGAAGGGAGCGGTAATCATGGATGACGTGCTCACCCAGCGGCATGACCGGCAGCCTGGTTTCAGGTTCATTGTCTTTCAAATCTAGATCAGGCCGGTCGAAGAGAGGCAGCGTTTCTGCGGCACTTTTGCCGTCCAGCGCGCGCACCGCCCACAGCGCCGCGCGGCGATCGAGCCCGATCGAGCGAAAGGCGTCGGCTGCGGCCAGCTTCTCCATGTCGCCGACATCGAGACCGGATCGCAGCCAGACGTCGCGCACGGATACGTAGCCGCCACCTCGCTGCTCCACCAATTTTTTGACCTTCGCCGCCGAAAGCCCTTTGATCTGCCGCAGACCAAGCCGAACGGCGTGTCGCGTTCGAATGACGTCGTGCATTTCCTCGTGGCGGCGGGCGATCTGATCACGATCGAATGGCGCAGTTTCAAGCGTGCAGTCCCAGTCGGAATGCATGATATCGACCGGCCTGATCTCGACGCCATGCTCGGCCGCGTCGCGCACCAACTGCGCCGGAGCATAGAACCCCATGGGCTGAGAGTTGAGAATCGCGGCGCAGAAGACGTCCGGATAGAAGGTCTTGAACCAGCAGGACGCATAGACGAGCAACGCGAAAGACGCGGCGTGGCTCTCGGGGAAGCCGTAATCGCCAAAACCCTCGATCTGCGCGAAGACACGCTCGGCGAATTCCTTGTCGTAGCGGTTTTTCACCATCCCATTGATCAGTCTGTCTTTGTACTTGTCGATGGTTCCGTTGCGTTGGAATGTCGCCATCGAGCGCCGAAGCTGGTCCGCCTCGCCGGGAGCGAAACCACCCGCTTCGATGGCGATCTTCATGGCCTGCTCCTGAAACAAAGGAACGCCAAGGGTTCTCCCGAGAATTTCCCTCATCTGCTCACTGGGATAGGTCTCCTTTTCCTTGCCCATACGGCGGCGCAGATAGGGATGCACCATGTTGCCCTGGATAGGTCCCGGGCGAACGATCGCCACCTCGATGACGAGATCGTAGAATTCACGCGGCCTCAGCCTTGGCAGCATCGACATCTGCGCCCGGCTCTCGATCTGGAAGACCCCCAGCGTATCTGCCCGGCAGATCATGTCGTAGACATGGGCGTCCTCCTTGGGGAGTGACGCCAGGGTCAGTGCGCGGTCATAGTGCCGCTCCAGAAGGGTGAAGGCGCGTTTCAGGCAGGACAGCATGCCAAGCGCCAATATATCGACCTTGATAAGACCGACGGTATCCAGATCGTTCTTGTCCCATTCGACCATCCTGCGGTCGTCCATTGCCGTCTTGACGATGGGCACAATCTCGTCGAGGCGGTCCTTGGTGATGACGAACCCGCCGACATGCTGCGACAGGTGACGGGGACATTCGATCTTCATCAGTTCGTTTGCGTGGTCGATGACGTGGCGTCGCATCCGATCATCGTTGGAAAGCCCCCCAGCCGTGGCTTCCTTTTCACCCAGTTCCGATGTCGCCCAACCCCAGATCGAACCGGAAAGCGACGACTGCACATCGTCCGAGAGCCCCATGGCCTTCGCAACCTGGCGTAGCGCGGACCGGCCTCGATATGTGACGACGGAAGCGGCAAGCGCCGTTCGTGTCCCGCTATACTTTTCGTAGATGTAAGCCATCACCTCGTCGCGCCGTTCATGCTCGAAATCGACGTCGATATCCGGAGGCTCGTCGCGCTCCGTCGAAATGAACCGCTCAAAGAGGCCGTTCATTAAAAGGGGATCGACTTCCGTGATTCCCAGACAAAAACAGATGACCGAGTTCGCTGCCGAGCCGCGTCCCTGGCACAGGATGTTCACGTCTTTCATGCGCGCGAACCGGACGATGTCGTGCACGGTGAGAAAATAGCGTGCGTATTCCTTGTTGGCGACGATCTCCAGTTCATGCGTAATTTTATCGACCAGTCCTGACGGAAGACCATCTGGATAGCGACGCTGCGCGCCTTCCCAAGTCAGCCTTTCCAGCTCGGCTTGAGGGTCGATGCCGGGTTCCGTGGTCTCCTCAGGATAATTGTGGCTCAACTCCTTCAGTGAAAATCCCAGCGTGCCCGCAAACCGCATCGTCTCGGCAATCGCTTGTGGATGGCGGCGAAACAGCCGGGCCATTTCCTCTGGCGGCTTCATGTGGCGCTCGGCGTTGGCGGCGAGCTCGAACCCGGCTTCGGCCACCGGCACATTGAGGCGGATCGCCGTCAGCACATCCTGAAGGGCGCGGCGTTCGCAGACGTGATAGCGCACATCGTTGACGGCCATGAGCGGCACTCCGACCTGCGCCGCCATGCTGGCCGCCTGCTCGATGCGAAAGCGATCGTCGCCGTCGTAGCCGGGCGCGACGGCGATCCACAGGGCCTTGCCGCCGAAACGTTCGCGCAGCGCCCGCAGGAATTCGCTCTCGTCACGCAAACCGTCTCCAAGAACAGGAAGCACGGCAAGCGACAAGCCGTCGCCCCATTCGATCAGATCGCTGCGATAGACATTCGGCGCGCCCTTCGGGCTTTCCTCGCGCAGATTGGCCTGGGTCAGCAACCGGCACAGATGCCCCCAGCCCTGCCTGTTCTGCGGGTAGGCCAGCACGTCCGGCGTGCCGTCGGCAAAGACGAGCCGACAGCCGGGATGATAGGGCAACTGAACCGGCTCTTCCGTTTCGGACACTGGAATCTGCTTCGACTGGCTCCACGCGCGCACCACGCCCGCAACGCTGTTGCGGTCGGCGAGCCCCATGGCGGCATGACCGAGCAGCTTGGCCGCGATGACCAGTTCCTCCGGCCGGGAGGCCCCGCGCAGGAACGAGAAGTTCGACTGCACGGCGAACTCCGCATAGCCAATGCCGGCGCGCATGTTCATGCGAACAGCCCGTGCATGAACCAGCACGGCATGCTTGGCGAGGCGCCGTAGAGCCCCTGCCGATACAGCCAGAAACGGCGGCCCGCTTCGTCCTCGACGCGGAAATAGTCCCGTGTCGGCGCATCCGTCTCGTCACGCCACCATTCGGGCGCGATACGCTCCGGTCCTTCCGCGCGCGCGACCCGGTAAAGCACGCGCCGCCACCGGAAATATTGCGGCGGCCCCTCGGGCACTTCCGCCGCCGTCACCTGGACGTTTTCCGGCCGGGCCAAAAGCCGGATCGGCCGCTCGGCCATGATTTTTCCGGGAGCGCCCGGCTTCGCCGGCGCATGCGTTCGCCTGTCCGCGCCATCCTCGAAAGACTGCAGGACCGCCGCACGCTCGGGAACGTGGCTTTCGACGAGATGCGGGAGCGCCAGCGCGCCCTCGCCAAGACGCGCGCGCACGCGATCGGCGAACAGCGCGAGCCCCTTGTCGTCGCCCTTGTGTTCACCGGCGAGATCCACCTGCTCGATGGTGAAGGCAACGGTGCTCAGCACGGACAGCCGCACCAGTTCGAAGCCGCAATCGGCATCGATCTCGTCTGCCTTCGCCGTAAGTTTCTCGTGAAACAGCTTGTGGATCAGGGCCGGTTCCCGCAACGGCCGCGACGACCCGATCGTAAAGCGCCGCACCGCGCCATCGACCCTGAACAGCGCCAGTTGCAGGCGCCGCGCGCCCTCGCCGCGACGTTCCAGATCGGTCTTGAGCGTCGTGGACAAGAGCAGGACCAGCCGCTCGATGTCTTCCAGCAGGACGATGGGTTCAGCCAGATGCCGCTCCACCGAAAGCGGCGCGACGGGCATGCGCGGCGACACGGCTTCCTCAAGTCGCCCGAGCGCCTGATCGAGCCGCATCAGCAAGGTCGCGCCGAACCGGCGCGCAAGCGGCGCGCGCGGCGCGGTCAGGATCGATCCCACCGTTCGCAGGCCGACGCTTTCAAGCCCGGTGCGGACCGCCGGCTGGAGCCGAAGGCAGCCAAGCGGCAGCGGCGACAGGGCGTACGCCTCCTCGCCCGGCCTGACGAGCGCCGGGCTCATGAACCGTGCCGCAGCCCAGGCCGCGCCCGGCGTCGAGGCGAGGCCGGCACGGGCCCGAAACCCCTGCGTGAAAAGCCGGTTCAGCATATCGTCCAGCATCGCCTTTTCGCCGCCGAAAAGATGCGCGCACCCCGTGATGTCCAGAAACAGGCCGTCGTCACCCTCCAGCGCCACCAGCGGCGTATAGCGGTCGCACCAGTCCGCAAGGCTTGTCAGGAGCTTGCGGTCGCCGGCAGGCTCCGCCTCGACGATCTCGATCGTCGGATGCATGGCGCGCGCATCGGCAAGTCCCATCCCCCGCTTGAGGCCGAGCGCAGCCGCCTTTTCGTCCAAGGCCGCGACACGCTGGGTGTTGTTCTCGCGATGGCTGACAACGAGCGGCGGATGCCCGGCATTGTGCCCGGCCTTACGCGGCACCGCGGAGCGCCACGACCGCCCCAGCCTGCTTCTCAGAATCCGCTCGGTCTGAAGCAGCGGAAACCACAGCGCCAGGATCCTGCGCCCCGGCTCCGGCGCGAGCCCCGAAACCGGCATCGGCCGATCCGTCGATCCGTCTCTCGTGAAAGACGCACTCATCTTTATTCCATTCCAGAATGACTGTTGCGGGGATCGCCATGCGGCTGCGCGCGATCGTGACGGTGAAGGCCGGCGGCCCGATCGAACCTTCGAGTGCCCCCAGGATCGTGCGGCGTTCCGCTGCCGGCGCGGGTGAGACGACGAGCCGGACGGGCGCCGCCGTGGGCTCGGGCTCGCCTGCCTGCCGCAGCAGATAGAGGGGGCGGACGGCGGCCTGCGCGCGCCGGTGAAGCCTGCGCGTCGCCGTGAGATCGAGCCGGCGCGAATGGCCGCGCACCTCCAGGATCACACTCGACAGGGCGGTCAGCGCGGCAGCCTCCTCCGCCACCCACAAGGCGTCCTCCAGCCGCCGCGTTTCGGCCACCAGAAGGGCATCGGCCGGAATGCCGAAACGATGCAGGATGCCCGGCGCGTAAGGGAGGCCTGCCTCCGACAGGACTTCACCCGCAACCACCCACAGAAGCGGCGCCTTGACCGCCGATTGCCGCAGCGCCATGGCCGCCAACGCCAGCGTGAAACCGGCCACCGCGCCCGCGTCACGCGTCTGCGCGCCATGGATCTCGGTCAGCGCCGCAAACGGCAACCCTCCGCCCAGAGCCGTATCGAGGCGCTCGTTTCCGATCGGAAGCATCAGCCCCTCACCCGGCATGCCGTGCCGGCGCAGCACCACATCCTCGCTCTGCCGGCCCAGATCGGCGCCAGGCGCGGAAGGACGCTCCCCGGCCCCATGCAGCCGATCCGGCAGCCTGCCTTCGATTCTCGCGATTTCCCGACGCAAGGCAAAGACGGCCTCGCGCGCCACGGCGGTCGCCATGATGCGGTTCTTTCGTTCACTTGTTCCTGTTATGTTCCTATGGATTCCAGAGCCGCCGGGAAGAGTCAAGCGGAGTCTCGGAGAATTTATTCCTCGCCCGGCGATTCAGGTCGGCCCCGGGCCTTCATCATCCGACGCATCGGGGGTCGAAAGCCGCGTCACAAAGGTCTATATGGCCCGAAAGGACACCGCATGGCCCGTATCTATCAAAGTCAGGAATGGAGCACGAAGCTCTCTCCTTCGCTGCAGGATTTCGAACTCCTGGCGCTGGAAACCTATGCCCATCTGCCCGACGAATTTCGCATGCTGACCGGCGAGATCGTCATCCTCATCGCGGAATTTCCCACCGACGAGATCATGGACGATCTCGCGCTGGAAACCCCGTTCGACCTGCTGGGCCTGTTTGAGGGACGAGGCATCGCGGAGCGGTGGAACCCGTCGACGGGGGAAGGTCCGAACCGCGTCACCCTCTATCGCCGCGCGATTCTCGACTACTGGTCGGAAAACGAGGAGACGCTGGGCGACATCGTCGCGCATGTGCTGATCCACGAGATCGGCCACCATTTCGGCCTTTCCGACGACGACATGGAAAAGATCGAAGAGGGCGTGGAGTAGAATGGCAAAGCCGCTCTCGCCGTCCGACCTTTACGATCGGTTGAGAGAAGCGTGGAGCCTGGAGACATCCAGCCGGTGGACGACGCGATCCCCTTCGAGGACATGCCCGCCACGCGCGGACGCGATGGCCGACACGAGCCCGGCACAGTATCAGGCGCTGAGGCGAAGGCTGGGGCTTTGACTGGTCAGGCGGCCTCGGCCGGCATTTCGGGGATCGCGTCGATCTCCGCCCGCTTCGCATCCGCCACGACCGCGAGATCGTAGGACGCCTGCATGTTCATCCAGAACCTCGGCGAGGTTCGGAAGAATTTTGCAAGACGCAGCGCCGTGTCCGTCGTGACGGGCGACTGTTCCGCCGCCAGCCGCTCGATACGGGTGCGGGGAACGCCGAGTTTCCTTGCAAGCACGCCTGCACTCATCCTCAGGGGTACGAGATACTCCTCCCGCAGAATTTCTCCGGGGTGTATCGGGGGATCGAATCTCAAGTCCATTCCGAACTCCATGGATTTCAGGACTCGAAGGTTTGCTGGACTACTGCTCGCCGAGTTTCATCGACGGGTCGTACTCCGTGCCCTCGACCTCCTTGAACACCGCCTGGCCGCAGCGCATCGTCTTGGTTTCCGCGTCGAAGGCGTAGGTCGGCGAGCCGTAGATGTGCCAGCCCTTGTTCAGCGCGGCGGTCACCTTGTGGCAGAAGCTCGAATCGTCGGGGCCGGAGAGAAAGCGGTAGAGTTTCATCGGTGTTTTCCTATTTTCCTGCCCTGGCCAGCACGCGCTCGGCCTGGTCGAGATGCAGCCGCTCGATCATCCTGCCGTCGATCGATATGACGCCCTTCTTTTCGTTCTCCGGTAGCGCGAAGGCGGCGCGGACCGCAAGCGCATCAGTCACCTCGTCGCCGGAGGGCGAAAAGGCGGCATTGGCCGCCTCGATCTGCGCCGGATGGATCAGCGTCTTGCCGTCGAAGCCCATATTGCGGCCTTCCTCGCATTCGCGCGCGAAGGCATCGAGATCGCGAAAATCGTTGCTGACGCCGTCGAGCACGTCGAGGCCCCCCGCGCGCGCCGCCAGCACCATCTGCGACAGCCAGGAGGCGAGATAGCGCCGGTCGGGCGTGACCTTGACGCCGGTCTCCTTGACGAGATCGTTGGTGCCCGCCACGAGGCAGGCGAGCCGTGCGCCCCTGTCGCGGCCGAGTGCCGCGATCGCGCCGATGTTGAGGAGCGCGCGTGGCGTCTCGATCATCGCCCAGAGCCAGAGCGACGGGCGCGCATCGGTGTCATCGAGCAGGTCGTTGGCTTCGAGAATGTCGCGCGCGGTTTCGACCTTGGGCAGGAGGATGCCGTCCGGGCGGCATTCGCGCGCCGCGAGAAGGTCGCCCTCGCCCCATTCGCTCGACAGCGCGTTGACGCGCACGATCATCTCCCTGCCGCCCTTTTCGCGGCCGGCGAAGATCGCCTTCAGCCGCTCGCGCGCGGCGAGCTTTTCGGCAGGCGCGACGGCATCCTCCAGATCGATGATCACGGCATCGCAGGCAAGCTGCGCGATCTTCGCGAGCGCCTTCTCGTTGGTGGCGGGAACATAGAGGACGGAGCGGCGCGGCCGTGGGGTTCTGATCTGCATCCCTATGTTCTGGCTCAACCGATTCGCCGGCGCAAGCGCGCTCGTGCAACGAACGCTCTTGCCGCGCCGCTGCAAAGCTGGTTCCTTGCCCGCCGCCCACCAGCGGAGCCATCCATGCCCAGTTACGACATTGTCATCATTGGCGGCGCGATCGTCGGTTCCTCGATCGCCTATTTCCTGCGCGAGGAAGGGTTTTCGGGATCGATAGCGCTGGTCGAGCGCGACCCGAGCTTCGCCCATTCCGCGACCACGCTCTCCTGTGCGTCGATCCGCCAGCAATTCTCGATTCCCGAAAACATCAGGCTGTCGCAGTTCACGCTCGGCCTGTTTCGCGAGTTAAAGACGCGGTTCGGCAGCGACGCCGACATCGCCTTCCGCGAGAAGGGCTATCTCATCCTCGCCGGCCCCGAAGGGCTGCCGATCCTCAAGGCCAACCATGCCGTGCAGGAGGCCGAAGGCGCGGACATCGTGCTGGAAGACGCCGACGCGCTGGCGAAGCGTTTTTCGTGGATATCGACCGAAGGCATCACGGCCGGCGCCTATGGCCGCTCGGGCGAGGGCTGGTTCGACGCGCACGCGCTTCTGACGCTGTTCCGCAAGGCCTTGAAGGACAAGGCGATCGACCTGATCACCGGCGAAGTCGCCGCGATCGAGCGCAACGGCGCGCGGGTCGCGAGCGTAACCCTTGCCGATGGCACGCGCCTCGACGCCGGTCATGTTATCAACGCAGCCGGCCCCAATGGCGGCAAGGTCGCCGCGATGGCGGGAATCACCCTGCCGGTCGAACCGCGCAAGCGCTCGGTCTTCGTCTTCGAGGCGCGCGACCGCATCGACGACATGCCGCTGATGGTCGATCCCAGCGGCATCTATGTGCGCCCGGAAGGCTCGGTCTACATCACCGGCGGCGCCGAACCGGAAGACACGGACGGCCCGGCAGACCCGGCCGATTTCGAGCCGGACTGGTCGCTGTTCGAAGAGACGATCTGGCCCATTCTGGCGACGCGCGTCCCCGCCTTCGAGGCGATCAAGCCGGGTCGCGCGTGGGCCGGTCACTACGACTACAACACGCTCGACCAGAACGCGGTGGTCGGCCCGCATCCGGAGGTCGAAAACTTCATCTTCGCGAACGGGTTCTCGGGCCACGGCCTGCAGCAGGCGCCGGCGGTCGGCAAGGCGCTGGCGGAACTGATCCTGCACGGCAGCTACCGCACGATCGACTGCTCAGCCTTCTCCTACGAGCGCATCGCGGAAGGCAGGGCCTTCCGCGAATTGAACGTTATCTGATTACAAATCGAGTTCAGGAGAAGGTCTTGGGTCACGCTCTCGCGAGGTCACCGTGGAGGGAATTTGGTCCGCGATCAGGTGACGACCAGTCCCGCTTCGTCGAGGGCGGCGGCGAATTCGCGCTCTGCATCGGCAGTCGAGCGATGCCCGTCGAGCACTTTCAGGCAGGTGTCGCGCGCGTCGCGATGGCGCGGGCCCCGCGCGCCCGGCCATTGCGTGCTCGACAGGATGTCCACCGCCTCGCGCACCGTGCCGATACGGTGAGGCACCCCGCCGATCGTCACGGTCACCGGTGTCCCGAAGCTCTTGTCCTGCTGTGTCATCAAGTTCAACGCCCGCTGGGGAACCGGGTTCCCGGCAGGCGCAAAGCCGGACCATTGACGCGGCGTGAGCCGATGCCTATCTGAGCACCGGGTTCGGAAGCCCCTGCCGCCCGCAGGCTCAGGCCACGGTGAAGCTTCCCGACGAGACATCGTTTCCCTGTCGTCAGACGGCCGAAACGGCAATGCGGGCTCCCGTGACACACATGCCGTCCATCAGATGGATAGGAGAACGCGATGACCACCACATCATCCGATTACAAGTCACATGCCAAACGCCTGCGCGACGCGCTCGCTGCCGACGGTATCACGGTCAGCCATGGCAAGGCGCTTGAACTGGTCGCCCGGCAAAACGGCGCGCGCGACTGGAATACGCTTGCCGCGCAGGACACGGCCACCAAAAGCCCGATCGAACGGAGCGGCGCGCCTTTCAGCGTGGGAGAGCCAGTCGAGGGCACCTTCAACGGCAACCCGGCGCATGGCCGGGTCATCGGCCTGTCCGAGACGATCAAGCCGGAACTCTGGCGGGTTACCGTCAAGTTCGACCCTCCGGTCGACGCGTCCACGTCGCAGAACTTCTCGGTCAAGCGCAATCGCGTCGAGATGGTCGTTGGGGCCGATGGTCGCTCGCGGCGGCTGACCGGCACGGAAACCGGCGTCATGGCGCTCAAGCGCGCCTGACGGCACCCTGAGCCCGAAAACAGGCGGTTGCGACCCCGGTCGCAGCCGCCTGTTTGCTCAGAGCCGCTTGAGAAACGCCGAGACCTCCGCCAGCCCGTCGCGCAGGATTTGCGCATTGTTGGCATAGCCGATGCGCACCGTGCCCTCCGCATCAAGCGCCGATCCGGGCGTGAACAGAACGCCGGTCTCCTCGAGCAGTTTGACGCAAAAGGCTTCCGCCGGCATGCCGGCATCGTAGCGCAACAGCGCCGTCGTTCCCGATTGCGGTTTCACCCAATCCACCTTCGGCTCGTTGCCGACCCACGCTTCCAGGATGCCAAGATTTTCGCGCACGATCCCCCGGCTGCGCGCGAGGATCGCGTCGCGGCTTTCCAGCGCAATGGCCGCCAGGAAATCGTCGACCATGCCGACGCTGATCGTGTTGTAGTCGCGATGGATCGACACCTCATGCAGCAGATCCTGCCGACCGGCGATCCAGCCCAGCCGCAGCCCCGCCAGCGAGAACGCCTTCGACATCGAGCCGGTGCTGATCGCCTTGCCGTAGAGGTCCGCGACCGAAACGGTCGTGCCCGCACCCGTCTGGTCGGTGCCGCGATAGACTTCGTCGGCGAGAATCCATGCGCCGGTGTTTTCAGCGATCGCGACGATCTCGCGCAAAGTCGCCTCGTCCATCAGCGCGCCGGTCGGGTTGTTGGGATTGGCGAAGACGATCAGCTTGCAGGCGTCGCCTGCAAGCTGCCGCAATGCGTCGAGATCGACCCGTTAAGCATCCTCCTCGCGCAACCGCAACTGCCTCACCTCGGCGCCGAGGCTTTCGGGAATGGAGACGTGCTGCTGATAGGTCGGCACGATCGAGACGACCACATCGCCCGGCTCCACAAGCGCCTGATAGACCAGCGCGTTGGCGCCGATCGCACCATGCGTGACCGTGATGTCTGCGGGCTTCTTTGTCTCGTAATGCGCGGCAATCGCATCGCGCAGCCGCTCGGAGCCCTCGATCGCGCCATAGGTCAGCTTCATCGGCAAAAGATCGTCGAGAAGACTGTTCGACTTGCCCGTCAGGGCAAGAAGCTGGTCGACCGTCAGCGATTCCACGCAGGTTTCGGCCAGATTGTAGCGGCAGAGGTTTTCGTACCGGTTCATCCAGATTTCGACGCCGAACGGCCTGATCTTCATCGCACGCTTCTCCTCTTGTCCGACCGACTCCGGACTTTGAATTTCCCGGGATTGTGTGTAAATCGGGTCCGCAGGAATTCTGAAGGCCGAAAGACAGGCAAGACCATGGACCCGTTCACCACGCTCACAGGCGTCGCAGCACCGCTTCCGATCGTCAATGTCGATACCGACATGATCATCCCGAAGGACTATCTCAAGACGATCAAGCGCACCGGACTGGGTTCCGGCCTGTTCGCCGAGATGCGCTTCAACGAGGATGGTTCGGAAAACCCCGATTTCGTGCTCAACAAGCCGGCCTATCGCAAGGCGCAGATTCTCGTCGCCGGCGACAATTTCGGCTGCGGCTCGTCGCGCGAGCATGCGCCGTGGGCGCTGCTCGATTTCGGCATCCGCTGCGTGATCTCGACCTCCTTCGCCGACATTTTCTACAACAACTGCTTCAAGAACGGCATCCTGCCGATCACCGTCAGCCAGGACGATCTCGACAAGCTTATGGACGATGCGGGGCGCGGTGCGAACGCCACGCTGACCGTCGATCTCGTCGAGAATGAAATCCGCGGGCCGGACGGCGGCGTCATCACCTTCGATCTCGACCCCTTCAGGCGTCACTGCCTGCTCAACGGCCTCGACGACATCGGCCTGACGATGGAGAAGGCGCCGTCGATCGACAGCTTCGAGAAGCGCAACGCGGAAAGCCGTCCCTGGGCCTGAGCGAGCGACCGGCATGACCCCTTTCATTGCCAAGCGGCACGAATCCATCGTGTTCGGCCTGCTTCTCTCGGGCATGATGTCCTGCATCGTGTCTGGTCTGTCGACCGCGATCGCGACCGGCATCGGCAGCGATTTCGCGCTGCGCTGGCTTGCCGCGTGGCTCCCGTCATGGGCGGTGGCCTTTCCCGCGGTCCTGATCGTGGCGCCGATCGTCCGGCGCATTCTAAGGCACATCGTCCAGGAAGGCTGACATGACCCGTCGTCTCATCTCCACCGGATCGCCTTTCGAAAAGACCGCAGGCTATTCGCGTGCGGTTGTGGACGGCGACTGGTGCTTCGTCGCAGGCACGACCGGCTACGACTACGACTCGATGATCATGCCCGAAAGCGTCGAGGAGCAGGCAAGAACCTGCCTCGCGACCATCGAGAAGACGCTGAAGGATGCGGGCTTCTCGCTCGCCGACGTCGTGCGTACGCATTACTACGTCACCGACCGCGCCTATGTGCAGCGCGTCTATCCCATCCTGGGCGAGCATTTCGGCTCGATCCGCCCCGCCGCGACGATGCTCGTCTGCGATCTGGCCGAGCCCGAGATGAAGATCGAGATCGAGGTGACGGCGCTGAAACGCATACGGGCAGGCGCCTGACCACGCTTGCACCCCGGGCGTCCTGCCGCTAGCAAGACGTCGGTTCGACATTCCTCTCCGAAAGGCTTTTCCATGGCTACGCGCAAACTCCTCCTTCTTCCCGGTGACGGCATCGGCCCCGAGGCGATGGGCGAGGTGAAGAAGATCATCGCAGTGATGAACGAGGACATGGGCGCCGGCTTCGTGACCGAAGAGGGCCTCGTCGGCGGCTGCGCCTACGACGCGCACGGCGCATCGATCTCCGAAGACGATATGGCCAAGGCGATGGCGGCCGACGCGGTCCTGTTCGGCGCGGTCGGCGGACCCAAATGGGACGGCGTGCCCTATGAGGTCCGCCCCGAGGCCGGCTTGCTGCGCCTGCGCAAGGACATGGAACTGTTCGCCAATCTGCGCCCCGCCATCTGCTACCCGGCGCTGGCTGCCTCCTCCTCGCTCAAGCCAGAGGTGGTCGAGGGCCTCGACATCCTCATCCTGCGCGAGCTGACCGGCGGCGTCTATTTCGGCGAGCCGAAGGAGATCATCGACCTCGGCAACGGCCAGAAGCGCGGCATCGACACGCAGGTCTACGACACGTTCGAGATCGAGCGCATCGCGGGCGTCGCCTTCGAGCTCGCGCGGACGCGCAACAACCACGTCACCTCGATGGAAAAGCGCAACGTCATGAAGTCCGGCGTGCTCTGGAACGAGGTCGTGACCAAGTATCACAAGGACCGCTACCCGGACGTCAAGCTGGACCACATGCTCGCCGACGCCGGCGGCATGCAGCTCGTGCGCTGGCCCAAGCAGTTCGACGTCATCGTCACCGACAACCTGTTCGGTGACATGCTGTCGGACGTGGCCGCCATGCTGACCGGTTCGCTCGGCATGCTGCCGTCCGCATCGCTCGGCGCGCCCGATCCCAAGACCGGCACCCGCAAGGCGCTCTACGAGCCGGTGCACGGCTCCGCACCCGACATCGCCGGCCAGGGCATCGCCAACCCGATCGCCATGATCGCGTCCTTCGCCATGTGCCTGCGCTACTCCTTCTCGATGGTGGCCGAGGCCGACCGTCTGGAAGCCGCGATCTCGGCGGTCCTGGACGACGGCCTGCGCACCGCCGACATCATGTCGGACGGCATGACCGAAGTCGGCACGGTCGCGATGGGCGACGCGATCGTCGAAAAGTTCCGCGCGCTGTCGGCCTGACCCATCGCGCCTCGCGACACTTCGCGAGGCGTCCGTCAGATGAACCCGATGAAGCGGCCGGCAAGCACGATGCCGGTCCACAGCGCCAGCGACACGGCCGCCATGGCTTTTGCGGAGCCGCTGTAGTCGCGTTCGTCCGACGCGGGCTCGACCATCATGCGTCGGAACGCGGCCAGGTTTAACCCCGCGAGCACAAGAAGCATCAGCTTTAGCTGGAACGCCGAATTCGTCGCATATTGCTGCGCCCGTACCGAGAACAGCAAAAGCCCCGTCGCAATCGCCATCGGGAGCGCCACGGCGATCGCTTCGCGCATAAGATGCAGAAACGGCGCACGCGCCACCGAGCGTACGACGCCCAGAATGCGCAGATCCATCATGACGACGGCCGCGAACACCACGCCGATCGCCATGATGTGCAAGGCATTGATCAGCGGATAGGCGTAGAACGACACCTTGAGGGCGCGCACGAGAGACAGGCGCTCGACATGCGCGAATATGTCGAAGAGCGTGTCGATCAGTTTTCCGGCACCCGGTTGGGATAGATGTCGTAGGTCTCGCCCTTGTGGACGAGGCGCACGGCCTTCATACGGGGCTCGGTCTCCTCGCGCGACCGGTTGCCGATGGCGGTCACATCGTCGCCGACAGCGGCGGTGTCCTCCATGAAGCCGGCATTCGCCGTCGCGCGCAAAGTCGCGAGTTCGACCCGCCAGCTCTCGCCCTCGACATTGACGTCGAGCGTGGGATGCGGGTTCGCGTAGGTGATGGCCGTGATCGTCCCGGTCAGCTCGAAGAACCCGTCCTGCGTCCAGGACCAGCCATGATGGGCAAGCGCCGCCGTGGATATCAGGATCGTGCCGGCGCAGGTCGCGCTTACAGCGCGAAGCGAAAAGATCATAAGCGGTCTCCTTTCTCTCGCTAAAAGACTAGGGTGTTGGCGCCGGAGATCAAATCACGTCGCGATGAGGGCGGACGACAGGCGGACATGGAGGGACACATGGCACACACAGCAAGCTCGCCGCTCGTCAGGATGGCCGAACTCGAAATCGACCCCGCGCAGTTGGAGGCCTACACGGCACTGCTGAAAACGGAGATCGAGGCTTCGATCGCCATGGAGCCCGGTGTCCTGATGCTCCACGCGGTGTCGCTGAAGGACCAGCCGTGCCATCTGCGCATCATGGAAGTCTACGCCGACCAGAACGCCTACGAGGCGCATCTGCGGTCGCCGCACTTCATGACCTACAAGTCCGCGACGTCGAGCATGGTCAAGGCGCTGCGGCTGATCGAAACCGAACCCGTCGCTCTGCGCGCGCGTGGGAATATCCCGCTCGTGACATGACGCAATCCGGTTCGTTGACTCTTTTCACAAACGGCGTAAAAGGCAGGCGCACACCGGGATTGAAACAATGCGCGGCCTCTTGATGGCTTTCTTTGCATTCCAGTTCCCCGGGCATGGAGCAGAGGCTCCAGCCGGGCGCGCGCTTGCACGCCTGCGTTCCACCAAAGCAACAGCCAAAACGACGACCGCCAAAACGGTCTGACGTCCCTTGGCCTGCTCGCCCTCTCCCCGGGTCCGGCTCTAGGGGACGGCCCGCAGCCAGCGGGTTTCCAACAGCACCGGCGGAGAGACCGAGCATGATCCCGAAAGCGGGAGCGTGCTGCCAACAGGAGCAACCGAAATGGGTTTCAAGATTGCAGTCGTCGGCGCCACCGGCAATGTCGGGCGCGAAATGCTCAACATCCTCGAGGAGCGCGGTTTTCCGATCGATGAGATCGTCGCACTCGCCTCGCGCCGCTCGCTCGGCACCGAGGTGTCCTACGGCGATCGCACGCTGAAGGTGAAGGACCTCGCACAATACGATTTCTCCGACACCGACATCTGCCTGATGTCGGCGGGCGGCAACGTCTCCAAGGAATGGTCGCCGAAGATCGGCAAGCAGGGCTGCGTCGTCATCGATAACTCGTCGGCCTTCCGCTACGACCAGGACGTGCCGCTGATCGTCCCGGAAGTGAACCCCGACGCGATCGACTTGTTCACCCGCAAGAACATCATCGCCAACCCGAACTGTTCGACCGCGCAGCTCGTCGTCGCCATGAAGCCTTTGCACGACCACGCCACCATCAAGCGCCTCGTCGTCTCGACCTACCAGTCGGTGTCCGGCGCGGGCAAGGAAGGCATGGACGAGCTCTTCACGCAGACACGTGCGGTGTTCGTGGCGGACGGCGTCGAGAACAAGAAGTTCACCAAGCGCATCGCCTTCAACGTCATCCCCCACATCGACAGCTTCATGGAAGACGGCTCCACGAAGGAAGAATGGAAGGTGATGGTCGAGACCAAGAAGATGCTCGACCCGAAGATCAAGGTCACCTGCACCGCCGTGCGCGTGCCGGTCTTCATCGGCCATGCCGAAGCGGTCAATATCGAGTTCGAGAAGCCGATCACCGCCGACGAAGCGCGCGACATCCTGCGCGATGCGCCCGGCTGCCTCGTCATCGACAAGCGCGAGGACGGTGGCTACATCACGCCGCTGGAAAGTGCGGGCGAAGACGCGACCTTCATCAGCCGCATCCGTGAGGACCAGACGATCGAGAACGGCCTCAACATGTGGGTCGTCTCCGACAATCTGCGCAAGGGCGCGGCGCTCAACGCGGTGCAGATCGCCGAGCTTCTGGTCGCGCGCGGCCTGATCCAGCCGAAGCAGAAGGCCGCCTGAGCACCACCCGTACGAAAAACCGCTCCGTCACGAGACGGAGCGGTTCTCAAAACACAACTATCGAAAGAAGGCGGGCCTGCCCGCCTATTTTTCGTCCTTGACGACCACCGGCTCCGCGGGAGCCGGGATCGAACCTGTCTGGATGCTTGCCACCGTCATGTCGGTGTCGACGGATGCCGTCCTGTCCTTGTGGCCGCAAGCGCTTGCGGCGGATACGGACAGGCCGAGAATTGCGGCCAATGCGAGAGCGGTCTTCATGCACGGTCTCCTTTGTCTTGGGGATCAGCCCGCAAAGGCTAACAAGGCGATCCGGATCGACCAAATCACGATTGCCGTGAACATGCCTGGATAGACGGAGGGCGCGGCCTCATCGACGGGTGATTCCGGCGATCGCGCGCTTTTCCTGTATGGCCGTCAGGAAACGGCTGGCCACCCTTTCCAGGAATCGTGCACTGAAGGACCCTACGGGCGTGAGACTTTCGAAGTCATACAGTTCATCCGGCCGGACCCTGTTGTAGTCGTCCAGGATCAGATGGCTCGCCTTTTCGGGGCCAAGTCCAATTCGACGCTGCTCGATCTCTGGAACGATCTCGTAAAGCCGCTCTTCGCCGGCTTCCGAAGGCCTCGGGACCTGGCTGGAAATGGGGAAGAGATAAATCCAGCCGTTGACTTCCATCATGAGGCAGACACGCCGGACCTTGCGGCCGCTTTCTTCTCCGCGTTGTGCCTCGTGGCCCCAGAGGTAGTTGTAGCGGTAGACATCGCCGCGCTTCATACGTCGGATTTTGTCTCATCGAGGATCTGCTGGAATCCAGCGGTCAAATTCTCGATGTCTTCGTCCGGAGCATCGGCCAAGGTGAACGCGGTCCGTTCCTGCCGGCCTGCGGCCAGGCGTTCGAGGCGCTCATATTCCGCCATCGGCATCATTATTACCTTGGCCTTGCCGCGCTTCGCCAATGAGACTTTACCCATCATTGCCGCATCCAGAACGTCGCCCGAGTGCCGGCTCAGGTCGGAGAACGTGAATTGCTTCATGCCTGCCTCCTACTTTGTATTGTTTGTATCTTCTGTAAGATACAAACAATACAAAGGATTGCAACATATCAAAAGGGCGCGGCCTCGTCGGCCACGCCCTTCATTGTCCGGCAATGGCGCCTCGGCCTACATATGGATCGGCTTGGCGAAGGTCGCGAGTGCGGCTTCCTTGACGGCTTCCGACATGGTCGGGTGCGCGTGGCAGGTGCGCGCGAGGTCTTCCGACGAGCCGCCGAACTCCATCAGAACCGCCGCCTCGTGGATCATCTCGCCGGCGCCGAAACCGACGATGTGGACGCCGAGCACGCGGTCGGTCGCCTTGTCGGCGAGGATCTTCACGAAGCCCTCGGTCTGCAGCATGGCGCGCGCGCGGCCGTTGGCCGAGAACGGGAACTTGCCCGCCTTGTAGTCCACGCCGGCCTTCTTCAGCTCTTCCTCGGTCTTGCCGACAGAGGCGACTTCCGGGCTCGTATAGACCACGCCGGGAATCACGTCGTAGTTCACGTGGCCAGCCTGCCCTGCGATGATCTCGGCGACCGCCACGCCCTCGTCCTCGGCCTTGTGGGCCAGCATCGGTCCGCGCACCACGTCGCCGATCGCGTAGACGCCCGGCACGCTAGTGAGGAAATGATCGTCGATCGCAACGCGTCCGCGTTCGTCCAGCGTCACCCCCGCCTTCTCCAGGCCCAGCGCGTCCGTGAACGGCTTGCGGCCGGTCGAGACGAGCACGACATCGGCCTCGATGGTCTCCGCGTCACCGCCCTTCACAGGCTCGAAGGTGACGGTCGCGCCCTTCTTGGCCTTGGCGACGCCAGTCACCTTGGCGCCGAGCTTGAACTCCATGCCCTGCTTGGCGAGCGTCTTCTGGAACTGCTTGGCGACTTCGCCGTCCATGCCGCCGAGGATCGTGTCGAGATATTCGACCACCGTGACCTTGGAACCGAGACGCGCCCAGACCGAGCCGAGCTCCAGGCCGATCACGCCGCCCCCGACGACCACGAGGTGACCTGGCACAGCGTCGAGTTCGAGCGCGCCGGTGGACGAGACGACCACCTTCTCATCGAAGGCCACATCGACGCCGGGAATGCCGGCGACGTCCGAGCCCGTCGCGATGACGATGTTCTTCGTCTCGATCTCCTGGATCGTACCGTCCTCGGCCGTCACCGACACCTTGCCCTCGCCGAGCACCTGGCCGGTGCCCTTGAAGGTGTCGATCTTGTTCTTCTTCATCAGGAAGACGAGACCCTTGGTGTTCTGCTCGACGGTGTTGACGCGGTGCGCCATCAGCTTCTTGAGGTTAACCTTGGGCTTGGAAATCTCGATGCCGAGCGCGTCGAAGGAGTGCTCGGCTTCCATCAGCATCTCGGTCGCGTGCAGCAGCGCCTTGGACGGAATGCAGCCGACATTGACGCAGGTTCCGCCATAGGTGTCGCGCTTTTCGACGATCGCCGTCTTGAGACCCAGCTGCGCTGCCTTGATCGCGCACACATATCCACCCGGACCGGCTCCGATCACGACGACATCATAGCTCATCGAATATTCCCTTCCTCGTCGGTTGAGCGGCTCAGCGTCCGCCGCTCGTATTCAGGATTGCGCCCGTCGTATAGGACGCTTCGTCAGACAAAAGCCAGAGCACCGCGCGCGCCACCTCGTCTGCGGTGCCGGCGCGCTGCATGGGCACGAAACCGCTCATGGCGGCGACGCGATCGGGCTGGCCGCCCGATGCGTGTATCTCGGTATCGATGATGCCGGGCCGCACCGCGTTGACGCGAACGCCCTCCGTCGCGACTTCCCGCGAAAGCCCGAGCGTGAACGTATCGATCGCGCCTTTTGAGGCGGCGTAGTCGACATATTCGCCCGGCGCGCCGAGCACGGCTGCGACCGAGGAGAGGTTGACGATCGAGCCGCCCTTGCCGCCATGTTTCGTCGACATCCGCTTCACCGCCTCGCGGGCGCACAGGAACGAGCCGATGACGTTGATGCGCATCATGCGGGTGAGGCGGTCGACACTCATCTCGTCGATGCGCGCCTTGCGGTCGACCACGCCTGCATTGTTGACCAGCCCGTCGAGCCGGCCGAAACGCTCGTCGACGGCGGCGAACATCGCCAGCACGTCGCGCTCCTCGCCGACATCGCCCTTGATGGCGAACGCATCGCCGCCGGCAGAGACGATCTCGTCCACGAGCGCGGAAGCCGCCTTGTCGTTTGCGGTGTAGTTGATCGCGACCCGCCAGCCCGCGGCAGCGCCCAGCCTTGCGACCGACGCGCCGATGCCGCGCCCGCCACCCGTGACGAGCATCGATTTACCGTTCATCGTCATTCCTGACACCCGCTGAGCGTGAAGACGTCGGATGGCAACCGGTCCGCGTCGATTGTGTCGGAGATCGGTCCCGCTGCCAGACCGCGCGCAAGATCGGCGAAGACGAGCCTGTGTGGCGCGGCCTCGCCCTGTGCGGGCAGGAGCCCGATCGTACCCGTATCATCGGCCGCGTAGATCGAGCCTTCCCATGCCGTGCAGGCAGCGATTTCCTCGCCGGTCACATCGCCTTCGGGGCAGTCCTTCATCAAGAGCCCGACGGGCCGCGCCGGACCTTCCGTCCACATGACGACGCCATCAAGCAGCACGTCGCCACTGAGCGCCATCTTGAAACTGTTGGTCACGACGGCGGTCTGGCCCGGCCTGAAGTCGAGCGAGACGCCGGCGCTGTCGTCACTATAGACGGCGAGTTCCAACGGGCACGCGGCCTGCACCTGCGTTGCGGAGAATGTCAGAAGCAGCGCCATGCCTGCCAGTCTTGCGTATCGCTGCTTCAACCGGTCCTCACATCGCCAGACGCCAGAGCATCATCCCCAGGCCGACGATCGACAGGGACCAGACGATCGTGCGCGCGACCGGGATGCCGGCGGCGTAGAGCACAACATAGATGACGCGGCAGATCAGCCAGAGCCATGCACCGGTCGCGGCGATGCCGCCGGCCTTGCCGCTGATCGTCAGCGCGAGCGCCAGGGCGATGAAGGCGGGATAGGTCTCGAGCAGATTGTGCAACGCGCGGTCGAGCCGCTGCGAGAGGATGCTCTTGGTTTCGCGCTTCTCGTCGCGCGCGGAAAACAAATAGGCCGGCCCAAGATCGCCTGATGTGCCGGCCTGCAAGATCACGTTCAGGAGCAGCAGCAAGACGCTCCAGCCGAGCACGACTATTTCGGTCGTCATAACGATTTCCATCGTCATATCCCTTGTCGGCCGGGCCGGGCCGGGTGGCCCGGTCACTATGCGGACGTGAGAGACTTTCGGCCAGATCGCGCCCGGCGGCAAGCGCCGGGCCGATGGATCAGAGATCCAGAACCAGCCGCTCGGGGTCTTCCAGGCTTTCCTTGACGCGGACGAGGAAGGTCACGGCTTCCTTGCCGTCGACGATGCGGTGATCGTAGGACAGCGCCAGATACATCATCGGGCGGATCACGATCTGCCCGCCGACGACCATCGGCCGCTCCTGGATCTTGTGCATGCCGAGAATGCCCGACTGCGGCGCATTCAGGATCGGCGTCGACATCAGCGAGCCGTAGACGCCGCCATTCGAGATGGTGAAGGTGCCGCCCTGCATGTCGGCGACAGAGAGCTTGCCGTCACGCGCGGCGATGCCCAGACGGCCGATTTCCTTCTCGATCTCGGCGATCGACATCTGGTCGGCATTGCGCACCACCGGCACGACGAGGCCCTTCTCGGTGCCGACCGCAACGCCGATATGCGCGTAATTCTTGTAGATCAGGTCGGTGCCGTCGATCTCGGCGTTGACGGCCGGGATTTCCTTCAGCGCATGCGTCACGGCCTTGGTGAAGAAGCCCATGAAGCCGAGCTTCACGCCATGCTTCTTCTCGAAGACATCCTTGTACTTCGTCCGCAAATCCATCACCGCCTTCATGTCCACCTCGTTGAAGGTGGTGAGCATGGCGGCCGTGTTCTGCGCATCCTTGAGGCGGCGCGCGATCGTCTGGCGCAGCCTGGTCATGCGGACGCGCTCTTCGAGAGCCACTTCCGCCTCCGAAGACGGCGCGCGGGCGGCAGCCGGTGCTGCGGGGGCAGGCGCAGTCGACACGCCCTTGGCGATGGCTTCCAGCGCATCGCCCTTCAGGACCTGCCCGCGCTTGCCCGAACCGGACACCTGGTCGGCGGACACGCCAGCCTCGGCCAGCGCCTTCGCGGCGGCGGGAGCGGGCGGCATGGACGTCTTCTCGGCGGCAGCGGAAGCAGGCTTCGCAGCCTCGGCCTTCGGCGCTTCCTGGGGCGCTTCGGCTTTCGGCTCTTCCTTCTTGGGAGAAGCGGCAGCGGCCGCGCCTCCATCGCTGATCATGCCCAGAAGCGCGCCGACGCCCACGGTCTCGCCATCGGCGGCGGTGATCTCTGACAGCGTTCCTGCGGCTGGCGCGGGAACCTCGATGGTCACCTTGTCGGTTTCCAACTCGACGATCGGCTCGTCGGCTGCGATCGCGTCGCCTGCCTTCTTGAACCACTTTCCGATGGTCGCCTCGGTGACGGATTCTCCGAGGGTCGGGACGCGAATTTCGGTAGCCATTATATCTTTCCCGTTGCCTGATTTCGCTTGGGCAGTGGTGGTCGTGTTATTCGCCCAGCGCGTCTTCGAGGAAAGCCTCGAGCTGCGCCAGATGCTTGGACATCAAGCCGGTCGCCGGCGAGGCGGCGGCTGGACGTCCGGTGTAGCGTACGCGCTGGTGCTTGGCGTCGATATGGGCCAGCACCCATTCCAGATACGGGTCGATGAAGGACCACGAACCCATGTTCTTGGGCTCTTCCTGGCACCACACCATCTCCGCATTGCGGAATCGCGACAGTTCGTTGATGAGCGCCTTGGCCGGGAACGGATAAAGCTGCTCGACGCGCAGGAGGTAGACGTCGTTGACGCCGCGCTTCTCGCGTTCCTCGTAGAGGTCGTAATAGACCTTGCCCGAGCAGAGCACGACGCGGCGGATCTTCGAATCCTTCACCAGCTTGATCGGCTGGTCGCTCAGATACTGCGCATCGTCCCACAAGAGACGGTGGAACGAGCTTTCGCCCGCCATTTCCGACAGGGTCGAGATCGCCCGCTTGTGGCGCAAGAGCGACTTCGGCGTCATCAGGATCAGCGGCTTGCGGAAGTCGCGCTTGAGCTGCCGGCGCAGGATATGGAAGTAGTTGGCCGGCGTCGTGACGTTGGCCACCTGCATGTTGTCTTCCGCGCACATCTGCAGGAAGCGCTCCAGGCGGGCCGATGAATGCTCCGGCCCCTGACCCTCATAGCCATGCGGCAGAAGGCAGACGAGACCCGACATGCGCAGCCACTTGCGCTCGCCGCTCGAGATGAACTGGTCGAACACGACCTGCGCGCCGTTGGCGAAGTCGCCGAACTGGGCTTCCCAGAGCGTCAGCGCGCGGGGTTCGGCGAGCGAGTAGCCATATTCGAAGCCCAGCACGGCCTCTTCCGACAGCATCGAGTTGATGACTTCGTAGTTGGCCTGGGCCGGGCTCATATTGTTGAGCGGGATGTAGCGGTCTTCGTTCTGCTGATCGTAGAGCACCGAATGGCGTTGGCTGAACGTGCCGCGTTCGGAATCCTGACCCGACAGGCGGATCGGATTGCCGTCCATCAGGATCGCACCGAAGGCGAGCGCCTCGGCCGTCGACCAGTCTATGCCTTCGCCGCTTTCGATCGCCTTGCGACGGTTTTCGAGGAAGCGGCCGATGGTGCGGTGGACCTCGAAATCCTTCGGCACCTCGGTCAGCTTCTTGCCGATCTCCTTGAGCGACTTGATCGGCACCGAGGTCTTGCCGCGGCGCTGCTCGTCCTGATTGTCGGCCGTGCGCATGCCCGACCAGGCACCGTCGAGCCAGTCGGCCTTGTTGGGCTTGTAGGCCTGTCCGGCTTCCCACTCGGCTTCCATCTTGGCGCGCCAGTCGGCCTTCATCTGGTCGAACTCGGCCTGGCTGATCAGCCCTTCGCCGACCAGCTTGTCGCCGTAGAGCTGAAGCGTCGTCCGCTGCGAGCGGATCGACTTGTACATCAGCGGCTGGGTGAATGCCGGCTCGTCGCCTTCGTTGTGACCGAAGCGGCGGTAGCAGAACATGTCGATGACCACCGGCTTCTGGAAGGTCATGCGGAACTCGGTCGCGACCTTCGCCGCGTAGACCACCGCCTCCGGGTCGTCGCCATTGACGTGGAAGATTGGCGCCTCGATCATCTTGGCCACATCGGACGGATAGGGCGACGAGCGCGAGAAGCGCGGGTTCGTCGTGAAGCCGATCTGGTTGTTGATGATGAAATGCAGCGTGCCGCCGACGCGATGGCCGCGCAGGCCCGACAGGCCGAGGATTTCAGCCACGACGCCCTGGCCGGCAAAGGCCGCGTCGCCATGCAGAAGCAGCGGCAGAACCTTCGAGCGCTCCTCGATCGGAACGGCCTCTTCGCGCGTGCGGCCGAAAATCTGGTCCTGCTTCGCGCGGGCCTTGCCCATCACGACCGGGTTGACGATCTCCAGATGCGACGGGTTCGCGGTCAGCGACAGATGCACCTTGTTGCCGTCGAACTCGCGATCCGACGACGCGCCGAGATGGTACTTCACGTCGCCCGAACCTTCGACGTCGTCAGGCGCGAACGAGCCGCCCTTGAACTCGTGGAAGATCGCGCGATGCGGCTTGGCCATCACCTGGGACAACACGTTGAGACGGCCGCGATGGGCCATGCCGAGCACGATCTCCTTCATGCCCATGGCGCCGCCGCGCTTGATGATCTGCTCCAGAGCCGGGATCAGCGATTCGCCGCCATCGAGGCCGAACCGCTTCGTGCCCTTGTACTTGACGTCGATGAACTGCTCGAAGCCCTCGGCCTCGATCAGCTTCTGCAGGATGGCGATCTTGCCCTTCGGCGAGAACTCGATGCCCTTGTCCGGTCCCTCGATGCGCTCCTGGATCCACGCCTTCTCGTCGGGGTTCGAGATGTGCATGAACTCGACGCCGAGCGTCGAGCAATAGGTGCGCTTGAGGATGTCGAGCATCTGCCGGATCGTGGCGTATTCCAGCCCCAGCACATGGTCGATGAAGATCGGCCGGTCGTAGTCGGCTTCGGTGAAACCGTAAGCCTCGGGCGACAGTTCGTTATAGTCCTCGAGCGGCTTGGCGAGGCCGAGCGGATCGAGGTTGGCGTGCAGATGGCCGCGCATGCGGTAGGCGCGGATCATCATGATCGCGCGCACGGAATCGCGCGTCGCGCGCAGCACGTCCGCCTCGGAGGCCGGCACCGCGCCGTTGGCGGCTGCCTTCTCCTTGGTCTTCTTCTCGAAATGCTTCTCGACAGAGCCCCAGTCGCCGTCGAGCGCCGAGACCAGTTCGCCATTTGCAGCGATCGGCCAGTTCGGCTTCGTCCAGGACGCGCCCTCAGCGCTCTTGCGGACGTCGCCCGCATCATCCTTCAGGGCTGCGAAGAAATCGCGCCATTCAGGATCGACGGAGGACGGGTTCTCCTGCCAGGCGGCATGGAGCCGCTCGATATAGTCGGCATTGCCGCCATAGAGAAACGAGGTGAGGGAAAACTGATCGTTGGCCTGATCTTGCCGTGCCATTTTTGATCCTTCGGAGCCTGGTGCTCCGTCTCCTTTGCAGCGCGAATAGTGAGTAGTGAATAGCGAATAGAGCTTTCTGGCACCCGGCCGTCGCTCGCACTCCCTATTCGCCACTCCCTACTCGCTATTGGCTTTTCAACCCTTGATCGCTTCGACGAGCGTCTTGCCAAGCCGCGCCGGCGACGGCGAAACCTTGATGCCTGCCGCTTCCATCGCCGCGATCTTGTCTTCCGCGCCGCCCTTGCCGCCGGAGATCACCGCGCCTGCGTGACCCATGGTGCGTCCGGGAGGCGCAGTACGTCCGGCGATGAAGCCCGCCATCGGCTTGGAACGGCCGCGCTTCGCCTCATCCTTGAGGAACTGCGCCGCCTCTTCTTCCGCCGAACCGCCGATCTCGCCGATCATGATGATCGACTGGGTCTCGTCGTCCGCGAGGAACATCTCGAGGATGTCGATGAATTCGGTCCCCTTGACCGGATCGCCGCCGATGCCGACTGCGGTGGTCTGGCCGAGGCCTTCGTTGGTGGTCTGGAACACTGCTTCATAGGTAAGCGTTCCCGAGCGCGAAACAACGCCCACCGACCCCTTGCGGAAGATCGAACCGGGCATGATGCCGATCTTGCACTCGTCCGGCGTGACGATGCCGGGGCAGTTCGGGCCGATGAGGCGCGACTTCGACCTGTCGAGCCTCGCCTTGACCTTGACCATGTCCATCACCGGGATGCCCTCGGTGATGCAGACGATCAGCGGGATCTCCGCATCGATCGCCTCGATGATCGCCTCGGCGGCGCCTGCCGGCGGGACGTAGACGACCGAAGCGGTCGCGCCGGTCTTGTCCTTGCCTTCGGCGACCGAAGCAAAGATCGGCAGGCTTTCACCCTTCGAGCCGCTCCAGGTCTCGCCGCCCTTCTTGGGGTGGATACCGCCGACCATCTTGGTGCCGTGATAGGCCAGCGCCTGCTCGGTGTGGAAGGTGCCGGTCTTGCCGGTCAGGCCCTGAACGAGGACCTTGGTGTCTTTGTTGATGAGAATGGACATCAGTTCTGATCCTTCGAATCCGTTAGCCGTTGACCGCAGCGACGATCTTCTTCGCCGCGTCATCGAGATCGTCGGCGGCCGTGATGGCCAGTCCGGACTCGTTGAGGATTTTCTTGCCCAACTCGACATTGGTGCCTTCGAGGCGCACGACCAGCGGAACCTTGAGACCAACTTCCTGAACCGCAGCGACAACGCCCTCGGCGATGACGTCGCACTTCATGATGCCGCCGAAGATGTTGACGAGGATGCCCTCGACCTTCGGGTCGGCGGTGATGATCTTGAACGCTGCCGCGACCTTTTCCTTGCCTGCGCCGCCGCCGACGTCACAGAAGTTCGCCGGCTCCTTGCCGTAGAGCTTGATGATGTCCATCGTCGCCATGGCAAGGCCGGCGCCGTTGACCATGCAGCCGATATTGCCGTCGAGCGCCACATAGGCGAGGTCCCACTTGGAGGCCTCGATTTCCTTGGCGTCTTCCTCGGTCTCGTCGCGCAGCGCCTTGACGTCGTCGTGGCGGAACAGGGCGTTGCCGTCGAACGACATCTTGGCGTCGAGCACGCGCAGGCGGCCGTTGGTCATGACGATCAGCGGGTTGACCTCGAGCAACGCCATGTCCTTCTCGACGAAGGCCTTGTAGAGGATCGGGAACAGCGTCTCGCCGTCCTTCGCCGCATCGCCCGAAAGCTCCAGCGCCTCGTTGATCTTGGCAACGTCCGACGCGGTCACGCCGGCTTCCGGGTCGATCGCGACGGTGATGATCTTCTCGGGCGTGTCATGAGCCACGGCCTCGATGTCCATGCCGCCCTCGGTGGAGACCACGAACGCGACGCGGCCGACCGAACGATCCACCAGCAGCGACAGATAAAGCTCGCGGTCGATGTCGGCGCCGTCCTCGATGTAGAGGCGGTTGACCTGCTTGCCGGCGTCGCCGGTCTGCGCGGTCACCAGCGTGTTGCCGAGCATGTCGTTGACGTTCTTGACGACTTCCTCGACCGACTTCGACAGGCGCACGCCGCCCTTGGCGTCCGGGCCGAGTTCCTTGAACTTGCCCTTGCCGCGTCCGCCGGCATGGATCTGGCTCTTCACGACATAAAGCGGACCGGGAAGCTGCTTCGCGGCAGTCTCCGCCTCGTCGGCCTTGAGGATCGCTACGCCATCGGCGACGGGAGCGCCATAGCCCTTGAGGAGCTGCTTGGCCTGGTATTCGTGGATGTTCATCCGTTCGTCCTCACTTGGCGAGATTGGGGGCGATCGCCGTGCAGGCGTCGCAGAGGCCCTTCACGGCTTCGACCGACTTGTCGAACATCTTCTGCTCGGCCTTGTTGAATTCGATTTCGATGACGCGTTCGACGCCGCCGGCACCGATCACCACCGGCACGCCGACATACATGTCCTTGATGCCGTACTGGCCCGACAGGTGCGCCGCGCACGGCAGAACGCGCTTCTTGTCCTTCAGGTAGGCTTCGGCCATCGAGATCGCCGAGGCAGCCGGCGCGTAATAGGCCGACCCGGTCTTCAGCAGGCCAACGATCTCGCCGCCGCCCTTGCGGGTGCGCTCGACGATGGCGTCCAGCTTTTCCTTGGTGGTCCAGCCCATCTTGACGAGATCGGGCAGCGGGATACCGGCAACGGTGGAGTAGCGCGTCATCGGCACCATGTCGTCGCCGTGGCCGCCCAGCGTCATCGCCGAGACGTCCTCGATCGAAACCTTGAATTCCTCGGCGAGGAACAGGCGGAAGCGCGAGGAGTCGAGCACGCCGGCCATGCCGACGACGTGGCTCTTGGGCAGGCCCGAAAACTTCTGCAACGCCCAGACCATCGCGTCGAGCGGGTTGGTGATGCAGATGACGAACGCGTTCGGCGCGTACTTCTTGATGCCCGCGCCAACCTGCTCCATCACCTTGAGGTTGATGCCGAGCAGATCGTCGCGGCTCATGCCGGGCTTGCGCGGAACGCCGGCGGTGACGATGCACACGTCCGCACCCTCGATGCCGGCATATTCGTTGACGCCGACATAGCGCGCATCGAAGCCGTCGACCGGCGAGGACTGCGCGATATCGAGGCCCTTGCCCTGCGGAATGCCTTCCGCGATGTCGAACATGACGACGTCGCCGAGTTCCTTCAAGCCGATCATGTGGGCGAGCGTGCCGCCGATCATGCCTGAGCCGATGAGGGCAATCTTGTTGCGAGCCATGGTGATTGTTTTCCCTTGTAGACGCCGGGCAGAGGCCGCGCCGGCCTTTGGATCGTTGATGCCGAAACTGGTTCCGGACACGGGATGCCGTCCGAATTCGCGACAGGGCATAGACGCATCACAATAAAAATTCAACCGATTCTTGCCGGCTGAACCTTTTCAAACGTTTAGATCAATATTGTCTTACGTAAACGTCAATTGATTTCGACAAAATGGCGCCCCTGGAGTGGATTTTTCATCGTCCGTTAACGCTCGCGGCGAATTCAGGCGCGAGCAGATGCCGACCGTGCGGCGTCGAGCCAGTCGCGGCTCTGCATTTCCGTCAGGCGCGAAGCCGTGCGGGCGAATTCGAACGCCTCGGTTCCGACCCTGCCGGTATAGAGCTCTTCCGGCGCGGTTTCCGCGCTGGCGACCAGCCTGATATTGTGGTCGTAGAGCGTGTCGATCAGCAGGATGAAGCGCTTCGCCTCGTTTCGCCTGTCCTGGCCCATCGCCGGGATGCAATCGACGAAGATCGTGTCGAACCGCGCCGCGATGGCGAGATAGTCGCGCGCGGCGAGCGGCCTGCTGCACAGATCGTCGAAGCCGAACCGCGCAACGGTACCGTTGGCGCGCGGGACGATCACCTCGCGGCCCTTCACCGCCAGCCTGACCTCGGCGGTGTCGTGGCCGGATGTCGCCGCGTTCCATGCTTCGTCCATGAGACGGTCCGCCTCCGGGCCGCATGGCGTGACGTAGACCGGCATCTGGTCGAGCTTGCGGCGGCGGTAGTCGACCGGGCCGTCGAGGCTCATGACGTTGACGTGGCGCTCCAGGATGTCGATGAACGGTTCAAACAAGGCCCGGTTCAGCCCGTCCCGGTAGAGATCGCGCGGCGCGACATTGGACGTGGCGACGAGCACCACGCCGTTTGCGAACAGGCTGGAGAACAGCCGTGACAGCACCATCGCGTCCGCGATGTCGGTCACGGTAAACTCGTCAAAGCACAGCACCCACGCCTCTTCGGCGAGCGCCTTGGCCACCGGCGGGATCGGATCGGTCTCCTTGGTGTCGCCGCGCTTGAGCGCTTCGCGATGCCGCTGGATGCGGTCGTGAACGTCGGCCATGAAGTCGTTGAAATGCGCCCGGCGCTTCCGCTTCACCGGCACCAGATCATAGAACATGTCCATCAGCATGGTCTTGCCGCGACCGACGCCGCCATGAAGATAGAGCCCCTTCACCGCCGCATGCGTCGGCGCGCGCTTGGCGAAGAGCCAGCCCAGGGCGCTCGATTTGTGCGCAAGGCGACGCGAGGCCACGTCCTCGATCAGGCGATCGAGCGCACCGACGATAGCCAGTTGCTCGGCGTCGACGCGCAAGGTGCCGACGCTTTCGAGATGGTCATAGGCCTGCCGTACGGTACGGTGTGTCGACACGCCGTCGAGCGAAGACATCGTCTGGTCCTGATTGCGAGGCCGGGGCCGCCTTCGTCAGCGCGCGAGCGAAACCGGGACGCCGCTGGTCGTCTGGCCGTCGAAGCGCGAGCCGCCCGCCGATTGCAGACGGGCGATCACGCCGCCGCCCTCGTCATAGAGCGCAAGCTGGCTGCCTTCGACGTTCCACGACTTCACGCCGTCGAGCGGAGCGGGGCAACGCAGGGGACCGGCGCGGAAGCCCTGGCCGAAGCGCGTCTGGGGCGTCGCGACACGGCAGCTCTGGCCGGACACGGTGGCGTTCCACACGCCGGCGACGCTGCCAGCCGTGACGGCCGGCGCATTCGGGTCGACGGCCGCCATCTGGGTGCCGCCGGGAGGCGCCATTGGGTCGGCGCCCGGAGCGGCGGGGAACTGCGAGGGATTCGCCGCTCCCGGCTGAGCCGGCGGCGGCAACTGGCCCGCCGTCACCGTCCCGGCCGGAGCCGGTGAAAGCGGAGCAGGGGCGACGGGTCGCGTATCCATGCTGGTGAAACGGTCGCTTTGACAACCGGCAAGAGCCAGCGCCAATCCCGCCGTTGCGAGGATGCCCGTGAACTTGAAACCCATAAATTCCCTCCGTCGCTGCGGATATGCCGCGCTCTGGTTCTCGAAAAACAAAGCCCCTTCATCGCCAGAATAGTGGCGATCTTTGGAAGAATCCAACGCATAGCGTTAATTAAGAGTTCCCTGAAGAAGATTCCGTTGACATTTCAGTCGTCCGACGCAGCACTTGGGACGAAGACATAGCCTTCCGGCGATAGGATGTGGCACTCGCGAAGCCCATGTGGCTTGTCGATGGAGGCCGACAGGACCGTGTGGCCCGCTTGGCGCGCGCGTTCCTCGACACGATCGGGATCCGCGCCGTAGAGCCTTATCTCGATGCCCGCGCCGCGTACATCCGCTCCGGTCACCGATCCCGCCATCTCGTGATCCTGGTAGGAGTGGTCGGCATGCAGCATGAAAACCGAACCCAGAATCTCGATCGCCGCAAAATCCTCATCGACATAAATGGTATTGGCCCCAAGCACCTCGCGGCAGAAGACCTCCATCGCCGCCATGTCGGCGACGAGCAGGTTGACGCCGAGGCCGCGCGGCAGCGACCGGCCGAAATCCGATGCCGTCATCCAGGGCTGTTTCGTTCGTTTCATGGCCATTATCGATCAATCCCTCGCGAGCGGTGCAGCGTCCGGTTGCGCCGGTTCGAATGATCACTATCTTCGCGCCCCATGAATAGACGCAGTTTGATGAAATGGCTGGGGCTGGGCAGTGCGGCGGCACTGACCGGAGGCGTGGCAATGAAAAAAGCGCATGCGGGAAACCGTTACTACTCCGGGCCACCGAGCGACCATTTCGACGGCACGGTGTTCTTCAACCCCAACGGACAGCCGCCCGGAAACTTTTCCGATCTCCTGCGCTGGCAATTCGGCGGCGGGCGTGCGGCATGGCCGGGAGGCTGGGAAAGCCCCCACCCGCCGGTCAAGCCCGAGACCCGCGTCGATGGCGCACGCCTCGTCGTCACGATGGTCGGTCACGCGACGATGCTGATCCAGACAGCGGGGTTGAACATCCTGACCGATCCGGTCTGGTCCGTCCGCACCTCGCCGGTGGGGTTCATAGGCCCGAAACGCGCTGGTTCGCCGGGCATCGCCTTCGACGACCTGCCGCCGATCGACCTCGTGCTCCTGAGCCACAACCACTACGACCATCTCGACCTGATGACGCTCGGGCGGCTGCGCGCGCGGCACAATCCGCACGTCATCACGCCACTCGGCAACGACACGATCGTCAAGCAGCACGTGCCGGGCATGGCGATTTCGGCGCATGACTGGGGCGACACCGTCCGCTTCCGCGACGTGCCGATCCATCTGGAGCCTGCCCACCACTGGTCGGCGCGCGGGCTTGGCGACCGCCGCATGGCGCTGTGGAGCGCCTTCGTCATCGCAGCGCCGGGCGGCAAGATTTACGTCATCGGCGACACCGGCTTTCACGACGGCATCAATTATCGTGCGGCAGCCGAGAAGCATGGCGGCTTCCGCCTCGCGATCCTGCCGATCGGTGCGTACGAGCCGCGCTGGTTCATGAAGTTCCAGCACCAGAACCCCGACGAGGCGGTGCAGGGCATGCTCCTCTCGAAGGCGCAATACGCGATCGGCCATCACTGGAGCACGTTCCAGCTCACCAACGAGCCGATGAACGCCCCGCGCGATCATCTGCACGCGGCGCTCGACCGGCACGGCGTCGATCGCGACCGTTTCAGGGCGATGCTGTCCGGCGAGGTCTGGGACATTCCGGCCGCCAGCGTCTGAGCGCCCGGAATTCCCTCATCCAGCCTGCGCGTTGATCGCGTGAGCGGCGGGCTCGACACTGGTAATCGGCAGGCTTTTCCGCCATATAGCGGCGAATGAGCACGCGCGCACCCTTTGCCCGGATGAACGGAATCGGCAACGAGATCATCGTTGCCGACATGCGCGGCCGTGCCGATCGCATCTCGCCTGCCGCAGCCATCGCGCTCGCTGCCGACCCCGCAACCCGTTTCGACCAGATCATGGCCATTCACGATCCTCGGACGCAGGGCACCCGGAACTATATCGAGATTCTCAACGCGGATGGCAGCCACGCGCAGGCCTGCGGCAACGGAACCCGGTGCGTCGTGCAGGCGCTGGCGGCCGAAACCGGCGAGAAGACCTTCACCTTCGAGACCGTCGCCGGCATCCTCAACGCAGTCGAGCATGAGGACGGGCTGATCTCCGTCGATCTCGGCAAGCCGCGCTTCGGCTGGCAGGACATCCCGCTCGCCGAGGAATTTCGTGATACGCGGATGATCGAGCTCCAGATCGGACCGATCGACGCGCCGATCCTGCATTCGCCGTCGGTCGCCTCGATGGGCAACCCGCACGCGATCTTCTGGGTCGATGAGGACGTCTGGTCCTACGACCTCGAGCGCTTCGGGCCGATGCTGGAGAACCACCCGATCTTCCCCGAGCGCGCCAACATCACCATCGCGCAGGTCACGTCCCGCGACACGATGACGATCCGCACATGGGAACGCGGCGCGGGCCTGACGCTCGCCTGCGGCTCGGCCGCCTGTGCCGCCGCCGTCTCCGCCGCACGCACCGGGCGAACCGGCCGCACCGTCACGGTCACCGCGCCGAGCGGCGGCCAGTTGCAGATCGAATGGCGCGCCGACGATCACGTCGTCATGACCGGACCGGCCGAGTGGGAATTTTCCGGCTTCTTCGATCCCGCCACCGGCGCGTGGGAGCGCGAGACCGAGGGCGTTGCATGACTGGACAAGTTTTTGTCGAGTTGACCCCCACCCTGTATCCCTCCCCACAAGGGGGAGGGGGGCATGGGCGCCGAGTTCACACTTTCAGCACAACGCCAAGCGGATTGGGCGCAACGATGACGACCTCCCTCCCCCTTGTGGGGAGGGATAAAGGGTGGGGGTCTGCCGCTCCCAACGCATCCCCATGACCAAGGGCATCGACGTCGTCACCTTCGGCTGCCGCCTCAACACCTACGAATCCGAGGTGATGCGGCGTGAAGCGACCGCTGCCGGGCTGGGCCAGCTCGCCGACGGCGCGGTGATCTTCAACACCTGTGCCGTTACCGGCGAAGCCGTCCGCCAGGCAAAGCAGGCGATCCGCAAAGCCCGCCGCGACAATCCCGGCACGCGCATCATCGTCACGGGCTGCGCCGCGCAGACAGACCCGGATGCATTCGTGGCGATGGACGAGGTCGATCTCGTTCTCGGCAACGAGGAAAAGCTTGCAAGCCACAATTACCGCGCGCTTCCCGATTTCGGCGTCAACCAGTTCGAGAAGGCGCGCGTCAACGACATCATGTCGGTGACGGAGACCGCCGGCCATCTCGTGGATGCCATTGAAGGCCGCGCCCGCGCCTTCGTGCAGGTGCAGAATGGCTGCGATCACCGCTGCACCTTCTGCATCATCCCGTACGGACGCGGCAATTCGCGCTCGGTTCCAATGGGCGCCGTCGTCGAACAGATCAAGCGCCTCGCCGGCAATGGCTATGCGGAAGTGGTGCTGTCGGGCGTCGACATGACCAGCTACGGCGCCGACCTGCCGGGCGCTCCGCGTCTTGGCAGACTGGTGCGGACGATCCTGCGCCAGGTTCCCGATCTGGCGCGGCTTCGCCTGTCCTCGATCGATTCCATCGAAGCCGACGAGGATCTGATGGAGGCGCTCGCCACCGAATCCCGGCTGATGCCGCATCTCCATCTGTCGCTCCAGGCGGGCGACGACATGATCCTGAAGCGCATGAAGCGCCGTCATCTGCGCGACGATTCCATCCGGTTTTGCGAAGACGTTCGCCGGCTAAGACCTGACATCGTCTTCGGCGCCGACATCATCGCAGGATTTCCGACCGAGACGGACGCGATGTTCGAGAACTCGCTGAAGATCGTCGACGAATGCGGACTGACGCACCTGCATGTCTTCCCGTTCAGCCCACGCGACGGCACGCCCGCCGCGCGCATGCCGCAGCTCGATCGCAGCATCGTCAAGGCGCGCGCGAAGCGGCTCCGCGCGGCAGGGGACGCGGCCTATCGCACGCATCTCGGCGCGCTGGTCGGTTCGCGCCAGCGTATTCTCGTCGAGCGAGAAGGCCTGGGCCGCACCGAGGGTTTCACCCTCGCCGCAATCAATGCCGGATCGCCCGGCGCAATCGTGGATGCTGTCGTGACCGGCCATGATGGCGAGCGGCTGGCCACGATGACCGCCGCCGCGCAGGCGGCCTGAGGACGTTCATGGCTCTGGGTTTCATCAAGAAGATTTTTTCCTTCGGCAGGAAGGAGGTCGTGGAAGCGCCGGTCGAGCAGATCCCGGAAATCCACCCTCCCCTCGACGGCACGGATCCGGCCGAAGCCCAGGTGACGGATGCGCAGTCGACCCCGACGCTGCCCACCGACCCTGCCCATAACGCCCCGGCCGAACTGCCCGTACCCAGTGAGGCACCTGTCGAGGGTCCGGTTCCGGAGTTCCTGAAGCAGCCGGACGCGGTTGAAACGGCTCCGTCCGTTCCCGAGCCGCTGCCGATAGAAACGACACCGACGGAAATCGCTCCTGCCGAGACAAGCGTATTGCAGCCGCTTGAGCCAGCAGTGGAACCTCCTGTTCTTCCGGAGCCAGTTCCCGTTTCGGACGAGCTGCTCAAAACTCCTGAGCCAGTTCCTGCGCCCGTTTCCATCGATACGACGCCGCAGACCGCCCCGGTCGAGCCGGAGCCCAGGCCGGTCGAGGTTCCCGTCCCGCCCGCCGAGCCGGAGCCCGTCGTTCCGCCGGAAGAACCTGCGCCACCGGTGCCGGACGTTCCCGAACCAGCCGAGCCGGAGCCAGAGATTCCGCCCGCTCCGCGTCCAGTGCCGGAAGTCCCGATCGAGGTGCCTGAGCCACCGCGCGAGGTGCCTGAGCCGCCGCGCGAAATTCCCGAACCTGAGCCCGTGGAACCCGCCGCGCCGCCGCTGGAAGTCCCACCGACGCCCGCTCCCGATGCGCCGCTGAGCGAGCCGTTTGTCGCGCCCGAGCGGGAAATCCCCGCAGACACGCCCGCGCCTGTCTTGCCACAGCCCGTCGAGCCGGCTCCTGCCCCGATCCCCCCGACGCTAGACGAGCCTGCGGCGGTCGAACCCGTCAGCCTCGACGCGTCTCCGATTCCAGCAGCCATCCCGGCGAGCACGACACCGGCTGCCGGCAAGGTCACGGTGACGAAGTCTGTCGAGGCGAAGGCCGAGGCAGCACCTATCGTTCCAGTGCCCGCGCCCCGCACGCCGTGGTTCCAGCGTCTGCGCGAAGGACTGTCGCGCTCTTCGCGCGAGTTGCGCGACAACATCTCCGGCGTCTTCACCAAGCGCAAGCTGGACGAGGACACGCTTCAGGACCTCGAAGACGTGCTGATCCGCGCCGATCTCGGCATGGAGACGGCCATCCGCGTGACCGATTCGCTCTCGGCGAGCCGCTACGGCAAGGACATCTCCGATTCCGACGTCCGCACCGTGATGGCGCAGGAGATCGAGAAGGTGTTGACGCCCGTCGCGCAGCCGCTCGAACTCGATTTGTCGCACAAGCCGCATGTCATCCTCGTCGTCGGCGTCAACGGCACCGGCAAGACGACGACGATCGGCAAGCTGGCCGCCAAGCTGACGGCTGGCGGCCTGTCGGTGACGCTCGCCGCTGGCGACACGTTCCGCGCCGCCGCCATCGAGCAGCTCAAGATCTGGGGCGAGCGCACCAACTCGCCCGTCGTCTCGTCCAAACTCGGCGCAGATGCGGCCGGCCTCGCATGGGACGCCTACGAGAAGGCCAAGCAGGCGGGCTCCGACGTGCTGATCATCGACACGGCCGGCAGGCTCCAGAACAAGACCGAGCTGATGGCCGAACTGGAAAAGATCGTGCGCGTGCTCGGCCGTCATGACCCAGAAGCGCCACATACTGTCCTTCAAACTGTCGACGCGACGACCGGCCAGAACGCCCTCAACCAGGTCGAGATCTTCCGCAACGTCGCGGGCGTGAATGGACTGGTGATGACGAAACTCGACGGCACGGCGCGCGGCGGCATTCTGGTGGCCATCGCGGCCAAGCACAAACTGCCGGTCTATTTCATCGGCGTCGGCGAACAGGTCGACGACCTCGAACCTTTCTCAGCCAGCGACTTCGCCAAAGCGATCGCGGGAGTAGCCTGATGGACGACCGCATACTCGAACGCGACCCCGCCGATCCGAAGAAGAAGGAAGTCAACGGCCTCCTCAAGCTCGCGCTGGAGCTCGGGCCGCTCCTGGTCTTCTTCTTCGCCAATGCGCGGGGCGAATCCCTCGTTCAGAGCTGGCCGGTGCTCGGCTCGTTCGGCGGGCCGATCTTCCTCGCCACCGGGCTCTTCATGATCGCGACCGCGATCTCGCTCACCGTGTCGTGGATCCTGACGCGCTCGCTGCCCATCATGCCGCTGATCTCCGGCGTCGTGGTCTTCGTGTTCGGCGCGCTGACGCTCTGGCTGCAGGACGACGTGTTCATCAAGATGAAGCCCACCATCGTCAACACCATGTTCGGCGCAGTGCTTCTGGGCGGGCTCTTCTTCGGAAAGGCGCTGCTCGGCTACGTCTTCGATTCGGCCTTCAAGCTGGATGCCGAAGGCTGGCGCAAGCTGACCTTGCGCTGGGGCCTGTTCTTCTTGTTCCTGGCACTGATGAACGAAGTCGTCTGGCGCAATTTTTCGACCGACTTCTGGGTAGCCTTCAAGGTCTGGGGCACGATGCCCATCACGCTTCTGTTCACCTTCAGCCAGATGCCGCTGATCATGCGTCATTCGCTGGAACAAAAGCCCGCGGAATAGGGGGACGGCCCGAATGGAATTCATCACGACGCACGAGGCGTTGCGCACGCACTACAAGCAGCCCGGCGACGGCGCCGTGCGCAAGCAACTGCCGACGCTGGACCACCATTCGAAATCCTTCATCGCGCGCAGTCCCTTCGTCCTGATCGGCACGTCCGACGATGCCGGCAATGCCGACGTCACGCCGAAGGGCGACAAGCCCGGTTTCGTCGCGGTCCTCGACGATACCACGCTGGCGATCCCCGACCGGCCCGGCAACAACCGGCTCGACACATGGGAGAACCTGCTCGTCAATCCCGCGATCGGCCTGCTCTTCCTCATCCCCGGCATGAACGAGACGCTGCGCGTCAACGGTACGGCCAGGATCACGGCCGACGAAACCCTGCGCACCCGCTTCGCCATCGACGGCAAGCTGCCGATTTCGGTCCTGATCGTCACCGTGAAGGCGGCCTACATGCATTGCGCCAAGGCGTTCATGCGTTCCGACCTCTGGAAGCCGGACACCTGGCCCGAACGCTCGTCCATGCCGACCCTGGGCGAAATCCTGCGCGACCAGCTTGCGCTCGCCGACACCGCCGCCTCCGTGGATGCCAATCTCGACGAAGCCTACAAGAAGACGCTCTGGTAGGCGTCGAGAGCATCGAACCGAAAGTGGAATCCGGTTTTCGGGTTCTTCCGGTGCTCGAACAACGCCCGCACCACTGCCGCGCTCGAATTGCCCTAGTTTTCCCGATCCGCTGCCACCTGATCAAGCTCAACGCGCTGGTCGCGATGCCGAAAGGGAGCCGCCGCTTCCACCGCGTTATCCCGCGATCTCCCGGAGGACTCCCGATCGACAGGCCGGTCTGGATTGACAGTTCCGCGACAGTCATTGCCTTTTGACGACGAAAACTGTGGACTGCGCGACCGATGGCAACCTCAAGCACCGTCTCGCGAGGCTTCCTGCAAGAGGAAGAAACATGAACCAGAACGGAAATTGTCGGCGGCTCGGCTTCCTGGTTTTCCCCGGTTTCCCGATGGCCTGCCTCACCTCGGCCATAGAGCCCCTGCGGGCGGCGAATGAAATAATCGGGCGGCGCGCTTTTGCCTGGACCGTCGTCGGCGAGACCGGCGATCGGGTCGTATCCAGCGCGGAGGTCGGTTTCGACCCCGATGTCGCGCTGGCAGACCTGCGCGACATCGATTGTCTCTATTTCCTGTCCGGCCCTGCGGGCAACTTTGTCGATGCGCGCAATGCCAACGCCGTGGTCCGCCGGCTCGCACGGCACGGCACCGGTCTGGGCGCTTTCAGCGGCGGAATCTTCCCGCTCGCGCGCAGCGGTCTTCTCGATGACCACAAATGCTCTGTGCACTGGTGCTACGAAGCTGCCTTCAAAGCGGAATTCCCCTATATCCGCGCCAGCGAGAAGGTCATCACGATCGATCGGCAGCGCTTTACAGCCGCCGGCGCCACCGCCGTATTCGACCTCATGCTGCGGCTCATCGAAGAGGATCTCGGGGCGGCTGCAATGACCGAGGTCGCGTGCTGGTTCCAGCATCCGTTCATCCGCGACGAGGAAGTGACCCAACGCACGCCCACGCCCCGCAAGGATCGCACCGAGGATTTGCTTCCCGAGGCCGTCGCCAAGGCCATTCGCCTCTTCGTCGAGCATGTCGAGGATCCGATCCAGATCGCCCGTGTCGCAGAGGCCGTAGACCTGTCGACGCGGCAGCTCGACCGCTCCTTCAAACGCTCCACCGGCGAGAGCCCGCTGAAATATTATCGGCAGCTACGGATGCAGAAGGCTCGCCAGCTCGCGCTCTATTCCAACGATTCGATCACGGATATCGCGCTTGCGGTCGGCTATGCGAGCTCGACGCCGATGGTGCGCCATTACACGCAGGCTTTCGGCGTGACTCCGCAGGACGACCGCAAGGCGATCAACCGCTTCCGCGTGCAGGACAACACACCGCTGCCGGCAGTCTGACGAAGGCTGTCAAAGTCAGAGCGCCGACCGGGCCGCCGCGATCAGCGCATGATGCAGTGAGGCTGCCGCCGAGCGTGGCCCCAGCACGCTGAATTCCACGGCGGCCTTGCGGCAGATCACGATGCAGCCGAGATGCTCGATCAAGGTCCGGCTCGCGGCGTTGTCTTCCATCGCCTGCACATCCAGCGGGCAAAGCCGCTCGAACACATCAAGAGCGCCCTTGCCCGTCACGTCGAACCGGACCCAGCCATCGGTTTGCTCGGTGATCGAGGCGAGATCCCTGAACTCCCCCTTCAGCAATCGTGCGATATCCTCATGGCTGGCAAAAGGAGCCTCGATGAACCACTGCTCCGGTCCGGTCCAGACGGCGCCATAGGGCGTGCCCATGACGGCACGTGCGGGTCCCGGCAACGCGAAGCCAAATACCCGTTCGGCAAATGCTGCGAACTCCGCGTTCCGCCCGCGCCGGCAGGACAGCGATGCAAGCGCGCTATCCATCACTTCCGCGATCCGCAGGCCCGAAATGTCCTCGACGCGGGGTTGGTCCCCGCCGAGCGCCGGCAGCGGTTTCAGCCGATGCGCGGACGCAGGGCCGGGATCACGACTGGTATCGGTATGTTCACGCACGGAGGCGCTCTCCTTCCGGGTCGATGAAATGGGCGCTGACCACGATGACATCCACCTCTTCATTCTTCAGCGGATTGACCGCGCGCAGCACCTCGCCCTTGCGGGTTGCGCCGTTCTTGAGGAAGCCGATCCCGATGGAATGCCCGAGGCTGGGCGAGTAGGCGACCGATGTCAGGTAGCCCTGATCGTTGGCGGCAGTGGCGGTCGCGCCGGCATCGATGAAGTGCGATCCCGCCGTGAGCTGCCGCGCCGCATCGACCGGCCGAAAGCCAACCAGCGAAAGAGCATCGCGCGTGTTCATCCCCTCGCGCTCGGACAGGATCGAGCCGATGCTGTCCTTCTTCCTGGAAACCAACCCGGCCATGCCGAGGTTCAGCGCGCTGGTTGTCCCGTTCAGTTCATTGCCCGCCGCATGGCCCTTCTCGATCCGCATGACACCCAGGGCCTCGGTCCCGTAGACCACCACGTCAAACGCGCGTCCTGCCTCGACCATCGCCCGGATCAGCGCATCGCCATAGCGCGTCGGCACCGCGATCTCATAGGCCAGTTCACCGGAGAACGAGATGCGGAAGAGCCGCGCGCGAAGCCCGCCGCAGACCGTGATCTCGCCGTAGCCCATATAGGGAAAGGCCTCGTTCGAGATGTCGTGCTCCGGGTCCACGATCTTTTGCAGCAGCTTGCGTGCGTTCGGCCCCGCTACGGAAAACTGCGCCCAGGCCTCCGTCGTTGAGATGATCTGCACGTCCAGATCAGGCCAGAGGCACTGGCGGCAGAACTCCATATGCCGGTAGATTTCGGCGGCATTGGCCGTCGTCGTGGTGGTGACGAAATGGTCTTCGGCCAGACGCGCGGTCGTGCCGTCATCCATCGCCATCCCGTCCTCGCGCAGCATCAGCCCGTAACGAACTTTCCCGACAGCCAGCTTGCCGAACGGATTTGCATAGATCCGGTTCAGGAAGTCGGCGGCGTCCGTCCCCTGTACGTCGATCTTCCCAAGCGTGGTCACGTCGCAGATTCCCACCGATCCGCGTGTCGCCATGACCTCTCGATCGACGGACTGCCGCCATTCGGTCTCGTCCGTCCGGGGAAACCACTGCGCGCGCAACCACAGGCCCGCCTCGACGAACACCGCTCCCTGTTCCGCCGCCCATTTGTGGCTGGGCGTCAGCCGTTTCGGCCGGAAATCCGCCCCGGCGGAGCGCCCGGCAAAGGCCGCGATCGGAACCGGCGTATAGGGGGGGCGAAACATCGTGGTGCCGGTTTCCGGGATCGACTTGCCAGTCATTTCGGCCATGACCGCAAGGCCGCCGATATTCGAGGTCTTGCCCTGATCCGTCGCCATGCCGAGCGTCGTGTAGCGCTTGAGATGCTCGACCGAATGGAAGCCCTCCTGATGGGCGAGCTTCACATCCTTTACCGTCACATCGTTCTGCAGGTCGATCCAGGCGCGACCCTTGTGCGGCACGTACCAGAGCGGCGTGATCCTCACCGGCGCATCCTCGGCCTGCGGCAGCGGGGCTGCACTGGCGCTGATCCCCAGATCAGCCAGTGCCGCGATGGCTTGGTCCGCCCCCGAAGAAAGCGCGCCCGCGGTCGAAAAGACACCGTTTGCCGCACCCGCGACAGACATTCCGGGCGGGCAGACATCCGGGACGAAGGCGGCAAGCCACGCATCCCAAATCGGCCGACCGCGCTGATGGGAGGTCATGTGCACGTTCGGATTCCATCCGCCCGAAACGCCGAGCGCGGAGCACGCGATCGTCCGGCTCTCGCCGCTTGCCAGCCGCACCGTGACGGACCGCAGACCCAGACGCCCGGTGGCATCGGTCACCTGAGCGCCACGGAAATGCTCGCCGCCATCGAAGCACGGGCCATCCGTGCGGCTGTCGATCACGGCCGCCACCGTCACGCCTTTGGCGCGCAAATCCTGTGCGCTGCGCAGCCCATCGTCATTGTTGGTGAAGATCGCCACGCGCTGGCCGGGCGTTGCCGCCCAGCGGTTGGCATAGGCGCGCATGGCGCCTGCCAGCATGATCCCCGGACGATCGTTGTTGGCAAAGGCGATAGGCCGCTCGGTCGCTCCGGCGCAGAGGATGGCCCGGCGCGAATAGATCCGCCACAGGATCTGCCGCGCCGTGCCCGGCGCCGGTTCGAGCACATGATCCGACACCTGTTCGAGCGCGCCATAGATCCCGTGGTCGAATGCGCCGATAATCGTGGTTCGTGGCATCAGCCGGACATTGGGCAGGGTGGACAGTTCGGCCACCGCCGACCGGGCCCAGGCCTCCCCGGCCGTGTCGTCCAGCACGAACGTCTCGGCGTTGAGCCGCCCGCCCAGCGCGAAATCCTCATCGGCCAGGATCACCCGCGCCCCGGCGCGGCCCGCCGTCAGCGCGGCAGCGAGCCCCGAGGGTCCCGCGCCGATGATCAGCAGGTCGCAATGCAGGAACCCCTTGTCGTAGCTGTCGGGGTCGGCCTCGACGGAGAGGCTGCCAAGGCCTGCGGCACGTCGGATCAAAGGCTCATAGACCGCTTCCCAGAAGGCTTTCGGCCACATGAACGTCTTGTAGTAGAAGCCGGCAGTGAGGAACGGCGCCAGGCCGTCATTGATCGCCAGGGCATCGAACGCCAGCGAGGGCCAGCGGTTCTGGCTCTTCGCCACCAGCCCGTCATACAGTTCGGCGACCGTCGCGCGGGTATTCGGCTCGCTGCGGGCGCCCTGCCGCAACTCGACCAGCGCGTTCGGCTCTTCCGATCCGGCTGTGAGGGGACCGCGCGGGCGGTGATACTTGAACGAACGCCCCATCAGCCGCACGCCATTGGCCAGAAGCGCGGAGGCCAGCGTGTCGCCCGGATGGCCCTGATAGGATTTGCCGTCGAATGTGAAGCTTAGGGTCCGCGAGCGGTCGATCTGGCCGCCTTTTAGCCGATTCATCTGGGTCAAATGTCCCTCCCCAGTGCGCGAGCCACGTCGCGGGCCAGTTCGACGGATGTGATCTCATGGGTGAGCGTATTCCGGGTCACGACCAGCCAGCTCCGGTCGCCCTGTTCGTGGAACCACAGCTCGCGATGCAGGCCGGCCGGATTGTCGCGCAGATAGAGATATTCATAAAACTGCTGCTGCGCGTCGCTTGCCTGCCAGTCCGGGCGGCCGATCAGGCTCGCATCGCCCAGATAGACGAACTCCTGGGAATCGCGTGGACCGAGAAGAGGATGATTGATGATCATGTCAGGGTCTCAATGCAGGTTCGGCTGGGCGCCCGCGCCCTTTTCGTCGATCATCCGTCCCGTGCGGAACCTGTCGAGCCGATAGGCGGTGGAAACGGGGTGCGGCGCGTCATTGGCCAGCAGATGCGCAAAACACCAGCCGGAAGCGGGGGTCGCCTTGAATCCTCCGTAACACCAGCCTCCGTTGAAATAGAGACCGTCGATATCGGTCCGGTCGATGATCGGCGAACCGTCCATCGACATGTCCATGATCCCGCCCCACATCCGCAGGAGACGCGCCCGGCCGATCATCGGCATCAGGGCCATGCCGCCTTCGCAGACATCCTCGACCACCGGCAGATTTCCGCGCTGTGCGTAGGAGTTGTAGCCGTCGATATCGCCGCCGAAGACGAGCCCGCCCTTGTCGGACTGGCTCACGTAGAAATGCCCCGCCCCGAAGGTGATGACGCCCGGCAGCAATGGCTTGAGCCCCTCGCTGACGAAAGCCTGCAGAACGTGGCTCTCGATGGGCAGGCGCATCCCCGCCATCGCCATCACGGAGCCAGACCAACCGGCGACGGCACAGCCGACACGGTTCGCGCCGATGAAGCCGCGCGTGGTCTCCACCCCCAGGCATTTGCCGTTCTGGATGCGGAATCCGGTCACGGCGCAATTCTGGATGATGTCGACACCACGGCTGTCGGCGCCGCGCGCATAGCCCCAGGCGACCGCATCATGGCGCGCTGTTCCACCGCGCGGCTGTAAGAGACCGCCCTTGATGGGAAACCGGGCATTGTCGAAATTCAGGAACGGCGCGATTTTTCGCACACCCTCCTGGTCCAGCAGTTCCGCGTCCACCCCGTGGAGACGCATGGCATTGCCGCGCCGGGTGAAGGCGTCGCGTTGCCCGTCAGTGTGGCAAAGGTTCAGCACGCCACGCTGGCTGACCATCGCATTGTAGTTGAAATCCTGCTCCAGCCCCTCCCAGAGCTTCATCGAGAATTCGTAGAAGGGCTCGTTGCCGTCCAGCAGATAGTTCGAGCGGATGATCGTCGTGTTGCGGCCGACATTGCCGCCGCCGATCCAGCCCTTTTCGAGCACCGCGACATTCGACTTGCCGAAGACTTTGGCGAGATAATAGGCAGTAGCCAGTCCATGGCCGCCGCCGCCGATCACGATGATGTCGTAGTGCGGCTTCGGTTCCGCATCGCGCCACGCCGGCGTCCAGCCCTTGTGGCCCGTCAGGACCTCCTTGATCAGTCTGAACCCGGAATAACGCATGCCCGTCCTCTCGCCGCGACCGACCCTATGTGTGGCGTGTTCCTGCCGCTCTCGTCCATGTGGTTTCGGACAGAAATTCTTTCATTTTGGACATCATGCACATCTGCGCTGCCAAGGGCGTCGGGATGATGCCGTCGCCTGCGAGAAGGGCGAGCTTTCGCCCGCCCCGGATGACGTTGTTCGGCGCGATGCCTCGGTTCGACCGGTCATGTTCGATGCAAACACTTGTCCGGCTAGCGTTTCAGGCTCCAGAACAGGCAGCCCGAGACGAATGTGCATCCCGCCAGGATCATGAACATGATCGAGTAAGGTACCACCATGTCGATTGCCACGCCCATCAGGAACGGGCTGGCGATCGCGGCCACTGCCGCGAAAGTCTGGGCGATGCCGGCGATCTTCCCAAAGGCGCGCCGTCCGAAATACTCGCCGAAAAGCGCATTCGAGACCGCCGTTCGACATCCCCAACTGAACCCGAAAAGCGCTGGAAAGACGAACAGGACGAGTTGTGAATCCCACAGAGACAGCATGACGAGTCCAAGGGAGGACGCAAACGCCCCGATGGCGAGCAATCGCCCCTTTCGCATCTGGTCGCCCATCACGCCGCCGACGACCCGGCCGGCAAGATTGAAGACGTTGACTTCCGCCAGCAGCAAACCCGCCATCGCCCGGTTCTCGACCAGTTCGAGATAGGGGAACAGGTGGACGATGAGCGCCGCCTGATGGATCGTCGCCAGCGTCAATGCAGCGGTGATGACCCAGAACGACGTGCTGGCGAGCGCCTCGCGGAATGTCATGCCCACGGTCGATGGATGGGACTGCTGATGGGAGGCCGGCTCGCTTCCATGCGCCGTCAGGCCGAGCGCTTCGGGCGTAGAGCGCACCAGAAGCATGATCGGAAACCCGATCAGCAGGATCAGCACGCCGGAGCCGATGGCCGTGTTGCGCCATCCGAACGCATCCTGCGCAAGGACGATCAGCGGCAGAAGAAAGATGCCAGATACGGCAAAGCCCGCGACGGCGAGGCCCATCGCAGTCGACCGTTTGCGGGTAAACCAGCTGTTGACCAACTGGCTGACGACGAGCAGGCCGAGCAGGCTGTTGGCAAGCCCCATCAGCAGGCATGCGATGTAGAACTCGACAAGGCTCTGCATCGTGCCCAGCACGACGAACGCCGCAAGGTACATGACCGTGCCGGCGATCATCAGGCGGCGTGCGCCGAACCTGTCGACCAGCCAGCCGCTGACAGGCCCCAGAACCGAATCCACCGCCTGCACCGATCGGCCGATGGCGGTCTGCGCCGAAGTCCAGCCGAACTCGGCGCGCAGCGGCGTCGCATACGTCGCAAGCCCCTGCATCGAAAGGCTCGAAATCACCTGCGCGAAGAACCCCGCAAAGACGATCAGCCAGCCATAGTGAAAATGGCGCTGGACGAAATTCACGAAACCCTGGGGTGGCGGTGTCACGCCGGACGGTTGCGTTTCGTCCGGCGGCAGTTCGCGCATATTCATGTCCGCAACACTTTCGCACGGCGTCCTAAGAACGGCAGGGCTATGATGGGGAAGATCATCATCAGCGTCGAAACCGCTGCGATCACGGGCTCGAGTTCATACTGGATTCCGTACCAGATCTTGAGCGGCAACGTCTGCATCGTGGACCCAGCGATAAACGAGGAAATTACCACCTCGTCGAAGGCATGGATGAAGGCAAAGAGAGCCGCGGCGATCGCGCCGGGCGCGATGATCGGCAGAATGATCTTGAGCGCGGTCCTGATGCGCCCTGCCCCCAGACTGGACGACGCCATTTCCAGACGGGGATCGAACGAGGTCAGCGTCGCCAGCATGATGATGACGACATAGGAAATGCTGCCCGGCGTCAGCGCGAGGATCAGCCCTACCTCTCGGTTCACAAGCCCCCATGGCGCGAGCACGCTATAGAGCCCGACGCTGTTGACGACCGACGGAACGATCATCGGCGCAAGCATGAGCGCGAAGATGCCGGGGCGCAGCGCCGCCGAACCCCGCACCAGCGCGTAGGCTGCCGTTCCACCGATCAGCATCGACAGGACCGTACTCACGGCGGCGACGCGCAGGCTGGTCCATGTGGCCTCGGCCCAGAGCGGATCGGTAAACAGCACTTCGTACCAGCGCAGCGACCATGCACGCGGCGGGAAGTTCAAGATGCGCTCGTCCGAAAAAGACATGACGACGACGAGGATGCTCGGAAGCACCAGGAAGAACAGCACGAGATAGCCGTAGGCCGCGAGGATGCGGGAGCCCGTCCCTTCCCACACCTGCTCGCGGCCGACATTCGACGTCCATCGCTGCGCGGCCCTGCCGTTACCGGTTGAGGGCAAGAGCTTTTTCAGGCCCGCCACGAGTGGAGAGAAAATGCGTGAGATCAGCACGCCGCCCTGCGCGGAGCGCGTTCCGAAAAGCCCCACCAGACCGTAGGCTGCCAGCGTGCAGGCAAGCAGGATGATCGCGATGGCAGACGCAAAACGGAAATCGAGCGCGCTGTTGAGTACGGCGGTAATGAGGTTGGACAGCATCAAATCGCTGGGGCTGCCGAGTGCTGCCGGCGTGATGTAGAACCCTAGAGACAGCGCAAAAACCAGCGTCGCGCCCGAACGGATCCCCGGCAGGCTCTGCGGAAGATACACCTTGAAGAACGCGCGGGCAGGCCCGCCGCCAAGCGCTTTTGCCGCCCGCATCTGCGCGGGGTCCATGCCTTGCAGGATCGCGTAGATCGGCAGGATCATCGCCGGCAGCATGATGTGCACCATGCCGATCAGCGCGCCGGTCGTGCTGAACAGCAGTCCAAGCGGCTGGTCGATGAGACCTGTCCACATCAGGAAACTGTTCAGCGGGCTGGTGTCGTTGAGGATCACCATCCACGCATAGGTCCGCACCAGAAGGCTGGTGAGGTAAGGCAACACGACGCATGCCAGCAATATGCTCTTCTTGTGCCCCCTCGCCTGCGACAGGAACACCGCCGTGGGATATCCCAGGATGAAGCACGCGACAGTGACGATCGTGCTTGCGGCGAACGTGCGAAACAGCGTGTCGACGTAGGATGGGATGCTGAAGAAGCGTGCGTAGCTGTCTCCGTTGAAATCCGGGAACCCGGTGCTGATGGCAGCCATCCGCAGCAGCGGATACAGAAACAGAAGCGTCATGAAGATGACGCCAGGCAGGAAAAGGACGTTGGCGGCCCGGGAAAATGAGCTGTTCATGACGGTCAGTCCCAACAGGGGGTTCGTTTAACGCCGCCGGCCCTGCGCGGGATCGACGGCGCGGATGGCATGCGGCTCCGCATCACGCGAAGCCGCACCGTCATGTCACTGTGTCAGCCAGACGTTCCAGCGCTCCTGAAGTTTCTCGGCGTTGGAGCGGCCTTCCTCGTCGACTTCCGCGTACCACTCTCCGTTCAGCTTGTAGGCCGTCTTGAAGTTCTCCGGGTAGGTCACGAGCCGGCGTGCCTTCTCCTCGGGCAGAAACGCCATCGCGGCGGTGTTGGCGGGAGCGAAGCCGGAGATTTCGGCCATCCTCGCCTGCTGCTTGGCGCGCGTGGCGTACTCGATGAACTTCATCGCGGTGTCCTTGTGCGGCGCGCCTTTGGGAACCGTCCAGTGTACGGCGTAGTACTTGGCCTGATTGAAGGTCAGGTCGAACGGGCGGCCTTCCGCCTGCAGCGCGTAGACGCGTCCATCGAAGTTCATGCCCATATCCGCGACGCCGGTGTTGAAAAGCTGGAGCGCGTCATTGCCTGACGTCCACCATTTGCGGATGTGCGGCTTCATCTCTTCCAGCTTCGCGAATGCCCGATCCACGTCGAGCGGATAGAGGTCTTCCATCGCAACGCCGTCTGCGAGCAAGGCTTCTTCCAGCGGTCCCTGAACGCCGATGAACGCCTGCAGCGTACGCTTTCCCGGAAACGCATCGACGTCCCAGAACTCGGCCCAGTTGGTCGGCCGCTTTTCCAGTTCGGTGCTGCTGGAAAGAAGGAACGACGCGGTGATATTTCCCACACCCCATGACGGGCGCAGACCTTCAGGTATGCCTTCGAGTTCCGCCTTGTCGAACACGCTGTAGTCGATCGGCTCGAGATAGCCGAGCTTGTTCAGCATGATGCCGTCGGCTTCCGTCTTGAGGCTCAGGTCGAAATCGATCGTGTTGGATTCAACGGCCAGCTTCAGCTTGTTGGCCGGAACTTCCGACTTAATGGCGCGAACGGTGAGGCCGGTTTCCTCCTCGAATGGCTTCACGAACGCTTCGATCTGCGCGTCGGCGAACGTGCCGCCGCTGATCATGATGATAAGGTCCTGTGCGTTTGCCGGCAGGGTCAGAAACGAGGCCAGCAGCAGCGGCGTCAGAGCGACGCCCGAAATCTTGGATTTCATTTTTCTTGTTCCCTCTGTTTTTGTTTGACGCGGAATTCAATCACTCACGATTTTCAGATCCTCGGGGTGAATCCACACCCCGACCTTTTCTCCGGTTTCCAAGGGTTGATGGGCTGTGGTCGACGGTGTCTGGCAGCGGATTTCAAGGCCGCCGCAATCGACCCAGTAGCGGAAGCTCCCGCCCATGAAGATCGACCGGCTGACGGTGCCGTCGAGCATGCGTTTCATGCCGGGGGGCGGCGCGCTGGCCTGCGGCGCTATGACGACTGCTTCGGGGCGTACCATCGCCTGAACAGGGGCTCCCATCCCCGGTTCCTTGGCCGTGGACACATGAAGTAAAGCGCCGGTGGCGGTCTTGAGCACAAGCGTTGCCCCGTCCTTGCCGGCGACCACTCCGGGTATGAAGACCGACTCGCCGATGAACCGGGCGACGAAACCGTTTGCCGGATCGTCATAAATTTCCTTCGGACGGCCAAGCTGTACGAGTTCGCCATTGTGCAGGACGGCGATGCGATCCGACATCGTCAGCGCCTCGCCCTGGTCATGCGTGACATAGACGACCGTGGTCGCCAGTTCCTCGTGCAGTATCTTCAGCTCGATCTGCATTTCCTCGCGCAGGTTTCGGTCCAGCGCGCTGAGAGACTCGTCCATGAGCAGCAGCGGCGGGCTCGAAACGATGGCCCTCGCGAGCGCCACGCGCTGCTGCTGGCCGCCGCTGAGTTGCGACGGGAAACGGGCGGCAAAACTCGACATACGCACCTTTTCCAGCGCGTTGCCGATCATCTGCTTCTTGTCACCGTCACTCACGCCACGTGCGTCGAGCGGATAAGCGAGGTTCTGGCGAACCGTCATGTGAGGAAACAGCGCATAGCTCTGGAAGACGACGCCCTGGTCGCGGCGGTGCGGCGGGACGCGATTGAGGTCGCGGCCCGCGACCTTGATCGAGCCCGAGGTCGGGTGTTCGAAACCCGCAAGCAACATGAGCAGCGTCGACTTGCCGGACCCGCTCGGCCCCAGCAGCGTCAGGAACTCACCCGGCTCGATCGTCAGGTCCAGCGAGGATACGGCGGCGACCTCGCCGTACTTCTTCGTGACCTCCCGGAATTCTACCGCTGCGCCGCCGGTATGCCGCGCAGCGTTGGCTTCAACCGTCTTAATGGCCTCGACGGGTCTGACGATGTTCATGTTCACGGCACTATCCTTCTTCTGTCAGCAGGGTCTGCTCCTCCCGAGCAATGCCTCCGCAACACTCGGCCATCACGTCACGTAGTTCGAAGGAGGCTCGACGCCGCCCAGAACGTATCCGCCGATCTGGCGAAGCTTCACGTCCTGCGAGTCATGGGTGCTGAGTGTGCGCGCATTGCGCCAGAAGCGGTCGAAGCGGAACGCGTTCGACGTCGACATGCCGCCGCACAGGCGGTGCAGGTCGGTCGATGCGGTGAGCGCAGCATCGACGATCGCGACCTTGGCCTGCATCATCGCCAGCGAGACGTCGGCGCGTTTGCCTGCGCCCTTCGAGAATTCCGCGACCGCACGCGCGGCTTCACGGTTGGCTGCGCGCGCGGCGTTGAGCTGGCTCGAGATGCGCCCGACATGGAATTGCATGATCGGGTCTTCGGTTGCATCCTTCCAGTCGGGGTTGAACGGACGGACGCGCGTGCGAACGTAGTCGCACATTTCTTCGAGCGCGCCGTAGCCCATGCCGAGGATCATCGCCGACATCACCACCTGCGTGGCGGGTCCGCTCACATTGTTCATCGCCGCCGGGTCCGACCGCCCATCCTTTCCCGGCCAGTGGCTGCCATCAGCGACAAAAACATTCTCGAACGTCACCGAGCCACTGCCGGTCGCGCGCTGGCCCATATTGTCCCAGTCGTGGTTAATCGTCACGCCTTCGCTTTCGAGATCGACCAGCGCCCAGTGCAGGCCGCCTTCCTCGACGGACGGGAATCCATCCATCAGGACCGGCGCGACGCCGTAGCGCGCGCCTTCGGAACCGGTGGCGAAGTACTTTTTGCCGGTAAGGCGAACGCCGCCCTCGACCGGCGTGCACTTCATCTGAAAGCTGAAGCGCTTCTTGGTCGGCTCGGCCGCCGGCGAACAGAAGCGCACGCCGTCATCGAGGATTTCACGCAGCAGACTTTCCTTACGTTCCGGCGAGAGATTGTTGCTCGACATCAGGTCGAAGCACAGCCCGCGGTGCACGTTGAAAATCTGCGCGGTCGAGCTTTCGCCGGCCGCCAGCTCCAGAAATATCTCGGTGACCGCTTCGATGTGCTCGAGCGGGTTAGCGCCGATGACGCCGCCCAGTGCCTCGGGCAGGCCGATCGCGCTCAGGCCCGCTTCGTGGATCAGCCTCATATTGTCCGTCGGATAGCCGCCTTCGCGATCGACATCGGCGGCCGTCTTGCGAAATTCGGCCCGCACCTGGCGTGCTGCCTCAACAAGTTCGGCAACCGTTTTCGTGGTTTTTTTTTGCGGCTTGTCCAGCATCGTCATCCTCGCTCTGCGACCTGCCGGTACAATGGATTTCGTACGGCCCGGCTTTGATGAGGAAATGCTGTCGCAACATGTGGTGGGCTTCAAACGACCAATTTGCATACGCCTATTGCGTTTGAGAATACCGCCCATACGGGAAACTCAGGTAGGATTTTTCTACTCAAACTTCTGATTCAAAAGCCATTTCCGGAAGGTCGAGATCGCCTGGGAGCTGCGCCGGTCTGGTCTCAAAATAAGCAGATAGGTGAAATCCATAGCAACTGTGCCGGCAAACATCTCCTGCAGATCTCCACGCTGCAACTCCGCCTTCACAAACAGCCTCGGCAGAAGTGCGAGGCCGGAGCCGGCGAGAGCCGCGTCCGTGCCGTACTGAAACTGCTCCAGGTGCCATCCTGCCATCGGCGCGGGATGCTCGACCCCCGCCGACGTCAGCCATTGCTGCCACGCGCTCGACAGGGGCGAGATGTGGATGAGCTGCGCGCGGCTCATATCCGCCAGCGTGCGTATGTTGGCGCGACGGATGTACTCCTTGCTGCCGACGACGATGGCCGGCGACGTGAACAGCGGGTCCGCGGTCATGCCCGGCCACGGGATGCTGCCCATGTTGATCGCCATGTCGAGGTTCGTCTCGGCAAGGTTGAACGCAGCGCTCTTGGTCACGAGGTCGACGGTAATTCCGGGGTGCAGGCGATGGAACTCGACGAGGGCCGGAATGAGGACGCGCGATGCCAGCGTCGGCGTGCAACTGATGCGAATGACGCTCCGGCCATCCTGGAAGTTCACCATGTTGGCAGTTGAGGTGCTCAGCAGTTCCAGTGCTTCCACGACTTCGGGCAGGAATTTCTCGCCCGCTTCGGTGAGGATGAGATTGTGCGGCAGTCGTTCAAAGAGCTGCACGTTGATCTGGTCTTCGAGCACCTTGATCTGGCGGCTGACCGCGCTTTGCGTCAGCGCAAGCTCATTGGCGGCGCGGCTGAAACTCAGATGCTTGGCGACGGATTCGAAAGCGACCAGCGAACCTATGGACGGGATGAAGCGGCGCATCGCAATTCCTTATCCTTATGGGCCAATGCAAATATGTCGTTTTACCCGTACAGCCAAATGCTGGGAGATTGCCATCGTGGAATTCGGCAGGAGACGCCACGATGACAACCATGACGACGGTGAGTGCGCAGGCCTTTCGGGACGGCATGGCAAGGCTCGGCGCGGCAGTGAATATCGTCACCACCCATGGGCCGGCTGGCATGTATGGGTTGACCGCATCATCGGTCTGCAGCGTGACGGACGCGCCGCCGACGCTTCTCGTCTGCATGAAGCGGGCGAGCGGTCTGCGTGACTTCTTCGTCACGAACGGGTCGCTGTGCGTGAACGTCCTCGCCGCCGATCACCAGAACCTGTCCGGGATATTCGCCGGCATGACCGATCTGAACATGGAGGGCCGGTTCACGACTGGCGAATGGCGAACGATGGTCTCTGGCGCTCCTGCCCTATCGGGCGCCATAGCCTGTTTCGATACAGCCATCGTGCGTACGATAGAGGTTGGAACCCACACCATTTTTCTATGCGAAGTGCTCGATGTAGAGCTTGGTGAGACGCCCATTGGTCTGGTCTACTTTCAACGAAAGTACCATCACTTGCGCGACTCTGCGGATCCGGACCTCAAATTGCCGGTGTTGGCGAATGGCAAATCAAGTGCTGTTGCATAGAAACCGGAAAGGGTTCCGAACACGAACCGTCTGTCTCGTTCCACCCCGACTCAGATGGGCCATACTGTCGCCGGATTGCTAGAAATCGCGGCATTCGGTGTTTGCTCGATAACGCAAGCCGTCAATGAGCAGGGCTACCATACGCCTCGCCTCTGCGCCCTGCCCCTCGCTTGCAGCCGCTGCCAATCGCATGGCTGCAGGTAGCAAGACTGCTGCATCGACATCCCCACCAATGTCGCCAGCCGCCGCAGCATCATCCAGCAGACCCCTTAGCGCGGGTGTGAGCTGACCCATAACGTAGTTCGGGAGGGCCTCGTATGCAGGGTCTCCTGAATGGAGTGCCGGTCCCAGCCCTCTCTTGGTTCCAGCAAGGTCTACTAGCCGTTGCACCCAGGTCGATAGCGCCTCGATCGGTGCCAGCTCCTTGCGAAGGATTGCGGCCGCTTCGACGCAATCGTCCACCTCTCGCTGAATGATCGCTCTGATAAGATCAGATCTCTGCGGGAAATGACGATAGATGGTGCCGACCCCGACGCCCGCTTCGACAGCGATCGTCCGCATCGGTGCATCGACTCCCATTCTATCGAAGACGGCGACTGCAGCTTTGAGAACCGTATCGACGTTGCGTTGTGCATCGGCTCTCTTCGGTTTTTCCGCCCTTTCATCATGACGTGATTTCACATCATCCGACGCCATATCGATTACTCCTTGCAAGCGGAACAATGTTCCGTATATAAGCGGACGAGTGTTCCGTATTGGACTTTATCCGGTCCTTGGGAACTTGGCCAGTCATGACAGGAGTTCAATATGAAGTATCGCCCGCTCGGGAGAACCGGCATCAAAGTCAGCCCTTATTGTCTGGGCACCATGATGTTCGGAAAACTCGCTAATGCGGACCATGACGAGTGCATCGCCATGGTTCACAAAGCGCTCGACTTTGGCATCAACTTTGTGGACACGGCCGACGGCTACAGTCAGGGGGAGTCGGAGGTTATCGTCGGCGAGGCCCTGAAGGGCAAACGCGATAACGTGGTGCTCGCCACAAAGGTGTTCATGCCCATGGGCGACGATCCGAACCAGCGTGGCAGTTCGCGGCGCTGGATAACGACAGCGGTTGAAGCCTCACTTCGCCGGCTTCAGACCGACCATATAGACCTCTACCAGATCCACCGGCTGGCGCCGGACACCGATATGGATGAAACGCTGTCGGTTCTCACCGACCTGGTCCGTGCCGGCAAGATCAGAACGTTCGGGGCCTCGACCTTTCCTGCTTCCGAGATCGTTGCAGCGCAGTGGGCCGCCGAACGTTGGGGGCTCGGACGCTTCCGCACCGAGCAGCCACCGTACTCAATCCTCAACCGGTCCATCGAACGCGAAGTGCTGCCCACCTGTCAGCATTATGGCATGGGGGTTATGGCGTGGAGCCCGTTGGCCAAAGGCATGCTCACGGGCAAGTATCGCAAGGGAAAGCAACAGCCCGACTCTCTACGCGTGAAGTTTTTCCCCAAGGCGATGTCCGACGAAGGAAGTCTTACGGCAATCGAGGAATTGCTACCACTCGCCGATAGCGCCGGCATTTCGCTGATGCATATGGCCCTCGCTTTCGTGACCTCTCATCCTGTGATCACCTCCGCGATAATCGGGCCCCGTACGATGGAGCAATTGGATGGATTGCTGGCCGGCGCGGAGGTCACATTGAGTGATGAAATACTCGATCGGATCGACGAGATTGTCCCGCCAGGAACGGACCTGGCCCCCCTCGAGGGTTCGGCCTATTCGCCACCCTCCATCGCGCAACCTTCGCTGCGACGTCGACCATCAGCGGAGAGGGCGGCAGCCTGAGACAGTCTCTATTGCCCAATGCATGATGTTCGACAGAGGGCCCTGGCATTGCCGGGGCCTTTTGTCACTCTGCTTCCGCCCGGCGGTACCAGTATGCCTGCTCATGCCGCTGAGAACTTACACGCCATCGCAGACCTGTCGCGATCCAGCCGACGCAGGCTTTAGGCCGGCAAGACGATAGCGGCCCTGAGGCCGGGCTCGCGGGGCGAGAGAATGATGTCGCCGCCATGCTGGCGCGCGATGGCGCGGGAGATCGACAAGCCGAGCCCGACGCCGCCGGTCTCGCGCGAGCGCGATCCCTCAAGCCGGAAGAATGGTGCAAACACCTCCTCCGTCTTGTCGATCGGGATGCCTGGGCCATCGTCATCGACCACAATCTCGATCGCAGTTGCATTCGTCTGCAACCGCACCTCGGCGTGCCCCCCATACCGCACGGCATTTTCGACGAGATTTCGGATCGTGCGGCGCAGACCGTCCGGCCGGCAGCGGTAAGTGATGCGCTCTCCAGCAATGAACCGCACCGGCTGCCCGATTTCGGCAAGATCCTCGCAAACGCTTTCGACGAGGGCGGAAAGATCGATCGTTCGCGTCTCTTCCAGAGTCGATTCCTGCCGCGCCAGCGCGAGCGTCGCCTCGATCATCGCCTGCATCTCGTCGATCGTGGCCAACATGCGCTCTTGGAGCTCGGCATCTTCGACCAGTTCGGCGCGTAAGCGCAATGTTGTCAGCGGCGTTCGAAGGTCGTGCCCGATCGCACCCAGCATTCGCGTTCGGTCGGTCACGAAACGGTGCAGCCGCTCCTGCATCAGGTTGAACGCCTCGGCAGTGCGGCGAATGTCGTTCGGCCCGCTTTCGCGAAGCGGCAGTACGGCTTCGCCGCGGCCGAGCGTTTCGGCAGCCTTCGTCAATCTGCCCAAGGGCCGGGCGATCCGGCGTACGGTCATGGCGCCGATCAGCGCAACGAGCACAGCCGTCAGTGCGAGCGCGAAAGGCAGGTGCGTTGACCAGATCGACGGTAGCCGCTTGTAGTAAGCGACATTGAGCGCTCGCCCATCGCCAAGCGGCATGATCAGGCCAGCGCCCTCCCGGTTTGCGAAATCGAGCGTCGTCGCGGACGGCGCAAAGCGCGCGACATGGGTCGACGTCAGGATGGCACCATCGGCAAACAACTCCGGTCCGGCTCCTGCGGGCAGCGGCGTCATGTAAGCGGGAGCGGTATCGGCGAAATCCGGCGCTGAGCCGTTCAAAAGCGCGCCGAGCGGTATTTCGAACTGGTGAAACGCTTCCGTCACCCATTCTTCGGGCGAGCGGGCCGGCTCCTGCGAAATCCAGAATCGGGTGAAATCAGTGCTGTTGACCCTTGCGATGTCGTCGTCGAACCCGGCAGGAACGGCCTCCACAAGATGCGCTACGGCCTGCGCCCGACTGGCAAGTTCCGTCCGCACGGTCGTATAGAGATCGGTGCGGAACTTATCCCACGAAATACCCAGGCCGATGAATTGCGACACGAAGAGCGCAAGCAACATCGACACGAGTAGCTGAATCGAGAGGCTCTTTCGCCAGAAGGTCAGGAGACGCTTCACAATGCCGAGACCTCCGGCATGAAGCTGTAGCCACCGCCGCGATGAGTCTGGATGATCGAAGGGTTCTTCGGATCGCATTCGATCTTGCGGCGCAGCCGGCTGACCTGGTTGTCGATCGAACGATCGAACGGTTCCGCCTCGCGTCCCGCCGTCAGGTCGAGCAACTGGTCTCTGGTCAAAACGATGCCCGGACGTTCGACGAAGACCTTCAACAGCCGGAACTCGGCCGTGGAAAGCGGGATGCCGACGCCGTCCTCACCTTGCAGTTCCCGTCGTCCGAAATTGAGCACCCACCGATCGAAACGCATCGACCCGGTGCGCCGGACGGATCTTTGCGGCGGCAGGCTGTTTGCCCTGCGCAGCACGGCCTTGATCCGCGCCAAAAGTTCTCGTGAGGAGAAGGGCTTGACGAGATAGTCGTCAGCGCCGAGTTCAAGGCCGATTACGCGATCCGTCTCGTCGGCTTTCGCAGTCAGAAAAATGATCGGCACGTTGGCGCCCGCCCCCGCACGAAGTTCGCGGCATAAGGTAAGGCCGTCTTCTCCGGGCATCATGATGTCGAGCACGACGATGTCGGGCGCGCCTCTTTCGAACAGCCGGCGAAGCGCCGTGCCGTTTTCCGCAGTGCTGACGCGGTAGCCCTGCTGATGGAGATACTTGCCGACGAGATCGCGGATATCGCGATGGTCGTCGACGACGGCGATGTGTGGCACTGGCTCCATGACTGGCCTCGAATGCTGAATAGGCCTTCGCTTATATCGTCGTCCTGCCGCGAATGCGCGGACGAAACTGTATCCGTTTGTAACGGGATGGCGGCACTGCGCCGCGTCGGGCTCCGCGACGATACAATTCGATACGAAACGGTACATGCCCGGCACAGCCATGCGACATGCGGCTTCTAGCTTGAGCTTCGAAGCAGCGGACATCCCCCGATCCTGCGGCTGGCAATAAAAAGCCAAAAGCGGACGTCTTGCCTGCCGTTGCTTCCGGAGGCGCGACGTGGCCGGACGGCTCGCGCGCCTCCGCCCCTGAACCTGAAGCCGTGCCGGAGATCACATGGTATCGTTCACCGTCAACAACACGTCCGTCGATATTTCCGGGATGGATGACAAACCCCTCTTGTGGGCGCTGCGGGAAGATCTGGGCCTCCCTGGCGCCAAGTACGGATGCGGGATCGCGCAATGCGGCGCTTGCCGCGTTCTAATCGACGGCGAATCCGTCCCTTCCTGCTCGATCACGCTCGGCAATCTGGCCGGTGCGTCCGTTATCACGATCGAGGGCCTTTCGGACCCTGACAACGCCTTGTCCCTCGTCCAGCAGGCCTGGGTCGATGAGCAGGTGCCGCAATGCGGCTTTTGTCAGCCCGGCTTCATCGTCGCGGCGACCGCTTTGCTCGCGCAGAACCCGAACCCGACCGACGCCGATATCGACGAGGCCATCACCAACATTTGTCGCTGCGGCACATATCCCCGCATCCGTCGCGCGATCCACCGCGCCGCCGGCACGATTTCGCAAAGCTAGGAGACCGTCATGGCCCGCCTTATCTCACGCCGCGGCTTCCTGCTGACCGGTGCCGCTCTCGGAGGGACCGCCCTTGTCGCCGCTATCGGCGGTGTCGGCTACCTTGCCACGGTCGACGTTGACGGTCTCGACGGTTTCCTTGACGGCGACCGCGCCGTACTCAACGCCTTCTTGACCATTCATGACGACGGGCGCGTGGTGGTTCAGGTTCCGCGCGCCGAAATGGGGCAGGGCATCCACACCGGGCTTGCCATGGTGGTGGCCGAGGAACTGGACATCCCCTTCGATGACAGGATCCGCGTCGAATTCCCGACCGAGGCTCATCCCGCCTATGCCACTTGGTTCAACGTCCTGCAGGTGCGGCCGGAAGAGGCGAGCGGGCCGGTGGTCTGGGCAGGCAGGCGGGTGCTCGGCTTGCTCGGCTTCATCTCCACGGGCGCGTCGTCATCGACGATGTCGCTGTGGCATCCCATGCGGGTCGCCGGTGCTTCGGCGCGCCAGATGCTGATCACCGCCGGCGCGGCGCGCCTCGGCGTGCCGTCGAGCGAGCTTGCCACGGGCGACGGCTTCGTCTGGCACGAGACCTCCGGCCGCAGCCTCTCCTACGGCGAACTTGCGCGTGAAGCCGCAATCTTGCGTCCCACGTCTGATCCTGCGTTGAAGCCCGCTACGGACTGGCAACTGATCGGAACGCGGCAGGCGCGTGTCGATGTGCCCGCCAAGGTGCGCGGCGAGCCCATTTTCGGCATGGATGTCGCCATGCCGGACATGCTCTACGCGACGATCCGCCATGCACCGGTCTTCGGCGCACAGGTCGCGCGCATCGTGAACGAGGCCGAGATACGCACCCAGCCAGGCGTCGTCGACGTGACGATTGTCAACGGGCGTGAGGTGGCCATCGTCGCCGATTCCTGGTGGCGCGCCGAACAGGCCGCCTGGCTGCTCGATGTGGAGTGGACGGGCACGGCGGACGATGCCGCGTCGAGCGCCGACTTCTCCGAAAGGCTACGTGCCGCGCTCGATGTCGCCGAGCCGTACGAGAACCTCGACGATGGCGACGCAGCCACTGTCATCGACGCGAACACCGCGTCGGTGGTCGAAGCCTCATACGAGGTTCCCTTTGTGGCGCACGCCTGCATGGAGCCCATCAACGCGACGGTGATCGTGCGGGAGGACGGATCGGCGGAAGCCTGGGTCCCGTCTCAGGGGCCGGTCAACATCCGCGTTGGCGTCGCGACCGGCACCGGCTGGGCCGGCGTCGAGCCGGCTTCCATTACCTGCAACGTCACCATGAACGGCGGTGCCTTCGGCCGCCGCAGCGACCAGGACGTCGTCGCACAGGCCGCCTTCCTGGCCGCTCGCCACCGCGGCCGGCCGGTCAAGTTGGTCTGGTCGCGCGAGGAGGACGTTTCACGCGGCCTCTTCCGCAGCCACGCGGCAGCAAGGCTTCGCGCCGCGCTCGGGCCGGACGGCCTGCCGCTCGCCTATGATGCAGTCGTTGCCGCCCAATCGATCATCCAGTCGGTCGCCAGCCGCAATTTGCCCTTCAATCCCGGCCCCGACGGAGACAGGTTGACGGTCGAGGGACTGGACAAGCTGCACTACGCCATCCCCGCCCGGCGCGTGCGCAGCCAGAACGTGCCGAGCCACATGCCGATCGGCCTCTGGCGCTCGAACGGCTTCTCCTTCAACACCTTCTTCACCGAAAGCTTCATCGACGAGTGCGCGCTCGCGGCCGGGGCCGACCCGCTCGACTATCGACGCCGGCTTCTGCGGGACAACCCGCGGCATCTGGCCGTCCTCGACCGGGTCGCGGAGATGGCCGGATGGAGCATGCCCATGATGCCGGGGCGCGGGCGCGGCATCGCCATCGAGGAGTGCTATCGAAGCGTGGTGGCGGAGGTCGTCGAAGTGACGGTCGCCGAAGATGGCGAGATCACGGTCGATCGCGTTTTCTGCGCAATCGACGTGGGCATGGTGGTGAACCCAGACGCCGTCGCGGCCCAAATGGAAGGCGGCATCGTCTTCGGCGTCACGACGGCGCTGATGAGCGCGATCACCATCGATGCCGGCGCGGTGGTGGAGTCGAACTTCCACGATTTTCCGATGCAGCGGCTTCATAACACCCCAGAAATCGTGGTCGAGATCGTCGAGAGCGACCTGCCGCCGGGCGGCGCCGGCGAGCCTGGGATCGTACCTGTCGCCGGCGCCATCGCCAACGCGATCCACAACGCGACAGGTCGTCGTTTGCGCTCGCTGCCGCTCGCCGTCACCGAAACCATCGGTGAGCGGCGAACGCGAACCGTGCTGCGCGCGTGATCTTACTCCCAAACAGAACGCGGCTTAGCCAAACAGGTGCCGCCACAAAGGAACTCGCTATGACGAAACGCTGGACGACAGACAACATCCCCTCGCAGCGCGGACGCACTTTCGTCGTTACCGGCACGGGTGGCCTTGGCTTCGAGGATGCCCTCGCACTCGCTTTGGCAGGCGGTGACGTGATCATTGCCGGGCGCGACCCGAAAAAGGGAGCAGCCGCGGTCGAGCACGTCAAATCGACTTACAGGCACGCCAAGATCAGTTTCGAGGAGGTCGATCTGGCGGACCTTTCGTCTGTGGAGGCCTTCGGCAGTCGCCTTGCTGCGGACCGGGACAGCATCGACGTCCTGATCAACAATGCCGGCGTCATGACCCCACCAGACCGCAGGATGACCAAAGATGGCTTCGAACTTCAGTTCGGCGTCAACTATCTTGCCCACTTCGCGCTGACGGCCCATCTGCTTCCGTTGCTGCGCCGGTCGAGCGTATCGCGCGTCGTGACGCTTTCAAGCATCGCGGCACGCAGTGGGCGCATCGATTTCGACGATCTTCAGGCCGAGCGAACCTACAAGCCCATGCCAGTTTACAGCCAATCCAAGCTCGCTTGCCTGATGTTCGCCTTCGAACTCCAGCGTCGAAGCGACAACGCCGACTGGGGACTGACGAGCATCGCCGCCCATCCGGGCATCTCCCGAACCAATCTTCTGCACAACGCGCCGGGCCGCAACAGCCTACAAGGTCTCACCCGGTCCGCGCTCTGGTTCCTGTTCCAGCCGGTGGCGCAAGGTGCTCTTCCAACCCTTTACGCCGCAACCTCGCCGGACGCGCAAGCATCCGCCTATTACGGACCGACGGGGCTGGGAGAACTACGCGGCTATCCGGGAGAAGCGAAGGTGCCGCCGGCAGCCTTTGAACAACAAGTCGCGAGCCGCCTGTGGGACGTATCCGAAGAACTCAGCGGCGTGAAATTCGACGAAGCGTCGCCAAATGTGCGCAATCTGCTTACGGCGGTTTGAAGATGGATACGTTTGGAACTCTTGTCGCGGGCATCGCGGCATTGAACGCCTGCGGCCTTTTCGTCTCCACTTTTGCCGATAGGCGATCGAGCAAAGCTCCAATCGCTTCAGAGGCCGACATCACAGTGACGCCGGTACCCCCGAACTCATCCGCCGAGAGGCTTCGATTCGCCCGCGCGTGGCTCGGCTCGCCCCTCAAGGTTGCGGCGGTCGCACCGTCCAGCCGCGCGCTCGCCCGGCTTATGACAAGCGAGATTTCCGCCTCGACCGGTCCGGTGATCGAGCTTGGGCCGGGTACTGGCCCCTTCACGCGCGCCATGCTCGCTCGTGGCGTGGATGAGAACGACCTCGCTCTTGTCGAGTACGGCGAATCCTTCGCCCGCGCCCTCTCTTCGAGCTTTCCCAAAGCCAATACGCTGTGCATGGACGCGGCTGCTCTCGACACCGTGAAGCTTTTCGATGGGAGGCCGGCAGGCGCCGTCGTGAGCGGCCTTCCGCTTTTGTCCATGCCGAAGCCGCAGGTCGAGGCGATCTTGCGGGCTGCTTTCGGCAAGCTGGCACCAACCGGTGCCTTCTATCAGTTCACCTACGGACCGCGCTGTCCCGTTCCGCGCGTTGTACTCGATCGCCTTGGTCTGAAAGCCGAGCGCATAGGTGGAACATTTGCCAACATACCACCCGCAGCCGTCTACAGGCTGCGGCGCGTCGAGCTTGCTGCGTGCGAACAATGAATGGCAGGAGCCCGCGCGAATTACGGCAGAACCGACCTCGTTCCGGCTTTCGATCGAAAATCCTATTCCTATCGAGACGACTGGCGGACAAAGTCGATGAAGGCCCGCATCGCTGCGCTCGAATGCCGCTTGTTGGGGTAGTATAGGAACCAACTGGGCAGCCGCGGACTCCAGTCGGCCAGCACCTCGTCGAGCGAGCCGTCCGCGATGTGCGTACGCGCATAGTCTTCGAATACATGCGCGATGCCTTGTCCAGCGATCGCGGCCTGAAGTTCCTGATGCGCCGAACTCAAGGTCAGTCGGCCATCGGGCGTGATCTCGAGGCTCTCGCTCCCTTTCTCGAACGCCCATGCCGCAAGCGAACCGCCGGGATAGCGGCGGCGGATACAGTCGTGGCCGATAAGATCTGACGGTACGTGCGGCCGCCCACGCGTGCGCAGATAATTTGGGGAGGCGACGATCGCGTATCGCAAGGGCCGGCCCAGGGGCACCGCGATCATATCCTGCTGCAACTGCTGTCCGAAGCGGACGCCTGCATCGAAGCCCTGCTCTACGATGTCAACGATCGCCGCGTCGCTGACCAGTTCGACCTTCACAGCCGGATGAGCATTCATGAAGGCGAAAGCGAGTGGACACAGGATATGGTCCACCGCCGGTCCCGGTGCGTTGATCCGCAACGTGCCGGACGGCTCCTCACGCAAGCGGTCAAGGTCGACGAGCGCGGAACGGATGTCGTCGAGAGCCGGGCGCAGCCGCTCCAGGAGGCGCTCGCCCGCTTCCGTGAGGGCCATGCTGCGCGTCGTGCGGTTGAGAAGCCGCAGACCGAGACCCTGCTCGAGCGCGCGGATCGTCTGGCTGATGACGGAGGAGGAGACCCGGCGCTCGGCTGCGGCCGCACGGAAGCCCCCCGTGCGCACGACGAGCGCGAAGACCTCCAGATGATCGAGCCGTACCGTCACGATTGGTCGCTCCACGCGATCAACCTGATCGCTTTTGGTCGTCTTATCAAAACGACGTGACGGCGTCACCATGCCGCTGGAATGGCCGGTCTCCGTAACACCGGCCATCGATGCTCAGGAAGGAACATCATGCTGACGATCAACCGACGTAAAATCATGCTAACCGCGCTCGCGGGCGCGACCGGGACAATTTTTGGCTTGAGCCATTCCGGCGCGGCTTTCGCGCAGGTCGGCGCGCCGTCTCCCGCCGCGCTCGTAGGCAATGCCGGCCACTACCGCTTCCAAGTCGGCGATATCGCCGCGACGGTGCTCAGCGACGGGCTGATAGGAGGGCCGCCGAACGTCTATGCCGGTGATGCGCCCGAGGCCGAACTGGAGGAGGTTCTGCGGCGCGCATTCCTGCCGACGGACCACATGACGTTGAACCTCAACACCCTGCTTCTGGAAATCGGCGGGCGCCGCATTCTGCTTGAGGCCGGTGCGGGTGGAACGATGGGACCGAACGGCGGGCGCCTGTTCGAAAATCTCGCTGCGATGGGTCTGTCTGCCGACGATATCGACACGATCGTGATATCGCATACCCATCCCGACCATGTCGGCAATCTGCGTCATGCTGATGGCGGCCGTGCCTTCCCGCGCGCGACTGTCATGGTGCCGCGCGCGGATTGGGCGTTTTTCGTCGAGGGCGAGCCGGACCTCTCCTACATGCCGGTGCCGGAGGAGTTTCGGCGACATTTCGCGGCCAATATCAAGGAGAGCTTGGAGCCTGTCACGAACGACATCGAATTCTACGAGGCGGGCGATGAAATCATGCCGGGTCTGTCTACGATCGCCGCCGCCGGTCACACACCGGGAATGGCGACGTTCCTCGTCCACTCCGGCAACGACCAGCTTCTCCTGACCGCCGACCTCGCCTACCATCCGGTCGTCAACATCGACCGGCCATGGCGACCGGGTCCGGATCGCGACCAGGAAACGGCTGCAGCGTCGCGTCGACGCATCTTCGACCAGGCAGCCAGCGACCGGATGTTGGTCCTCGGCTTCCACTATCCCTTTCCCGGTCTCGGCCGGATCCTGCGCACCGATACCGGCTACGCGTGGGTTCCCGCTGGCTGGCAGTTTTGACCACAGGCGATAGCGGCGGAAATCCGTTGCAAAACGAAACTATGAAGATTGATGGGCGCAGCGCATTCGGCGCGGCTGGCGCAACTGACCCAGCCTATGCTCAGGATGGCGCATAGGCACCCGCGTCGCCCCACCTGTTTCACGCATTAGATCGGGCCGTTGCGAAGCGTCACGCAGCTACGGCCCGGCTTCGACGAAGATCTGTAGTATCGGCGCGGCGGCGCGGCGGCGCACCAAAGAGCCTTCTTGTATCCACGCGAATTCGTCCTGCGGGCAGCCGAACGTCAACTCTCCGGGAGATGGCGTTCGCTCCTCAACGACCGACATGAGGGCGCAACACGGATGGCCTCAGCGCAGATTGTCGACCAGGAAATCCACGAAGACGCGAACGCGGGCCGGGATGTTGCCGCCGCCGACAAAGACGGCATGGATATGCTCGACATCGCCCGGATTATAGTCCTCAAGCAGCGGGACGAGTCGGCCGTTTTCGATCTCGGGCACGACGCCGAACCTGCCAACGCGGGTGATCCCGACGCCCTGCGCGGCGAGTTCACCCAGGGTCTCGCCATTGTTCGCCTCGATCGTGCCCTTCACCGACAGCGCAAAATCCTCTCCGTCGCGGCGAAACGGCCAGATCGGCTCCACACGGCGGAAATTGAAGTTGAGGCAGTTGTGATGGTGAAGGTCCTCCGGCACACGCGGCGTGCCGGCGCGCGCCAGATAGTCCGGCGAGGCAACGATCACGCGGCGTGTCTCGCCCAGCCTGCGCGCCATGAGCCCGCTGTCGGCGAGCGGCCCGAAGCGGATCGCCACATCCGCCTGGCCGCCCGCCACGTCGACCAGCGTGTCCGTCAGGGCGATATCGACGAGGATATGTGGGTAAAGCCGCACGAATTCGCCGAGCAAAGGCACTACGCATAGACGGCCGTGCGATTGCGCCGCGCTGACCCGGAGCCGTCCGCGCGGCGCTCCCTGGTCGGCGATCTGCTGCTCGGCGTCATTCAGGTCAGCCAGGATGCGTCGCGCGGCCTGGAGATAGGAGCGTCCCTCCGCCGTCAGGATCAGCGCGCGCGTCGAGCGCAGCAACAACCGTACGCCGAGTCGTGTCTCGATCCGGTCGATCGTCCGGCTGACCGCGGAGGGGGTGAGGTCGAGCTGGCGGCCGGCGGCCGAGAAGCTGCCGAGGTCCACCACCGCCATGAATATCTCCAGGGCGCGCGCACGATCCACCCCGTCCATCGCTTTTGCGTGCATGACAAAAATCCTTCGTTTCGCGAGACGCTATTCTCCGGCAGCTCCAGCGTCCATCTATGCGTCTGCATCGCAACCGGAAAGGTAGACCATGGAGTATAGGCAATTGGGGGCGTCCGGCCTGCGGGTGCCGGCGCTGAGTTTCGGCACCGGCACCTTCGGCGGCAAGGGACCGCTGTTCAGCGCCTGGGGACAGAGCGACGCCGCCGAGGCGCGGCGGCTGATCGACATCTGCCTGGACGCAGGCGTCACGCTGTTCGACACCGCCGACGTCTATTCGAACGGCGCGTCCGAGGAGGTGTTGGGCGAGGCCATCAAGGGTCGGCGTGACGCGGTGCTCATTTCGACCAAGACCGGCCTGCCGATGGGTGACGGTCCGCTGGACTGGGGCGTATCGCGCGCGCGGCTGATCCGCGCGGTTGAGGAAGCGCTGCGACGGCTGGGCACCGATCACATCGATCTGCTCCAGCTCCACGCATTCGATGCATCCACCCCCGTGGAGGAACTGATGGGCACGCTCGACCTGCTGATCGCGGCGGGCAAGCTTCGCTATGCCGGCGTTTCCAACTATCCCGGCTGGCAGATCATGAAGGCACAGGCGGTCGCAGATCGGCAGGGCTTACCGCGCCTTGTCGCGCATCAGGTCTATTACTCACTGATCGGTCGCGCCTATGAGGCGGAGCTGATGCCGCTCGCCGCCGATCAGGGAGTGGGCGCGCTCGTGTGGAGCCCGCTCGGTTGGGGCCGGCTAACCGGCAGGATCGGGCGCGGCCGCCCGATCCCGGAAGGCAGCCGCCTTCACGAGACCGAACAGTTCGCCCCGCCTGTCGCGGAGGAACATCTCTACCGGGTGATCGATGCGCTGGAAGACATCGCACGGGAGACGGGCAAGACCGTGCCGCAGATCGCGATCAACTGGCTGCTCCAGCGCCCGACCGTCTCGTCGGTCATTATCGGCGCGCGCAACGAGGAGCAGCTTCACCAGAACCTCGCAGCCGTGGGCTGGAAGCTCTCCTCCGAGCAGATGGCCGCGCTCGATGACGCCAGCGACCTTCTGCCACCCTATCCCCATACACCCTATCGGCAGCAGGAGGGCTTCGCCCGCCTCAACCCGCCGATGGTCTGACCCGACCCTGACCCGACAAGGAATTCCAGCCATGAAACTTAATCCCGGGCTGATCGCCCTATCGGTCGGCGCCTTCGGCATCGGCGTGACGGAATTCGCTCCGATGGGGCTGCTGCCGGTCATCGCGACCGACCTCGGCGTTTCCATCCCTGCCGCGGGGCTGCTGATCAGCGCCTATGCGCTGGGCGTGATGATCGGCGCGCCGCTGATGACGCTCACCACCGGCCGCGTGCCGCGCCGCACGCTGCTGATCCTGCTTGCCGGCATCTTCACGCTCGGCAATCTGCTGGCGGCGATCTCGACCGGCTACGGCATGCTTCTGGCAGCGCGGATCGTCACCTCCCTCAACCACGGCGCCTTCTTTGGCGTCGGATCGATCGTGGCGGCCAGTCTGGTGCCGCCCGAGCGCAGGGCCGGCGCGGTCGCGGCAATGTTCATGGGGCTGACCATCGCCAATGTCGTCGGCGTGCCGATCGCGACCTGGGCAGGCGAGCATCTCGGCTGGCGGACGGCCTTCTGGGGCATTGCCGGGCTCGGCGTCGCCACCATGGCCGCGCTTCGACTGACGTTGCCGACGCTGCCCGCGCCGAAGGGCGGCAACGCGCTCGCCGAACTGCGCGTGCTGACGCGCGGACAGGTGCTGGGCGCGCTCGCGCTCACCGTCATCGGTTCGACCGCGATGTTCACCGTCTTCACCTATATCGCGCCTATCCTGCGCGAAGCGACGCATGCTTCGCTCGGCTTCATAACTGCGATGCTCGTGACCTATGGCCTGGGGCTGACCGTGGGCAACTGGCTCGGCGGCCGCTTTGCCGACCGATCGGTCGACCGTACGCTGATCGTGACGCTGGGTGGTCTGACAGCGATCCTCATCGCCTTTGCGATGTTGATGCCTTTTGCGGCGCCGACCCCGATCATCATCTTCCTCTGGGGTGTGGCGAGCTTCGCGCTGGTACCGCCGCTTCAGGTCCGGGTCATGTCGGCAGCAGCCGACGCACCCAATCTGGCCTCGTCGGTCAATATCGGCGCGTTCAACCTGGGCAATGCGATCGGCGCTGCTCTGGGTGGTGGTGTAATCGCGTCCGGGCTTGGCTATCCCGCCGTGGCGCTGGCGGGCGCGGCGACCTCGGCCATCGGGCTGGGTGCTGTTCTGTTCGCGGTCCGCAGGACGCCCGTGCCGGACGAACAGCAGCTTTGCAGCACCTGAAATACGACCCCTGCCGAGATCGATCCCATGCGTGAAGGCGAGTTCCTGACCGAGCCGGCGGCCTGCTTCGAAATTGATGCCGTTCGCACTTGCGACAGCCGGCTTCAGGCCTTGCGTGCTTCGATTGTGCCGCACAGGTGCTTGACGAGAAACTCGAACTTCTGCCGGGTGACGGAAAGGTTGGTCTTCAGGGTGGCATGGTCGTCGTTCGGCGACAGGAGCAGTTCGAAGTGTTTTCCGGCGGCCTGTAGCGCGGCCGCGAGCTGAAGCGTGAGGGCGGGATGCACGTTCTCGTCCATGTCCCCGTGGCCGAGAAGCAGGGCGCCTTCGAGCCTGTGGGCCAAATGCCGGTTGGCGGCCGCGTCATAGGACGTGCTGCCGTCCGCATTGACGATCAACTCCCCCTGCCATTTCTCCGGCCAGCAGCGATTATAGCCGCTCAGATCGTGGCTGCCGGCGGTGGCGACGGCGACTCTGTAGACTTCCGGGTGCGCGAGGATGCCTCTTGCCGCTGCGTGCCCGCCGGCGGAATGGCCCATGATGGCAACGCGCGACAGGTCGAGGTAAGGCCGCGCCGCGGCCAGTTCGCGAAGTGCGGCGACATGGTCGGTGAGGTATCCTGGATTGCCGAGATTGCCGTGACACAGATCGTGGAACGCCTTCGAGCGGTACGGCGTGCCGCGACCGTCGATCATCACGACGGCCATGCCCAGTTCGGTGATGGCCCGCGCGATGGCGACCTTCGAGAGTTCGTCGACCGGAAAGGCGGAACGCGGCGCCTGGATGCATTGGGGACCCGGATAGACCAGGTCCACGACGGGGTAGCGCTTCGCCGGATCGAAATTCTCCGGCAGCCAAAGCACGCCGAATATGCGCGTCTTCCCGTCGGCGGAATATGCGGACAGGCGCTCGGGAAACGTCAGCTCCTCGTCGCACTCGCCGTGTTCCAACTCGGCCACGAGCGCTCCGTCGTCGACGCTGCGCAAGAGGCTGCGACCCAGATCGTCGAAACCGGCGCTCATGTGCACGAGATAGCGCCCGTCAGGCGAAACGGCGGCAGGCGCGGAGCCGAGCGTCGCCTGTTCCCCGACGATATCGGGCCATCCCACAGCGCGCATCGTTGCCGAATGATCGACCGCCTCCGGCGTCAGGATCCGGACTTCACCGCCATCGAGCGACGCCGAACAGATGCGCCTCAGATACGGATCGCCTCCGGCCTCGTCGCTGCCTGCCAGGAAGATCGCCCGTCGGCGCACCGTGTCGACGTGCAAGAGGTCGCAGACCGGCCACGGGCCGCTCGTAATGGCCGTCTTGCGCGCGCCCGTCGACAGGTCGTGCAGATAGAGATGCCCCCATCCCTCGCATTGCGAGAACCATACGATTTCGTCAGACCGGTCGAGGATGCGGATGTTCGGCATCGCTCCATAGGCGACGTTGACGTCGACGAAGGTGTTCGACGTCTCCGACAGGATCCGCCGCTCCTCACCGGTTGCCGCGTCGATTCCGACCAGTGTGATGTCGCGCTCGAAGCGGTCGTGATCCAGAAAGAAGACTTCGCTTCCGTCCGAACGCCACCACGCCTCGCGCTTCTCGATCCCACTCGTTTCGGTGACGTGCACGGGCGGCGCGCGATGGGAGACGATCGTACCGTCCACGACGTCGATGATCGCCTGATGCGCCATGGGAAGCTCGCTGTCGCCGGCATAGGCGTTGCGCAGCTCGTGCAATATCGGCGCCGGACTTCCGTCCTCGGGCACATGCTGGACCAGCGGCACGCGCCGGACGCGCCTTTCATCCAGTTGGTAGGTGAAGATTTTTCTCGAATCCGGGGACCACAGCACGATCGGCGGCAGCTCGATGCCACGCCGGGCGAGATACAGCGTTTCGAGGCTCTGGTCGGGAGACTTGGCCCATTCGAAATGAGGTTGGGCGCTTCGTGTGAGGCGACATTCGCCGCTTCCATCCAGCGCGCGCACCCACAGATCGCCCTCCCGGCAGACGATGGCGAACCTGCCGTCGGGCGACCGTGCCTCGTTCACGGCGCTGGCGCGACCGGGCCGGTCCTCGATCCGGTGGCCATCGAAGGTCCAGACCCGCCCGTTCTGTGCGACCGTCACGTGGTCCGCATCGACCGACAGGATTTCGAGGCTCTGGAAATCAACACCGTCCGGCAGGAGCCGACGCAGCGCATCGTGGTCGAAGGCCGGGCTTTTCCGGCCGGTCGCCGCAGTCACGAGGACGTATTCGCAGCCGTCCTTGCCGTCACGCCGATACCAGAAGCGACTGCCGCCCTCCAGCCAATGCGGTTCGACAGCCAGATTGCGCATTCTGGCAGCCAGTTCGGAAGGGAGTTGTCGCGCGACACGCGCCCACAGGTCTTCGCCGATGATCAAGAGCGGGCCTCCGGGGGATCGAGTGGATAGTGGCAGGAGACGTGGCGCCCCTCCTCCTGGCGCAAAGCCGGTGCCTCGTGATGGCATCTCTCCCTCGCGAAAGGACAGCGTCCGTGGAACTCGCACCCCCGTGGACGATCCCGCAGGCTGGGGATTTCGCCCTGCAGCTCGATGCGGCCCGCACGCGCGGCCGGATCGATGATCGGATTGGCTGAGAGGAGCGCGGCCGTGTAGGGATGGCGCGGGGCTTTCAGGATCTGCTGCGTATCCCCGATCTCCACGAACCGCCCGAGATACATGATCGCCATGCGGTCTGCCACGTGGCGTACGATGTTGAGGTTGTGGGTGATGATGAGGAAGGCGAGCCCGAGCCGTTGCCGCAGGTCGTTGACGAGATTCAGGACCTCGCTCTGGACCGAGACGTCCAGTCCGGCCGTCGGCTCGTCGGCGATGAGCAGGCGCGGTTCAAGCGCCAGCGCCCGCGCGATGCCGACGCGACGCGCCTGCCCCCCGGACAGTTCGTGCGGCCGGCGCTCGGCGAAGTCCGATGACAGGCCGACAAGCTTGAGAAGGCGCTCGACCTCGCCTTCTGCCAGTGGCTGGCCGTGAATCCGGAACGGTTCCTCGATGAGTCCGCGGACCGTGAACCGGGGGCTCAAGGAGTTCACGGCATCCTGGAAGATCATCGCCACGTCGCGGCGCAGGCTTTTCAGTTGCTTCCCGTGCATCGTGCCGACCTCGCGGCCATCGAACGAGACGGATCCGCTCACATTCCCGCCGAGCCCGGCAACGGCGCGCGCCAGCGTCGTTTTTCCCGATCCGGACTCGCCCACCAGCGCCATGGTCTGGCCCGCCGCGAGGTCGAAACCGACACCGGCAACGCCTTCGATATGTGTCGATCGGCCCGCGAGCCGATCGAACAGGCCACCGGTCGCAAAGCGGGCCGTCAGGTCGCGGACTTCGAGGAGCGCGCTCATGACTGGACCTCGAGCGGCGGTGCGTCCGCAAAATGGCAGCGCACCAGTCCCGACGCGCCGGCTGCGCGCGGAGCCGGCCGCTCGCGGCGGCAAATGCCCTGCACAAGAGGGCAGCGGTCCGCGAACACGCAGCCGTCCGGCAGGTCGATCAGGCTGGGCAACCCGCCACCGATGGACGGGAGGTGTCTGGTCTGCTCCGCGATCTGCGCGGGATCGCACGCAAGAAGGAGCTGCGTGTAAGGATGTCGCGGATTGCCGAACACGGCGTCGGTGGGCCCGCTTTCGACGAGTTCACCGGCATACATGATGTCCATTCGGTCGCAGAGTTCCGCCACGACGCCCAGATGATGCGTGATGAACAGGATCGCGCAGCCGATCTCCTGCTGAAGCTCGCGCAGCAGGTTTATGGTTGCGATCTCCAGCGTGGCGTCGAGCGCCGTGGTCGGTTCGTCGGCGATCAGCAGGTCGGGTTCCGCCATCAACGCCATGGCGATCGCGATGCGCTGGCGCATTCCTCCGGAAAGCTGGTGGGGATACTGGTCGATGCGCGTTTCGGGATCAGGGATGCGCACGCGTTGCAGCATGGTCACGGCGCGGGCGCGCTTGGCGCGTTGCGGCTCGCGGCGACGATACTGGATGTCGATCATCTGGCGTCCGATCGTCAGGACCGGGTTCAGCGTGCGCATCGGGTCCTGGAATACGACCGAGATGCGGTCGCCGAGGATGGAACGCATCCGGCGCGGCGGCATGTCGAGGAGGTCTTCGCCCATAAAGCGGATCGCACCCCCGCGCGGGCGCGCCGCATCAGGCAAGAGACGAAGCACGGATTGCATCAGTGTGGATTTTCCACAACCGGACTCGCCGACCAGGCCGACGATCTCTCCGCGCGCGATATCGAGGCTGACGTCGCGCAGCGCCTTGAGCGAACCCGCAGGTGTTGCGTAGTCGATGCTGAGGCCGTCGATCGCGAGCGTTGGCGCTGTCTGCATCATCGGTCGGCCAGCCTGGGATCGTAGGTGTCGCGCAACGCCTCGCCGACGAAGGTGAAGCCGAGCGCCGTGATGACGATAGGAAGCCCGCCGGCAATGACGATCCAGGCATTGTCGCGGATGAAGGAGAAACCGTCATGCAAGATGGTGCCCCAGGACGGGGTCGGCGGGCGAACGCCGAGGCCGAGAAAGCTCATTCCCGCTTCGATTCCGACAACGATCGGAATGTCCATCGCGGCGAGGATCAGGATCGGGCCGATGATGTTGGGCAGAACGTGCATGAAGACGATGCGCAGCCCGCCTGCGCCGAGCGCGCGCTCGGCCTCGATGAACTCGGCGTTTCGCAACGACAATGTCTGCGTGCGCACGACACGGGCATAGGCGGGGCCGTTGACCAGGACAACCACGAAGACGACCGCCCACAGGCTGGGACCCGTGATGGTGACGAGAACCAGAGCGAGCATGACGGTGGGCACGCTCTTCATCGCATCGAGGATCAGGAGAAGCAGATTGTCGACCCAGCGCGGACCGAAGCCCGCCGCAAGTCCGAGGATCGCCCCGAAGACCAGTGCCAGGATGGTCGATCCGATCGCGATCGCCAGGGCGATGCGCGCTCCATAGAGAACGCGGGTGAAAAGATCGCGTCCAAGATTGTCCGTACCCAGCCAATGCTGCGCGGACGGACCGGAGAAGCGCGACAACGGGTTCAGCGCCGAGGGATCGTGTGGCGTGAACCCGGCGAGCAGCGCCGCGAGTATCGTCACGACGACCATCGTCAGTCCGAGGGCGCCGAGCGGGTCGGCGATCATGCGAAAGAACGCGTTTCGGCGTCGCGCGTTTCGCCGCGGCGCGACGTCAGCTTGAAAGGCCATGTCGAACCCTCGGGTCGAGCCACGCGATCAGGAGATCGGCGACGAGGTTTACAAGCACGAAGAAGACGGTCGTGACGAGCACGGCGCCCGTGATGATGGGGTAGTTCCGCGCGATGATCGCGTCATAGACCAGCTTGCCGATGCCCGGGCGGCCGAACACGATCTCCGCGAAGACGGCCCCGGACAGCATCTGGCCGAAGCCGATGCCCAGAATGGTGATCGTCGGCAGGATCGCGATGCGCAACACGTAGTCGTACATGATCTTCTGCTGCGACAGGCCGAAGGCACGCGCCGTGCGGACATGGCTCTCGCCCATGACCTCCAGGACGGACGCACGCAGGATGCGCGCGGTGTATCCGATCCAGGCGAGGCCGAGAGCGAGCGAAGGAAGGACGAGGCGCCACAGCGTGTCGAAGCCTCCGCGTCCCGCGCCGATCGCCGGAAACCAGCCAAGCTGGATCGAGAAGACGAGCAGCAGATAGATCGCGATGAGGAAGGACGGCACCGCCATCACCGAGACGGAGAAGAGCGAGGTCAGCCGATCGAGCAGGCTGCCGCGATGGGTGGCCGACAGGACGCCGAGCGCGACGCCGGGAACGATCGCCACCACCATCGCCCCGGCAATCAGGCGCATCGTATCGGGAAGCTGCGCCATGATGATGCGCAGGACCGGTTCGCCGGAAATGACGTCGCGGCCGAGATCGCCCTGAAAGAGCGACCAGTAGAACAGACCGATCTGCATCCAGATGGGACTGTCGAGCCCCATGCGCTCGCGCAGTTCGGCGATCAGCGCCTCGCTTGCCCGCGGACCCAGCGCCACGCGCACCGGATCGCCGGGCACCGCATAGATCATCACGAACAGCGCCGCGACGACCAGTGCGACAACCGCGGCGGAGAGCGCCAGCCTCTTGAGCGCGTAGCCGATCATCCGACGCGGGTCATCCGCGACCGAACCGCGACAGGATCGGCGTCCCGTCCGGTCGCATCGCGGCGCGGATGCCAGGCGCCGTCAGCGTCGCGACGGGCTCGAAGGTGAGAAAGACGAAATCGCCGGATTCCTCCATGATCTCCTGCATGCGCACATAGATCGGCGCTCGACGAACCGGATCCATCTCGGCCGATGCCTCGCGATGCAAGCGGCCGAACTCCTCATTGTTGAAACGCTGCCAGTTCCAGACGCCGACCTGTTCGGGCGTGAACCAGACCGTCGCCCAGCTCGGGTCCGGCTGCATGGTGAAGCTGAACAGGAAGAGCTGGAGGTCGCGCCACTGGTCGCCGGCCGCCTCGACGCCCAGGCTCCAGTAGGTTCCGCTCTCATACTGGTCGATACGGACCGTGACGCCGATCTCGGCCAGCAGCGCCTGGATCACCTGCGCGGCTGCGAGGTCTTCCGTGGTCTGCTGGATGGCCAGCGAAACGGTCAGCCCGCTGACGCCGGCTTCGGCGAGAAGTTCGATCGCGCGCGCCGGATCGTGATCGTAGAGATTGGCCTCGCGGTGGCCGACGAGACCCGGCGCAATGATCCCCGCGGACGGCTTCGCCGAACCGAGATAGGCGGCATCCACCACCGCTTCGCGGGAGATGCCGTGCTGGATGGCGCGGCGAACGCGCTGGTCTTTGAACACTTCGTTCTCCTCGTTCATACCGAGCCAGTTGTAGTTCAGTCCGGTGAACTGGTCGAAACTCGCGTCGCGGGGCGGTGAACCCTGATAGCGGCCGATCGAAGAAATCGAGGTCTGGGCGTGATCCAGATCGCCGGCCTCGAAACCCAATTCGGCGGTCTTGGGGTCCTCTATCGGGATCAGTTCGATCTCGTCGAATTCCACCTCGTAGAGCGTGAAGTCGGGATTGCGCTCCAGGACGAGGCGCGTGCGTGGCTGCCACTCGCGAATCCGGTAGGGGCCGGAATAGACGGGCGGCTCCGTCGAAAAACGCCCGCCGGCGGCTTCGATCGCCGCGCGAGGCAGGATGACGCCGCTGACACCGGGCAGCGTCGAGGTGAAGAGCGGCGCGAACGGCGCTTTGAGAACGATGGTTCCAGTGTAGCGTCCGGTCACGTCCACATGATCGAGTTGCGCCCAGTCGTCGGCATAGGGCGATTTCGTCTCGGGGTCGGCGATGCGCTCCCACGAGAACTTGGCATCCTCCGCGGTCATCTCGCCATAGTCGCCCGAATAGGCGATCCCTTCGTTCAACTCGAATTCGACATGCGTGTCATCGATCTGCTCGACACGCTTGAACGCCAGCGGAACGGTGTCGAAACTCTCGGTGCCGGTCTCGAACTGCATTGAGAAGGCGAAGAGGCACTCGATAACCAGTGCATCGGATGCAGACGTCCAGAATGCAGGGTCCAGATTGGATATGTCCGCATAAAGACGGGCTCTCAGGCGACCGCCGTCGCCCTCTACCTGGGCGAGCGCCCGGTGAGCCGGCAACGCCAGACCTGCGGCTCCCGCTGCCAGACCGCCGAGCACGCGGCGTCTGTTCAGTTCGAAGGGGAATGTCGTCATGGCGCTTTTCCTCGTTTGTCGTTTGGTCGGTTCAGACCCGTGGCACGCTGTCCTGATAGTCGCGGTGGAAGACCATCCGTTCTCCCTCGAAGGCTTCCAGCCGCTGCGTTACGTAGAAATTCTGTATGTCGGCCCACATGCGCGTGGTCACCACGGTGCGCGTCTCCCAGTCGCCGCGCCCCATCGTGCGATCCCAGACGATGTTGACCTGCGCGCTGGCGGGGTCGTTCCTGCGAATGCTCCAGATTTCCTGGATCTGACTTCCGGTCACCAGATCGGTCGTCAGATCGCGCGTCCTTGGCACCGTTCCCGAAATCACGATGCGCGTTTCGCCGGTGGTCATGTCGGTTTCGACCCGTTTTGCGCCCTCGGCGACGCCCACGACTTCGACCGGCAATGCGGGCGCGCCGGCGGGTTCGGGAAACGCGCGCTCGTCCGCATCGGCGGTCGGGCGCACCGGTAAGACCAGTTCGCCTGCGGACAATGTCGCGGTGACAGGCTCGGCTTCGGGCCAGATGAAGGGCCACAGGCTCGTCGACACAGCCACACGCAGACGATGTCCCTCCGGGAGGCGATAGGCGATTTCGTCCAACGCGAAGTCGATCTCGACCTCTTCGCCGGGCACCAGATCCTGCGGGTGTTCGCGATTGGCGCGGTGACGGAGATTGAGGCAGCCCATCGTGATCAATGCCGAGGTTCCGTCCGGCCGCAGATCGCAAAGCCGAACGGCGATCTGCGCACGAGGCCGGTCGCAGGCGATTTTCAACCTGATGCGTGGCGCGCCGACGATGTCGGTGGCCTCGGTCGCCTCCGCCGAATCGAAGCACAGCGACAGAGCGTCGTCGGCTCTCTGGTCGTCCGGCAGTTCCCCGGGGCCGAAACCGAAGGGGAAATATTCGCCCTGAGTCATGCCGCAAGCCGTGGCCGGATGGACATGCAGACGGAAGGCGCGCGGAGGGGCGTCGCCGATTGTGCCTGAGCCGAGATACATGGTTCGCGCCTCGATGCGCAGCGACGGCCACTCGGCCTCTGTGATCCATCGGCCCGGCCGATACGCAAATGACGTTTCGGGATGAACACTGTCCATCAACCAGGCGGTGTAGGCCGGGTCGTTGTCGACGCCGGTATCGATGTTTTTCAGCCAGCGGTCCCACCAGCGCAGCGCCTCCTGAAGGAAGCCGATCTGCGGTCCCGGCACGGCGAGGTGCGGGTATTTGTGATTCCAGGGGCCAACGATGCCCTTGACCGGAGAACTCAGGTTTCGCACCAGATGCGATATCGTGTTGCGATATCCGTCATGCCAGCCGCCGACGCTGAGCACGGCGGCATCGATCGCCGGATAGTCTTCGCAGATCGAGCCATGGCGCCAATACGCGTCGCGATGCTGATGCGTGAGCCAGTTACGCGCCAGGAACGGCGTGTTTTCCAGCCGGGCGATCCAGCTCTCTTTCCATCCGTCTCCGACGATCTCCGGGTCGGGCGGCATCGAAAACCACGAGGTGGCCGTCGCCGCCCAGCCGATGTTTTCGCCGAGCATGCAGCCGCCCTTGTAGTGGATGTCGTCGGCGTAACGGTCCACGCTGGAGCAAACGGTCACGACCGCCTTGAGCGGTTCGGGCCGTAGCGCCGCAACCTGGAGCGAGTTGAAACCGCCCCACGAAATTCCCATCATGCCAACCTGGCCGGAGCACCAATCCTGATCGGCGATCCATGCGATGGTGTCGAGCGCGTCACGCAGTTCCTGAGGGGAATATTCGTCGTCGAAAAGACCTTCCGAGTCGCCGCACCCCCGCATGTCGACACGCAGGCAGGCATAGCCGTGGGAGGCGAAATAGGGATGGTTTATCTGATCGCGTGCAGCCGTGCCGTCGCGCTTGCGGTAGGGCAGGAACTCCAGGATGGCCGGCACGCGGCGTTCGGTGGCATCCTGCGGCATCCAGACGCGTGCGGACAACCGCGTTCCATCGGGAAGCACTATGCCCATATCCGGGTCTTCGACGACGGCCGCCAGCGAGACCGGATTGCATGTGGAACTGATCATGCAATATCAATGACCCGCTTCAGGCCGTTTGCCAATTACGCGGCCTTGTGCTTTTTTAAGTGAGTTTACGCAAGATCACGTAAAACAGCATAAAATGAGCACTCGAAAACGCATCCACAGTTCGAATTTTCTGACCAATCTTGAACTCCTTTGCTCGAGCCGGGCATCGGTGTCGGCGATTTGCCGTGAGATCGGCATCAACCGTCAGCAATTCGAACGGTATCTGAAAGGGCAGGCAGTTCCATCGGCGCACAATCTGCGCCGGATCTGTATCCATTTTGCCGTGTCGGAGGCGCAGTTGCTCGGAGATCCGACCAAGCTTCGCCGGCTATTCGACGAGCGGCCGGCGGCCGGCGGCCGTCATCCGCTCGGGGACGCGTTGCGCCCGCATCCGGGCGAGCTGGCGATCCTGCGCAACTACATCGGCGCCTATCACTATTTCTTCATGACGCCATCCTGGATCGGCCAGGTCCAGTGCGGCTTCATCGACATCAGGGAAGAAGAAGGCGTCGTGCGGTCGCGCTATGTCGGACGCGCACGCGATTCAAACGTCGACAAGCCGCTGCGCTCGCGTTTTGAAGGCCACGTCGTTTTCAGGGGCGACCGGATATTCATCATCGAATATGCCCGCGGTGTCATCGACAGTTTTGGCCAGACCATTCTCTACGCCGTGCATCAGCACCAGTCGAACTATCTGACGGGCATGACGTTCGGCATCGGCTGGCATCCGCATCGCGGCCCCTTCGCGTCCCAGGTGATCATCAAGCGCATTCATGGTGCGACGCCGATACGGCAGGCGATCGAGCAATGCGGAATCTATGAAAGCAACAGCCGCGCCCTTGACCCGATCGTCAGAAACTTCTTCCGGCATCAGGAGAAGCCGTTTGTCATCGACGGTTGACGCGATGTTTTCAATGAACCAAGCGTATTTTCCGACGCTTTGACCACGCCCAGCGCCGACATGCTTCGCCCAACCCGATCCAGCCCCGAAGTCTCCAGCCAGATAGGGAGATACGCCCGTTTGCTCCATGAGACCAAGCGCCTTTGCGCGCTTGGTGTCGGGCTGAGAGGGAGTTTGAGAATTAAGGTTGGGGCGCTCCCTGTCGAAGACGACGTTGCGGAACTGTTCGACGGCTTCGGTATGATGGTCCCGGTATCCGGTGGCGAGCCCATCTGTGTCCGCTCACTCAGCACTCTCGAACGCCGATGAAAACTGTGTCTGGCGTGGAAGCACGTTTCAACCGGCTTTCCGGAGTTTCCGCCGCGGTCCTGCCACAGTCCGTGCGGACTGCGCCTGTTCCGCTCTTTGATAGCAGCCCCGCTGTCGCCGATCCTCCACGCTCTATCACCTGCGCGTTCGCAAAGATCGCGCCGGCCCTACCCTCCTGTTCTTGCAACTCGCTGCGATCGCAGAACGGATTCGCTCAAGACTTAGCCGTCTTCGAAGCGCCACTCCGCTGGTGCCTACAGGCTGTTTGAACGCAAAAAGCCGCCCGTGTGGGCGGCGTTTGTATCGGCTGGATGGTGATTGTTTGGTAGTTATGACAAAAATGGTTTCGGGGCGGGATTTGAAGCGTCCATCGGCGCCTTGGGGTTATGGTCCGCAGGACGAGGAGCTACCTCGGCCAGGGAAGCGAAGCTTCCTGCCTGCCGACGGTGGTATCTGCATTTCAGCTTGGGAGGTTTTGGTTGCGGGGACAGGATTTGAACCTGTG